>JBEKGZ010000066.1:0-8428 GCA_050012535.1 Bathyarchaeia archaeon | reverse complement strand
CGGCTAGCAGCTTCTAGGAGAGTCATTTCGCCCACTTTGTGATTCAGTGCACCGGGAACTAGCTCGCCGAGATTCTGACTTGTCGAATCCTCAAGAGGCGACAAGTACCCAAGCAGATTCTCGTCCGGAACAGCGACGGCTACATCCGTTTTTCCGTATGGCAGCCAGAACTCCAATTGCCCATCAGCCGATCAAAGAGTTAGTGCATATCGCCGAGACGCCCCCATTGAGGCACGACAGAACTAATTAAAGCACCGTGACAATAGCGCTTCAGGTGCAGGAGCGCGGTGGTCCGTTTGCACAAAAGGAAGACCCAAGCTACTGCTTCACGAGGCCTTGAGACTGAGCTTAGCCGGATCCTCATGAAGACAGGAGCGACGAAGTTTGGCCTATTCAAGCTATCTAGTGGAAAGCTGAGCCCATACTATATTGATCTCAGAATGATTCCCGGAGACCCCAAGGGGCTCGAGACAGTAATTGAGATCTACGAGAGGATGGTGAGGTCAAAAGTTGGAATCACATCCTTTGATAGAATCGCTGGCGTTCCCACAGCAGGAGTCCCGTACGCCTCGATTCTTGCCTACCGACTCTCGAAACCCTTCCTCTATGTTAGAAGAGAAGCGAAAACACATGGAGCGGAAAGAAGAGTCGAGGGACAATTGTTACCCGGCGACCGTGTGGTGTTGGTTGACGATCTCATAACGACAGGGAAGAACACGCTGCAAGCAGCAGAGGCTGTCCGAGCAGAGGGCGGACAAGTGGAAGACGTCATTGTGCTGATAGACAGACAGGAAGGGGGCCCTGCTGCACTCGCGCAAGCGCAACTAAGACTGTGCGCGTTCACGACTGTCACAAGAATCGCACGTCAGCTACACCAAACCGGAGTGATCGATGACGAACAGTACAAAGACATACTCGCTCAGATCCGAAGTTGACGAACTGCCTCGTCCTCGAGGCGAACCCCGCGCCATCTGACCCCTATTGGCGTTTGAGAGTGTGGATGAGTCTCAAGGCGGCCGTATAGGGATCAATCGTGCGGTCCGTGATCTTCTTACCATACTTAGCGAAAGCTTGGCTTCTCTGTAGATTAGGTATGAGCCCGAACTCCAGCTCCTCCCTGAGGGCAGCAAGTAGCTGAGCTTCACCTTCTGCGAGTCCGCGCCTAGTAACGTGAGCTTGTGCAACATACGACTGATGTTCTGCAATAGCGGACATCAGCTCGTGCATTCCAGTGGGTTTGAGGGAATCTGTAAGAAGCACTTGGGGATGCCAGGGGCGTTCGGAGCCGTAGGTTTGAAGCATACCCCTAATATCGAGTAGAGTCCTGTTTGCACTTGGCATGTCCGCCTTATTGACAACAAAGACATCACCTATCTCCATGAGACCAGCCTTGAACGCTTGTATTTCGTCGCCGCCTCCAGGAGAGAGAACGACCACCACAGTTTTGGCCAGCTCGACAATGTCTAGATCGGTCTGGCCTGCGCCAGCTGTCTCCACAATGACATAGTTCCAAGACGCAGCGTCCAGTATCCTTACAACGTCTGTGGCTGCACGACATAGCCCACCCATCGCTCCGCGCGTAGCCATGCTTCTGATGAAGACATTTGGATCTTCTGTCAGGTCTTTCATCCTTATCCTATCCCCCAAGAGGGCACCGCCCGAAAAGGTGCTGCTGGGGTCGATGGCAACAATGGCGATCTTTCTTTGTGTCTTCCTTAGTTCTCCGACCAGAGCTGCGATTAGGGTGCTCTTCCCGGAACCTGGCGGTCCTGTGACTCCAACGACAGAGGCCCGTCCGGTCTGTGGGAACAATGTTCTGATGGCTTGCCTAGCTGCGTCTCGATCATTCTCGACCTTTGAGATCAAACGAGAAAGTGATCTTCGATCGCCGCGCAAGACGTCAGCTATGAGCTGATTGAGATCCTGGTCTCTGGTTGGCTTCACTTGGTCTCACGATATCCTAGAGGCTCAGCTTGGGGGAGGGACCCCCTGACTCCTACAACGACAACTTCGGTTTGTATTCACCGTAGACTTCCCTGAGAACGTTACTGATTTCTCCATTCGTTGCACCCGCCTTCACCGCGCCGAGTATGCTAGGCATCAGATTTGCGGAGGTAGCCGCATCATACTTCAGTGTTTGTAGGGCACGGTCGAGACTCTGTTTGTCTCTAGAACTCTTGAACTTCTGAAGCTTTTCGAGCTGCCTCGCTTCCGCCTTTGGATCAACTCGATGTATTGTGAAATTTAGAGTCTCTTTGTCGGCGAACTTGTTTATCCCCACGACCGTTCTGTCGCCACTATCTTGACGCAGTTTTGCGTCGTAGGCACTCCGCCTGATTTCATCTCGCATGTATCCGGATTCGATTGCTGCAAGGGCACCTCCCATGGCGTCTATCTTCGTGATCTCCTGATTGACCCTCTTCTTGATTTCATCGGTCAGATACTCAACGTAGTATGACCCTCCAAGCGGATCAACAGCCTTCACTACTCCCGACTCATGCGCCAAGATCTGCTGAGTCCGTAGGGCAATTTTCACTGCATCTGCAGTAGGCAGACAGAGGGCTTCGTCATACGAGTTAGTGTGGAGTGATTGTGTCCCCCCCAGAACCGCCGCGAGAGCTTGGAGTGTGACTCGCACTATGTTGTTCTGGGGTTGTTTTGCGGTGAGGCTTTCCCCGCTCGTCTGCGTGTGGAATCTCAACATCCATGATTCCCTCGTCTGAGCGTTGAACGTTTCTTTCATTATCTCGGCCCAGATTCGGCGTGCGGCTCGGAACTTCGCAACCTCCTCAAAGAAATCGTTCTGGCAGGCAAAAAAGAAAGAAAGCCTGGGTGCAAAGGAATCCACGGTCATGCCTCTACTCAGGCATGTCTTGACGTACTCAATCGCGTTCGCGAATGTGAACGCGAGTTCTTGGACAGCATTTGCTCCGGCCTCTCTAATGTGGTATCCACTAATGCTAATTGGGTACCATTTCGGCACTTGTTTTGCACAGTAGTCAATGAGATCCGCACTGAGCCTGAGAGAGGCTCGCGGAGGATAGATGTACGTGTTCCTAGCAACGTATTCTTTGAGGATGTCGTTCTGAGTTGTTCCTCTCAGAGCCTCGGGCGGAATACCTCTCTCCTCAGCTACGGCCACGTACGCCGCCATGAGAGTCGGAGCCGTCGAATTGATCGTCATCGAAGTACTCACCTTGTCGAGAGGAATATCATTCAGCAGAGTGCGCATGTCTTCGATTGTATTGATAGGCACTCCGACCTTTCCGACTTCGCCGCTTGCACGCGGACTGTCTGCATCAAGTCCGAGTTGAGTGGGAAGATCGAACGCGACGCTTAGCCCGGTCTGTCCCTGCTGGAGGAGGTATCTGAATCGTTCATTGGTCTCCTCAGCGCTGCCGAAGCCGCTGTATTGTCTCATCGTCCAGACTCTCTCTCTGTACATGGTCGGGTAGATCCCGCGTGTGAATGGATACTCTCCTGGTTTGGAGCCGGTAGTACTTTCAGAGGTAGCGGGTGATCCCTTGTAGCAAGTATCCACCGGAATTCCAGAATCTGTCCGAATCTCTTTTGCTGATGTCATACTTTTGCACGCGTCCGTGGTTCACATTGTCAGAGAGACACCTAGAAAAAGCGCTTATAGCTTATGCCCCAGAGTTGAAGCTGGGAGGGTAGGACGCGACAATGTCCCCGTCGGCCAATGCGAATTTCTGGAAAGCGACCTTACGGCAACTGAAAGCGAGACATAGATCACGATCGGATAAACTCTCGAACTCTCAAAGAAGAACTATAGCGACCGCAAAAAGGAGGTGGGAGAAGAAGATTCTACACCCGTGGCTCTCGGACAGCCCGGAACGAAAAAGGGTATTCGAGAACCTGTCCGGATTGACTTTGAATCGGATATACACTCCAAGGGACACTGCGCAGGTCGATTACACCCGGGATCTTGGGTTCCCCGGACAATTCCCATACACCAGAGGAATCTATCCGACGATGTACCGGGGCCGAATTTGGACAATGCGTCTCTTCTCAGGGTTCGGTGCTCCGGAGGACACAAACCGGAGGCTCCGGTACTTGCTTGAGCATGGCGAAACTGGCCTTAGCATAGCCTTCGATATGCCGACCCTCTATGGGTACGACGCAGATCACCCTCGTGCTCTTGGAGAAGTAGGAAAATGCGGCGTCTCTGTCTCGTCACTGGAGGACATGGAGCATCTCTTTGCTGGCATCCCCGTGGGCAAGGTCAGCACTTCAATGACGATCAATGCCCCCGCCGCGGTTCTTACCTGCATGTATGTTGCGGTCGCGCAGAAACAAGGAGTGCAACCTGACCAGCTGAGGGGGACAGTTCAGACAGATATCCTCAAGGAGTACATAGCTCAGAAAGAGTGGAATTACCCGCCTGAAGCTCATCTGCGCATTATCCGCGACATGATCGTGTACTCGACCAAGAATCTGCCTAATTGGAACTACGTCAGCATCAGTGGATACCACATCCGCGAGGCTGGATCGAGCGCGCTTCAAGAACTCGCGTTCACACTCGCCGACGGTTTTGAATACGTCAAGCTCGGCATGGACGCCGGCCTCGATGTCGACGCCTTCGCCCCGCGACTTTCTTTCTTCTTCAACTCCGGAATGGACTTCTTTGAGGAGGTTGCGAAGTTCCGAGCCGCACGCCGAATCTGGGCGCACGTGATGAAGAACAGATTTCGAGCCAAGGATCCACGATCTATGCTATTGAGGTTCCACACACAGACTTCCGGTGTTTCCCTCACATGGCAGCAACCGCTGAACAATATTGTGAGAACCGCGATTGAGGCCCTTGCGGCGGTTCTAGGGGGGACACAATCACTCCACACTAACTCGTATGACGAGGCTTGGGCGCTGCCCACCGAGGACGCTGCGACAATCGCACTGAGAACCCAACAGACCATAGCCGAGGAGACCGGAGTCGCAGATGTGATTGATCCGCTCGGAGGATCGTACTACCTGGAAGCCCTCACAGACGAGATGGAGAGACGAGCATACGAGTACTTCGATAGGATAGAGTCTCTGGGTGGAGTACTCCCAGCAATCAAGGATGGGTTCTTCCAGAGGGAGATCGCCGACACCGCATACAAGTACCAAAGACAGATCGAGCAGGGCGAAAGGACGGTTGTGGGAGTAAACCAGTACATGATCAAAGAACAACAACCCCTGAACACGCTGAAAGTCGATGTTGCCGCTCAAGAGAGGCAGGTTCGCAGGCTCAGGGAACTTAGGGCACGTCGGGATAACTTGCAAGTCAAGAAAGCTCTGGAAAATCTACGTCGCACCTTAGAGAATGACAAGGCGAACTGCATCGCTCCGATCCTCGACGCTGTGAAGCAATACGCAACGCTTGGCGAGATCGTGGATGTCGGTCGACGGGTTTTCGGAGACTGGAAAGAACCAGGCATACTGTAGAACGCCGGTCTTAGCTGACGTTAATGTTATGAGAGCCTCATGAGGCATACACCTTAAGGTGGATTCCGACGCAAGCGGCATTGGTGAAATCACCAGAACCGAAACCAGGCGTAGGGATCAGGGTCCTCGTCGCCAAACCCGGGCTAGTGCAGCTTTAGACAGCCAGACGGGCACGACCGAGGCGCACTGGTTCTTTGCCGAGCATTCAGAGACGCCGGCATGGAAGTCATCTACGCCGGGCTGTTGGCGACGCCTGAGCAGGTAGCGCAGATGGCCATAGACGAGGATGTCGACGTGATAGCGATGAGCCTACTCAATGGTGCGCATCTGACCGCTTTCCCAAGAGTCGCCAGTTTGCTTCGACAGAAGGGCGGTAGTGACATTCTCTTGGTTGGTGGCGGGATAATTCCGGAGGAGGACAAGCCGACATTGGAGAAAGAGGGGATAACAGGCAACTTCGGGCCTGGAACTTCTCTGAGCGAGATCATCGACCATATCGTTGCGAGGGTGAAGAAAGAAGGACCCCGCAGATAGACGAACAAGCGCCTCTCCGAAGCAACCGCAGCGAAAACTCTAGACGGGCGAATCTTGAACAGGCCCCCTCAACAATAGATGGCTTATTCTCTTGTCCTTCTGGAACGCGAACCAGGCTCCGGCTCCGGGCTGCACTTCAAGCGTCTCGGTGGCACCACCCTCTCATCGGTCAGGCACAACTATCGGCGTCACGAGCCGAGGCTGCCCCAACTAGTCTCCCCAGTACAACACTCTCAAGTAGCCACTGGTAGTCTAGCGGTGTGACGGCATCTCTCTACGCGTGTCCTATTCAAGGCGTGCTAGCGCTCCCTTTCATTATGCTCGAAGCACGAGCGACGACCTCCTGACCTAACGGACTCTAGGACGGCTGGCTGAACACCTCAGCTAACCACTGAAAGGGCAATGTCGACAGCACCGCGATGTCCCTCCAAGATAACCAGACGAACAAAGTGCTTTATCAAAGGACAGGCTCAACTTCTTGGCTTCGAGGCAAAAACCGTGAGAAAAGTGGCTGTAGTCGCCGGTGGAATCTCCCGATATGAAAAACCAAGACATGAGAACCAAGAAGAGATGGTCGCTGAGGCAATGAAAGAGGCGCTCGACGACACCCCCAACCTCTCAATCAAAGACATAGACAACCATGTGTGTTCCTACTTCAGTGACCATTTCGAGCAACAGCTTGCGTTCTCGTGGATACTCAACGACTACCTTGGCCTCGCTCCGAAACCTGTCTTCAGGGTCGAGAACGGAGGGGCTGGGCCTGGCACTGCGATCAGGACCGCGTGGGCCATTGTGGCATCCGGTCTATCCGACGTATGTCTCGTAAGTGGTTTCGAGAAGCAGGGCGAAGTCTCGTCGGCGAAAGCAAATGAATTCATCGCATTGGCGAGCGACACAGACTTCGACTTTCCAGTGGGTGGCTACTACACTGGGTACTACGCTGCGATGGAAGCACGCCACATGTACCTCTACGGCGAGACTGAAGAGGACCTCGCGATGATCGCGGTAAAGAACCGTAACTACAGCTTGGACAACCCATACGCGCAGTGGCCCATCGAATGCGGAGGAAAGAAGATCACGGTTGATGACGTCCTATCCTCTCGCCTCATCGCTTGGCCCTTGAAAGTGCTCGACTGCTGCTTACTAAGCGAGGGAGCGAGCGTGATTGTCTTGGCGTCGCAGAAGTGCGCAAAAAAGATCACGGATACGCCCATCTGGATAACAGGAGTCGGGCTTGGAAGCGACATGATGAGACCCGGAGATCGTCCAGACAACCCCGGCTTCCATGGCATGTTCCCGAGCGAAGCAAGAACCTATCCGAAGCACGCGGTTAAACCGCGGGAACCATATCCTGAGATGACAAACTTCGGCGCCTGCAAAGTTGCTGCTCGGACGGCATACAAGATGGCAGGGATCAAGAACCCTCTCAAGGAGATAGACATTGTAGAAATACACGACGCATATGACTCGAGTGAACTCCAAACCTACGAAGACCTGGACTTTTGCAGGAGGGGGCAAGGCAGGACGCTCATCAGAGAAGGGCAGACCTACGTTGACGGCGAAATTCCGGTCAACGTAAGTGGCGGTCTCGAGGGCTTCGGGCATCCTGTGGGGTCGACTGCAATCGGTCAGACTGTGGAACTCTTCTGGCAAATGAGACAAGAGATCGGGAAGAAACACAAGAGTGACGCAACCCAAGTTAAGGGCGCGGAGGTCGGATTGAACCACAGCCACGCAGGAACCGGGACGGCAATTTCGGTCATGATAATGGAGAGGTGAGCGAAATGGAACCTGACAAAGTCATCAAGGAGAAGAAGCCGGACTCGAAATGGTCGAACTGGGGTAGACTGGGCAAGTGGAACGTTGTAGGATACAAGATCATCGAGGGAAACAAGGGCCCTAGACCTGACAAACTCCAAAGGGCCCGCTATATGCTCGTCAACAGGCCATGGGACGTAATGTATGAACACAGTTACGGACTAGTCTCAAGATTCTTCGAAGCACTCATGGAAAAGAAGCTGCTCGGAACCAAGTGTCCAAAATGCGGCGATGTATTTTGCCCGCCGAGGGCACATTGCTGGAGAAACAGCTGCAAGCTGGCCGAAACCGAATGGATAGAGATGCCAATGCAAGGCACCCTCCACTGTTTCACAGTTCTCGGTTTCGCGGGAGAGGCATTTCTTTCAGACCTGCCCTTCGTACTAGCGTATGTGAGAGTCGAAGGAGCGAACACGCTCATCGCTGGCCGATTAGTTGGGATGGATCCCGTAGACGTGGAGTGCGACATGAACGTCAACATCAAATTCGTTGAACAGCCCTCGGGGAACCCAATGGACATCTATTTCGTGCCGGAAGGACCACCGCTTAACAGGCGATCCGCAGAGCAGAAGGCACGGATGCGCAGACAGCTCGAACCGATACGCTCTTGGGTTAAGGAGAAATTCCAGAA
>JBEKGZ010000065.1:0-11311 GCA_050012535.1 Bathyarchaeia archaeon | reverse complement strand
TTCCCGCATCCTCAATCTCCTGACGAATCTTGTGGAGGTATTCTAGCTCTCGGCTTTTCAGAAACAGGACGCTCAGGTCAATCCCGTCCAAGCCGGTCCGAGCCCCCTCGAGCGCCCAATCCTTGATGCTCATGCGTCCATCAATGATGTCTCGGAAATAGGAAACCGGTAGGCAACTTAGCCTCATATCTGTCGTACACCTCCTTTCGTCGATGAGTACTGATTTGCGCTCACAACCGATTTATCGTTCGACAAGTTCTATGATGACGCCATCAAGGGGATCCTTGAAGACGGCTATTCTCCAAGGCTTCTTGCCAGGTTTCTTCGCATATCGTATCTTGGGAGGAGCCTTCTCCGCGGCGTATTCGATCTCAGTCCTGCCTTTTGCGACTTCGAATGGTTCGCCTATCATGCTTGCTCCTGCCGCCTTCAATTTGCTGATACCCGCATCCAGATTCCGCACTCTCATTCCCAAATGAGTAATGCCTATAGATCCTCGCATCGTCTTCTGCCAAGTCTCAGGACTCGCAGGCTGGATTGCAGAGCTTTCAGCGGTTATGATCTCCAGGAGGAAGCTGTCACTGTACAGGTAGGCATTCTTGAACACAGTTCCAGGAGAGGGATTCAGAACAGATATTCGGAGCAGTTTCAATCCCAAACCTTTCGAATAGAATTCGACTGACTTGTCAACATCACGAACAGTAAGTGAGACGTGATCCATTCGCACGGCCAACATCACACCCTAATGCGTCAGTATGCGCGTGGTAGGTTTTCTTGTTTGCTCATGGAACTGAAATGGCACGAGCCCATGCCTGGGCCAAGCAACTTGACGGATACGCTTAAAGGGCTTCGAAGTCATTGCAAGCTCTCAATCAGAAGTGGCTTGTGATGGGTTCGAGAATCGGTTTCATAGGGCTTGGAATCATGGGCAAGCCCATGTCGAGGAACCTAGTGAAGAGTGGACACGAGTTAACAGTCTACGATGTCATCGAAGCCCCGGTCAGAGAGCTCGAGCAAGCGGGCGCCAAAGCTGCGCACTCGTCCAAAGAGGTTGCCGAGAAGAGTGATCTGATTATCACCATGCTGCCTGACTCACCAGATGTGGAGAAGGCTGCACTAGGCCCAGGCGGCGTCTTCGAGGGAGTAAAGAAGGGATCCACGTACATCGATATGAGTACGATCTCTCCTGTCACATCAAAGAAGCTTGCGGAAGTCGCCAAAGCAAACGGCGTCCGAATCCTCGACGCGCCTGTCAGCGGAGGAGAGAAGGGCGCCATAGAAGCGACGCTTACAATAATGGTTGGCGGAGCGAAGGACGTCTTCGACGACTGCCTACCGATCTTTCAAGCGATGGGCAAGAACATCGTTTACTGTGGCGGAGTTGGATCTGGACAGGTGGTCAAGGCCTGCAACCAAATACTTGTCGCGGGCGTGTTAGAAGCGGCTAGCGAAGCGCTCGTACTCGGGACAAAAGCCGGAGTGGACCCGGAGGTTGTTCTCAAGGTAATAGCGGGAGGATACGCGATGCGTGTCCTTGATGCGAGAGGACCGCTCATCCTGAAGGGAGACTTCAAACCAGGTTTCAAGACGAAGCTCCACTACAAGGACTTGGGAATTGCACTCGCAGCTGGATCCGAATACGGCGTGCCCCTTCCCATCACCGGCCTAATCCACGAGATGATGGGCGCGATGAAGGTTTGGGGACGCGGCGAATACGATCATTCAGGGATCATAACGGTCATCCAGGAACTTGCCAAAGTGGAAACGAAAAAGTAGGACATGCGAATCAAATAGTCCGGTGTGCGTGCAAGATGATTAAGAGACTCAATCATGTTGGTGTGATCGTACACAACCTAGATGATACGCTAAGGATCTACGAGAGATTATTCGGTCTGAAGCCTACTACAGTCAAGACCGCTATGGAAGGCAAGGCAAGAGTCGCGTTCGTGCCTGTAGGTGACGGCGAGATAGAGCTGATCCAGCCACTGGATCCGAGCCTTCCTCAGAGCAAGTTTCTTCAAACTCGTGGTCAGGGCATTCACCACATCTCCCTTAGCACAGACAATATCGAGTCAGAAGTAGATAGAATGAGAAAGGAAGGAGTGGCTTTCGCCGCTGAGGCGCCCAAGATAGGGGCTCATGGCGTGAAGATAATCTTCACCAAACCCGAGACGACAGACAACATCACCGTCGAGCTATGCGAAGAGCCCTAGCACATATCGTAGTCCAATTTCGCCCCTCTTTAGCTCCTCCCCGCCGGATGGAAGGGCTTTGTTCACATAGTCTTCTTCGGAAACGTAGCAGTCGGTATTCTCTTCTCACCCAGTTCAGGATGCTTCTTTACTAGGGTCTCAAAGCGTTTCAATGCGCCGGGCGGCACTTCGTCGGGGTCGATCCTTATGTCTATTATTGAGGGTCTACCTGAATCGAACGCGTTCTTGAGCGCTTCTTTGATTTCGGTTGGCCTCTCGACCAGCTGCCCGTAGGCGTGACATGCTTCCGCGAACTTCACGAAGTCCATCACATATGACTGAGTTACGATGTATCTTTCCGGCTCCCACATTCCGTAGCCGAACTTTTGTCCTTGAATGATCATTCCCAGGTTCATGTCGTTCAGTATGCACCAGACTACGGGGATATCATACGCTGAGGCGGTATTGACCTCCTTACAAAGCATCGTAAAGCTTGCATTTCCGCAGCAATCAACTACCTGACGATCGGGCGCGCCAAGCTTGGCGCCTATCGAGGCTGCGATGCTGAAACCCATCGCGGTGTGTCCACAATCGCGTCCTTGTCGAGGAATTCACGGATCTCCCTGACCGCTCTCTGAGGCTTGATCGGAACTGCGTCAGAGAAGCTCTGAGGCTCCATGTAGTACTTGAGCTCCCCCTTCAATGCGAGTATCTCCTTCTGCTTTGCCTTCTTTCTCTCCTCGAATTCCTTCATCGCCGCAGGCGGTAGTTTGGAGAGAAGCGCCTGCACCTGCAGAAGCAGGTCTTGGAGCACGATCTTCGCGTCTCCCACTATTCCCACCTCGACTGGGTAGTTCTTGCCGATCTCGGTTGGGTCACAGTCGACTTGGATTATCTTCTGTCCTCCGAAGTTCTTTACCCAGCTGGTAGTTGTCATCTGGTGGAAGATTGTTCCCAGCGCGAGCAGTACGTCGGTCTTGTCTCCTCGAAGGATCGTATTGGCAGTGTCTTGGCCGAACAGGCCCACCACGCCTAGCGCGAGTGGATGATCTTCGGGGAATGAGCTTTTGCCCATCGCTGTGGTCGCTACCGGGCAGCCCAGTATGTTCGCCAGTTCCATCAACTCTGGGGATGCGCCGGATGCGATTACGCCTCCTCCCGACATAATTGCGGGCGATGGCGAATTCACGAGAAGCTGTGCAGCCTGCTTGATGAGTTCCGGATCTCCCCTGACCACGCCCATCGGTCTATACTTCTTGGGGGGTACAAGGTCAGCATCTATCTCAGCTCTTATTACATCTTGGGCCAGATCAATATGCACCGGTCCCTTTCTTCCGGTTAGCATGATCCTGAATGCTCGCCTCATCACTTCTGGAACATTGTCTGGCCGAGTGACTAGCACGCTCCATTTGGTGACTTCCTTGAACACGCCTACATGTGATATTGATCGTGGACCCCAACCGCTGGCGTCTTGGATTCCACCTTTCCCAAATTGATCTGTCGGAACGTTGTTCGTAAAGGCGAGCACGGCTTGGTTGTCTTGATAGGCAGGGTGGAGGCCCGAAGCCAGATTCACACCGCCCGGACCAACCGTTGCAGCGCATGCGGCTACTTGCCCAGAAGCTCTAAAGTATCCGTCAGCCATGAAACCGGCACCCTGCTCGTGTTGAGTCAGTATCGTCTTGATCTGTGGGTAGTCGTAGAACTCGTTGTAAAGTGGAGCAATTCCGCCTCCTGGAATTCCAAAGAGGTACTTCACTCCCTCGCCGAGAAGGGACTCGACAACGAACTTACCTGCACGGAGTTTCGCCATAATTCCCCACGCTCACTTGCCATGCGATGACAAGTTCCTGTAGTTAATTGTTGCTCTGTCATGATCTGCCACGATTCCAAAAGGTGCCCTACGCGAAGTCCCGCATCGCGTTAGCCTGGGGAGTGCGTACTAGAATTATCCGGCGAGGACCTCGGGATTCACGATGTGTGGTGGCCTCTCGCCCTTGAGGGCCGCCAACAGGTTATCCACCGCCATCATCCCCATCTTCGTGCGAGTTGCGACTGACGCGCTTGCGATGTGAGGGACAATGAGGATATTGTTGAGGGTTAAAAGCGGGTCGCTGAGGGGTATCGGTTCCGGTTCCGTTACGTCAAGCGCTGCGTAGGCAATCTGGTGATTTCGCAGCGCACCGTAGAGTGCCTCGGGATCTACGATCGGTCCTCGAGCCGTATTCACTACTATTGCCGTCTTTTTCATGATCTTGAACTGTTCTTCGCCGATCAGGTGATAGGTCTCAGGAAGCAGTGGAGTGTGAACTGTGACAAAGTCGGATTCTCCGAGTAACGTCTTAAGATCCCTGAACTCGACACCAAGGGTCTTCTCTAGCTCAGGCCTTCTTACTGAGTCATAGTAGAGGATCTTCATGTCGAATCCTTTGGCTCGCTTGGCGACCTCCGCTCCTATCCTGCCTAGTCCAATTATGCCCAGCGTTGCGTGGTGTACGTCATGACCGAGCAGGATCATGGGTCCCCAAGTCTTCCATTTTCCTTCTTTGACGTTCCGTTCGCCCTCAGCGACGCGGCGGGCTGCGGCGAGTAGTAGGGCAAACGCGAAATCCGCAGTAGTTTCTGTAAGCACGCCCGGCGTGTTGCATACCACAATCTTGCGTTTGGTCGCTTCGGGGACATCTATGTTGTCGAATCCTACAGCCATGTTGCTGATCACGCGTAGCTTTGGTGCAGCATCCATAATGGGAGCATCAATCTTGTCAGTTAGAAGGGAAAGGAGTGCATCTATCCCGGGGACCTCCTTGAGGAGCACGTCGCGAGGGACAGCAAGTTCACCCTCCCAAATGCGATATTCACAAGTCTGTGCCAGCTTCTTCAATGCCTCTTCAGGAATAGGCCGGTTCACATACACCTTGGGCTTCACTGTGCATGACCTCCGTTTCTGTCAGGATCAAGATGAGATTCAAGGATGCTATTGAGGTTTACACTTGGCTTTCTAGGCATCAACAGATCTGGGGCCCTTCGAAATGAACAATCTAACCAGAAATTTGGTCTCAACTCTGGATCGTCCTTCGCACTTGTTCACATGCTCATGAACCCTGTTCAGACGCTCATGAAACCTGTTCAGGTGTTCACGAAGAGCGTTCACATGTTCAGAGGAGGATATTGGGTATTAGGGATATGGGATATTGGGTATTACGCACAGGGAAGATTGTTGTTGGAGACATGGAATATGAGGCGATATTCGATATGAATCGCCGTGTGGCCTAAGAACGAGCATCTTCTGACGTCATGATCAGGGGTTCTGACAGCTCAACGCGTTCCAGTGGAAAACACAGTGAGCACAGCCTGGTTATGTAGAACTAAAAGCATAGAACCGGCAGCGGAGCAGAATCGAGGATAGATCTCCGTCAAGTTGCGGAGAAGGTCTCTCCTTCTCATGTTTCAACCTGAGAGGGGCCTAAATGGAAGGACGATTTTACACGGCTCCTCTAGAAGTTCGGAAGAGAGCTTCGTGTACTCGTCTATTCTATAGAATTCCCTCCATGCGCCTTCTCGCATTTTTGTTGCGCACCTTCGATTCAACTGCGTGGGTTAAGGGCGGGGCAGTAACAGTCATTATGGAGGTTCCGACGAAGGATGCAGCATTCGGTGGGGAGCTAAAGGCTATGTCCTTCACCGAGGTCAAAGAGAAACTACTCAATTTCCTAGATCCGTGCATTGGAAAGAAGACCAGATTCGTCTCAGCTCCAGGCCGAGCAGACTTCCTGAATACTCATCAGGACTACAAGGGACTGCCTGTTGTGGCTGTCGCGGTGCAACTGAGATGCTACTCTGGAGGCTCACTTAATCAAACTGATGTCGTCAGGTTTGCCTCGCTCAACTTGAAGGAACAATCAGAAGACTTTCGCGACGAGTTCAGCTTGGATAGTATCAAGCTTAGGGGCGCGGGATGGTTCGGAGACTATGCACGGGCCACCTTTGTATCCTTCTCCCAGGTTGTTCACAGGGCTGAGGGGATGGACATAGCACTCTGGAGTGAAGTGCCAATTGGATCCGGACTCTCAAGCAGTGCCTCCCTTGAGGTATCGATAGTCAAGCTCATCTCAAGCTGTCTGGGACTTGAACTGAGTCCGAGAGAAGTGGCCGAGATCGCCTACAGCGCCGAGCACAACATCATGGGAATTCCATGCGGGAGACTCGATCAGTACTCATCAGCATTCGGCGGCATAATGAAGCTGGAAACAAAGCCGCCATTCAATGTCGAAGAACTGTCAGCACGCGATCTAGTCTTTGTTATCGCATACTCCGGGGAGCAGCGTCGAATCACAGCGATCCACCCGATTCGTCAGGAAGAGACCAACAAGGCCCTAAGACTCCTAATGGACGAGGCTATGCTTCCTGAGCAACTGGCCCGAAAACTCGGCTACAACTACTATGGTCCGCTCTGGCAGAACATCACAGAAGAGGAAATCAACCCCTATCTAGGTTCTCTGCCCAAAAGACTTGCAGACCGCATCCTGTTTACGGTCAAGATGCAGGCATCTACAAAGTCTGCCTTGGAACTGCTCAGAGAAGGACAGCCCCGCCTTTCTCACCTTGATAAGGTTTCGTCAAAAGACCGTTTATCAGCCCTGGGAAACATCATGAACTATCAGCATGAGTTGCTTCGCGATCTCTACGAAGCAAGCACTCCTAGACTTGAGGAGCTCAGGAACACACTTTTGCAGTGCGGAGCGCTAGGAGCCAAGATATCCGGAGCTGGTTTGGGAGGTTCCGTGATAGCGCTCGTCAGAGATTCTAGCATGGCTGAAGCAGCCAAGAAATCATGCATCGCATCAGGCTTTCCCAAGACATGGATATCGACCCCTGATCAAGGAGCCAGAGTCGAAGAGGCCTAGAGACGGGAGCAATGATCTTTTTTCCAAGCGTTTGACGAGAATGGCTGATAGTGGAGACAGATTAAGACACGTTCAGAAGATGCTACTTACGCAGGGAGAAAAGTGGCCAACATAAGAGACGAAGATGGAAGAGGCTGCGACAATGTTTAGCGGTGGGCCTAGCGTTGGCAGGGGCTGGCTTGGCGATGTCAAGAATAAGTGGCTCGATATCTGAAAGCTGGCAAGGCTGGGCTGGAGCCCTGGCCACAATGAAGAAAGCCGTCATGATGCTGGTCAGCGAGGTCTAGAGGTTTGAGCCATGAACTAAGGTGGAACCCCCTGCTGAACGAATGGATAATTGTCTCGGGCGGACGGCAGGAGAGGCCATGGCGTGAGGCGTATTGTCCCTTCTGCCCGGGTGGACCCGAGACGCAGGGCAACTGGAACGTTCTATCTATCCCTAACAGGTTTCCCGCGTTGTCTCCAGACGCCCCACAAATATCCGAGACTTCGCCCTACGGTAGGTCAAGAGCTCTTGGTGTATGCGAGGTCATAGTAGAGACTCGCGAGCACAAGGGCGACTTTCACAACATGCCGCTGGGCCAAGTATCCGATTTCATCCATCTGCTGGGCGATAGGACCAAGCAACTGGCCTCGTTACATTACGTCAAACACGTTATGCCCTTCAAGAACAAGGGCGCTCTAATTGGCGTGTCTCTGACACATCCGCACAGCCAGCTGTACGCTCTACCCTTCATACCGCCGCGGATACATCGGGAGATCGCTTCAGTCAGACGGTTTAAGGCCAAGCATCGTCGTAACCTCTTCGACGCAATACTCGAATCGGAGATTGAGGCTCAGTCTCGGCTCATATATTCAAACGAGCGATTTACAGTCGTCCTGCCTTTCTTCGGCATGTGGCCGTTCGAGACGCACGTCTATACTCCAATGCCCTTGAGGTCATTGGTGAAGCTCGATGAACGAAGCCGGCTGATGCTAGCGGACGCAATTAGAGCAACGACAGCAACCTACGAGGAGCAATTTGGAAAGGACTATGCGTACACCATGGTTTTCCACCAATCACCCTCGGAAGGTGATTACCGAGACTACAGGCTCCACGTAGAGTTCTACACACCCCACATCACTCGTGATAGGATGAAGTACGCTGCCGGTATCGAGTGGGGAGCAGGAACGTTCACCTATGATGGCGTTCCTGAGGAACGGGCCTCAGTCCTCAGGGAGGCGGCTCGGAAGGCGCTGGGTAAGATGGAATGCATGGGGGAGGTTACTAAGGGGTAGTTTGGCGGAGCGGTATGAGCGTCAGTCCTTGAATGTCTCTCGCAGAGTTACGACGAACTCTATGATTGCGCGGACCAAGTCGGCCTCTATTGGAAGGTTGTAGAGCGTGACAGTTGCCCTCGGCTTCAGCAAGCTTGAGCGTCAGCGGAATGGCACCGGATGTTGACAGCGTGATAGACTACGGTACACTCGGCTGATGATTATCCATTTTTTCGAAAGAACCGAGGCGCAGAGCTTAAAAGACGAGAATATCCACGAATACACACATGAAAGCAGCGGTCTGGCATGGCGGAAAAGACGTAAGAATCGAGGAAGTACCCGACCCAAAAGTCAACACAGACGAGGTCCTGGTAAGAGTCAAGTCGGCAGGCATTTGCGGTTCTGACGCACACGCTTTCGAAGGCAAGTCCAAGAGAAGAGTGCCTCCCCTTATCTTGGGTCACGAATTCTCAGGCGTAGTTGCTGATACCGGAACCGGAGTGGTCGGTCTTCAAAACGGAGACAGGGTTGTCGTTGAGCCGACAATATCCTGTGGTGCGTGCGAACCCTGTCGCAATGGAAGGACCAATATATGCACGGAAATCAGGTTCATAGGTCTCCATATTCCCGGGGCGTTTGCAGAATACATAGCCGTCCCCGCAAGGAAGTGCTACAAGCTCCCAGACAGTGTCTCGTTCGATGAAGCAACTCTCGTTGAACCGCTTTCTGTTGCCACACATGCAGTGAACATGACACCGACGAAGGTTGGCGACAATCTCCTAATCATAGGTTCAGGCGTCATCGGGCTAATGATCTTGCAGGTTGCGGGACATAGAGCTGGCGGAAACGTCTTCGTCACCGATTTGATCGACTACAAACTGGATCTCGCGAAGAGGCTAGGTGCTAATGCAACAGTTCATTCGGGAAGAGAAGATGTGAGCAAGAGGCTCAAAGAACTGACGAATGGGAAAGGTGCTGATGCCGTCATAGAAGCTGTCGGCGTCCAAGACACGTTGCAGCAGGCTCTGACCGTAGTCAAGAAGGGAGGAGAAGTCACAATCACAGGGCTACTGCAGCAGACCATGCAGGTCGACATCATGAAGCTAGTCACGAATGAGATAACGATTAGAGGGGACTATTGCTACACGAGTGCAGAGTTCAAGGCAAGCTTGGATCTTATCGCGACCGGCAAAGTGCAGCTGAAACCGCTCATAACACACAGTTTCCCCTTGAGAGACATAGCCGACGCTGTTGACATGCTCACCGAGGGGAAAGAACAGCATATCAAAATTCTTCTGAGACCGTAAGACGATCGCAAATTGAACCTTGCCTATAGTTTTGGGATTCAGCGGGGGAGCATGGTAACCCTTACATTTTCGCCGGGCGTTCCGGTCGCTTCCTCTAGGGATTGCGCGCGTGCACTCTTGAGCGTCAGCATGCCCGAGATAAGAAACGTCGTAGCAGAACTCGAAAAAGCCGGCCTCAGAGAGCAGACACGAGTAATTGTCGGCGGCGCAGTTGTAACGGAGGAGTTTGGCAAACAAGCAAGAGTTGACGCCACCGTAGGGGACGCGATTCTAGGTGTTGAGATTTGCAAAGCTTGGTCCACTAGCTAGAAACGCGACCCTTCACGCATTCACAGTGAAACATCTGAGATTTCGTGACCGTCGTCTCTGTATTATTTGCCCTCCGTGCAGTTAAGCTCGTGTGCTCACGCCCAAAAGAGTACATAGATTTGATAGAGTATTAGCTCGCACACACGACTCCTCCTCGTAGAAAGTCTTTTATATAGACTTGAAAGCCAGTTTGAAGAGAGGTGAGAAAATGAGCGAAAGTTCGAAATCTAGCAGTATGACTCGAAGACAGGCGCTGGGTGTTGTGGGCGGTCTTGTCGTTGGTGGAGTAGTAGGTGCAGCTGGTGGCTACTACGCGGGTATGTCTTCTGTTCCTTCAGCTCCGGGCGGTGTTACAACGGTCACGCAAACCGTTACAGGACCTGGTGCTACCGTGACGGCGGGCGGGGCGGGTCCTGGAGCAGGTATGCAGTACGGTACGCTACCATCACATCCCGTGTGGAAGTTCGTTTCGATCTGCCATGTGACAACAAACCCATTCTTCGTCCCTACGCAGTACGGCATCGCGGACGCAGATGCCCTTTTTGGAACAAAGACGCAATGGACGGGTTCTGAGACCAGCTTGGTCAGTGAAATGGTGGACGCATTCAATGCTGCTGTAGCAGCGAAAGTTGACGGAATAGCAACCACCCTGATAGACCCCAAAGCTTTCAACGCACCCACTGATGCCGCGTTGGCAGCAGGGATTCCAGTAATCGGGTACAATGCGGACGCGAAAGCAGGAACGGCTAAGCACCCCGCTTGCGGCTGCGGTATGGTTCTAAACAATCGGATGTCGTACGTGGGGCAGCCCCTCTACGACTCAGGTGTGAATCTCGGAAACATGATTACGAAATACGTAACCGATACGAAGGCTAGGATAGCTCTATTCATCGCTACGCCTGGCTCGTTGAACATTGAACCACGGATAGATGGGGCATCGGACGCGCTTGCGGCTGCTGGCTATACAAACATCGATATCGTGGGGACCGATGCACTGCTCGACAAGGAAGGCCCCTTGATAGATGCTTACTATCTAGGGCATACCGACGTGAAGGGTATGTTTGCGGTAGATGCCGGTGACACTTCGTGGGTCGGAGACATCGCCACTAAGGAAGGCCTGATAGGAAAGGTCGTCACGGGAGGGTTCGACTTGCTGCCAGAGACATTAAAGAACATACAGAGTGGTGCCACATCGTTCACGATCGATCAGCAACCATACCTTCAGGGCTTCGTACCAGTTATGCAGCTATACCTATACAAGCTGTCAGGAGGAGCTATGGCTCCATCTGACACGAACACTTCACTGAAGTTCGTCACCAAGGACAATGTCGCGGGCTACACT
>JBEKGZ010000064.1:0-21194 GCA_050012535.1 Bathyarchaeia archaeon | reverse complement strand
TTGCATTGGGATAGCTACTAGGACTTCGTCAAGCGGCTCTCTGGGAAGGCGGATATCTCGCGCCTCAAGATATGGCACAGCCTGCCTGGGGGTAAGCAGCGCCAGCGTGTAACCCTCCTGCTGGACAGGATACACAAGGCCTTGAGAGTACCTGAAAGCGCCAGTGTTCCCAAAAGTGTTACCTTGCTCGAAAAAGTGTTACCCTCTTACGCAGCGCCCAGAACTTGCATGACCCTATCCTAAGCTAGCTAGGATACAGAGCCATCCTGAGGCATCTAGGCCCCCGCTCAGTAGCCGTGTAACCCTGCTTTTCGCCAAGTCCTCCCGCAGGTCGGTTTCCCCCCAGGAATTGAATGACCCTCCCCGCCTGGCACAAAGTGCGATACAATATCAATTGAATCGCTCGTCACAAGTTGAGCCCCGTTCAGGCGCTGCGCCACGTACACGAACGCTAAGTCACAACGTCCGCCATGGGTCGGCAACACGAAGAATTGGAAATTGAGCCCAGAACCTATCCATATTCTCCCCTGATTATCACAATTGAATGAGAATTGTGGAATTGTGGAAATTGGCTGGGTGAAAACCGGTATCTGCCCCTAGTTAGGGGCAAGTACCACCGGGCCCGCCATAATATTACCGCTAGAGGCGGGCTCAAAATTTACAGGCATGCAGCAACCACACCCCACTTGGTCACGCCCCGCCAAAGCCGCCCGCAATGGTGTTTTAGGTCGACTAAGCGTGCCGTACCTCTCGCCCTGTCTGCGTATGTCAACGCAGTCGGGGTCTTGTTGCCGGGAGACATGAAGGTTGGGAGGAGGATCCCTTCTAGAGTTTCAGACCAGTAGCCACGGATTTGCCTAACTCAGGGTCAGCCTTAGTTAGGTTCTCAATCACACGCTGTTGAATCGATTTGTCGATGTGCGCAAGATCTGCGGCGAGATTGTCTACCAGATGCTCCCTATCCATCTTGCTCAGGGAACGATATTTCTCGCCTGCTTGTTGGAAGTCATTGGTTTTGCTGATCTTGTGACGAGTAATTTCCCCCTCAACTCGAGATACGTGTGGCGTACCCGCTGGGGCCTCCACAGGCGAGCCCCCGGCTAGGGTGCTGGGTTCATAGTTGACCGGCCCGGCGAATTTCCCTAGTTGCATGGCCCCGTCACGTTGGCTGTTGTTAACCTCGATTATGGGTTGGTTGATTGGAAGCTGTAGGTAGTTCGGTCCTAATCGGTGACGTTGAGTGTCCGCGTAGGAGAATGTTCGGCCTTGAAGTAGCTTGTCAGCGGAGAACTCTACGCCTGGAACGATGCTGGCAGGACAGAAAGCTGCCTGCTCGGTCTCAGCGAAGAAGTTGCTTGGGTTACGATTCAATACCATTTTGCCCACTGGGATTAGCGGGAACTTGTCCTCAGGCCAAGTCTTCGTAGGATCAAGTGGATCGAAATCCTGCCTCAACTCGTCAGCAATTTCCATCAGCTGCACGTATAGTTCATACTCAACCTCTCTGCCCTTGGCAATAGTGTCCCAGAGATCACGGGTTAGGTAGTCGGGGTCCGCACCGGCTAATCGAGTTGCTTCATGACGATCAAGGCATTGGACCCCCGCCTTTGGTTTCCAATGGTATTTCACGTAGGTTGCCTTTCCCTCAGAATTCACCCACACATAGGTGTTAACACCGAAGCCTTCCATCATCCTGTAACTTCTCGGTGTCCCGCGATCGCTGAAGAGCCAAATGATCATGTGAGTGGATTCCGGTGTTAGGGAATTGAAATCCCAGAAGCTGTTATGCGCGGAGGAGGCGGATGGAATATTGCTATCCGGCGAGCCCTTGAAGGCGTGAACCATATCTGGGAACTTGATGGCGTCACGAATGAAGAATACGGGGAGGTTGTTCCCCACTAAGTCGTAGTTTCCATCTTCGGTATAGAATTTGACTGCGAAGCCTCGCGGATCTCTAACCGTGTCAGGGGAACCCCGTCCGCCTGTGACAGTTGAGAATCTTACGAATACCGGGGTCTTCTTCTTCGGATCCTGGAGGAATCTCGCCTTAGTGCGAGGCGCCATACTCTTGTAGACCTGGAAGTAGCCATGTGCTGCTGCTCCCTTCGCGTGGACAACCCTTTCCGGGATACGCTCTCTATCAAAGTGAGCCATCTTCTCAACAAACTGGACATCCTGCAGCAACACTGGTCCCCGTTCACCAACGGCTAATGAGTTCTGGTTGTCAGTGATCGGAACTCCCTGATTCGTAGTCAACTGCTTCTTCTCATTCATGATTCCATCTTCTAATCAGTCGTAAGAGAGCTGGTCGAGATCTCATCCGTCAACTACTGCATGCGCTAGTAATAGTTTTCTGCGGACACGCTTGGGTGGCTTATCTGGCTTGGCTATCAAGGACGAAGTTCGATTGAGACGCCTCAGGATTCATGAACACTCCCTCACGTATATATCGGCCCCAATTATCGACCCGACAACAAGGTTCGTGACATCGAAGGAGTTTAGTTGCCTTTTGAGACTCAAGCCCACCCGCTCAGAATAGATGACCGTGATTTGCCGTGCCTAACCACGAATGTATTTGTACATGTCGGGACAAATGCTCTGCAAGAGTCACCATGAGCTTTCCGTCAACAGATAAGCTAGAATGTGGTGAGTGCAGCTCATGAGATCGAAAACGCGGATGGAGATAAAGCCTAACAGCCCTTGCATGGTCACAGGACTGCCTGGGGCCGCGGGGGTCGCGAAACTGTCAGCCGACTATCTAGTCAAACAGCTGGGAGGGGAATTGTTTGAGGAACTGTACTCTGATGCGTTTCCTCCACATGTTCTGATAAAGAAAGATGGGACCGTCGAACTTCTCAGAAACGAACTCTACTACTGCAAGAAGGTCGAGTCAAGGAATGATCTCATAATCTTCACTGGCAATACGCAGGCTGTTTCTTCCGAAGGCCAGTACGAAGTCGCCAACGAGACTGTAACGCGCGCGAAGGGGCTTGGTGTTGTGAGGTTGTTTGCGACCGCCGCCTACGTTGTTGAGAAACCCGTAGAAAAACCAACGGTTCACGGCGCAGCCAGTGACGCTAGCCTAATTGAGGAATTGAAGCAGTTCGGCGTGGTCCCTATGGAGACGGGCAGCATTACTGGCACAAACGGATTGCTATTTGGACTGGCGGGCCTCCAGAACATCCCAAGCGTGTGCCTGCTCAGCGAGACTCCAGCTTACACAACACCTACTGGCCGATTTGTGGTTGACGCGAAGGCCACAAAGGCACTGCTTGAAGTTTTGACGAAGATGCTGGGGATCGAGATAGACATGAAACCGCTGGACGAGGAGGCGAAGCTAAGCGAAGAGTTCATCCGACGAATGGAGGAGATCGAGCAACGCACAATTGACGAGGTCCGCAAAGCCGCAGCCTCACGCGCGCCCAAGGAGCAAATGTACACCTAGCGATCGCAGCGATCACTTCGCTTGGAGCGAATCTCAAATGTCGGAACTTGTTGGGATCGTTGCGTCACGAGGCATGCGGTCAATAGGAATACTCGCAATGGATTACTTGATCAAGAAGCTTCAACCGAGATTGATCGACGAGCTGTACTCTACGCATTTCCCGATGATTTACGAGACGCAACCTTCCTACGCTGCGCATCCCGACCATTCCGGCATGCCTGGCGTTTGGCTGCAGAAGATCGGTGCCATGCTCCCAAAGATTGGATTCTACCTGTCCGACTCTCCCAGGCTTCTGCTGGCAAGGGGGTATCATGCGAACTTTCAGGGACAGTATGAAGTCGCCGAACAAGTCTTGGACACTCTCGAGAAGAACAGCGTCAAGCGACTATTCGTGTTGGCAGGATATGGTGTGGGCGAGGGTGAAGTATGCTGTGCCGCAACAGACCTCGAGCTTGTAGAAGAGCTCAAGACGCACGGGATCGGAACCGGATACGAAGGCCCATTCATGGGTTTATCAGGCCTTGTTCTCGGCCTGGCCAAGCTCAGAGGCATCAAGGGAGTCTGCCTATTTGGCAGGAGTCAGCCGAGCGTCGAAGATCCCGAGTACCCAGATCCTCAAGCAGCAAAGAAAGTCCTAGAAACGCTTAGTCGCGTCCTTGATCTCAGTCTCGACCTTTCAGGATTCGACGAAAGGCAGACAGGGCAACCAGAGCCAACAGTGATTGGCTCGTAGATGAAATGGGTGGGTGACTCATCTCCTCCCGGCTAGGTCTTTGTGAGTCTCACATAGTTCAGTTTGAGGTCGGCGACGAGTCCTTCCAACCGTCGCTTCTCATCCTCCGACATACGAAGCCGAAGCTTCTCAGCAAAGAAGCCTACTGTGTCGATCGCGACTCGAGCCTGATCGAAGTCCGTCTCGACCTTGTCGGTCCCCGGCTTTGTCCTGAGCCCTAGAGTCTGCCGCGCCTTCTCAGCGACTATTCCAACAAATAGGCCTAGCAACGAGTACACGTCGAGTGAGGCAATGTCCACCATTTCCGGCTGTCGAGTCTCTTCAGCATCCTTCCCTTCACTCATCTGCTCATACCCACTGTTGCGAATCGCTTCGTGCGCTTGCCTACAACGCCTTGATTAAGGATAAGCATTTTCGGGAGGGCATTTGGCCAGTCCAAGAAGGATGCACGACCATATCCACCAGTGAGCGCAAGCCAGCAACACCAATATGTAGGAGTCGTGCCCCAGTCGAAAGCCGGCCGGTCGATCATGATGAGTGATATGACGAGAATCTACGATGACGGCAATATTCTTGAGGTCTCAAATCTCACCGTGAAGGCTCAGGACCGGACGATTCTGGAGAACATCAGTTTCAAAGTGAAGCGAGGCACTACCTTAGCAATCGTTGGCCCGAATGGTGCAGGTAAGACCATGTTATTCAGAGCACTGCTTGGTCTTGTGCCGTATACTGGGGAAATCAAATGGGCCAAGGATGTGAGAATCGGGTACGTGCCCCAGAAACTGGCGGCGACCGACATACCGATCTCCGTCAAAGAATTCCTCTCGTTCAAGAAAGGTTCTGACATGGAGAAGATGGAGAAGTGTCTCCACGCCGTCGGCCTAGACAAAGCTGTCTTGGATAGAGCGCTCGGTGTCCTATCAGGCGGTCAACTGCAGCGAGTACTGATAGCGTGGGCGGTCATAGACGAGCCCAATGTTCTGTTGTTCGACGAGCCCACAAGTGGTGTTGACATAGATAGTGAAGAGGCGGTGTACGAGATGCTGAATGCACTTGAGCACGAGCACGGAATCACCGTGATTCTGATATCGCATGATGTACACGTGATTAGAGATTACTCAGAACATATGTTGGCTTTGAATCGACAAGTGATCTGTCAAGACGAATCAGAAGCCATAACCAGACCATCTGTTCTTCATGCGATTTACGGTCCTGGGACTTCGTTGAAACGGCGCAAAGAGAGGATGCGACCGAAATGACGCCTACCCTAGTTCTTAGCTTGATAATCGGGGTCTTCGTCGGCCTGTCAGCAGGCTACTTGGGCTCGCTGATGGTGCTTAAGAGAATGGCCCTTGTGGGTGACGCTTTATCACACGTCGCACTGCCCGGACTTGCCCTAGGCATTCTATTCAACTTCTACCCCTTCATAGGAGCCTTCGTATTCCTGTTCGGATGTGCCCTCATAGTATGGCATGTTGAAAGGATCACAAGATTGTCCGTCGAAACAATCGTCGGTGCCATGTTCACCCTAGCATTAGCGGTCGGAATACTGATCATTCCGCAGGTGGACCTACTCGAGGCCCTGTTCGGTGACATCACCAAAGTCACCCTGTTGGACGCTGTTGTTGCAGTCGTCGTCGGAATCTGCGCTGTCCTTGTGACAAGGATGGTCTACAGGAAATTGGTCCTAGGAATGATCTCGGAGGAGCTGGCCGTATCAAGCGGCGTCGATTTCGCCAGAACGAATCTCATCTATCTCCTTCTTGTGTCGGGTGTTGTGGCAATAGGCATCAAGATCGTGGGAAGCCTCCTAGTAGGTTTTCTAGTAATAGTGCCGGCCGCAACCGCCAAGATCGTCAGTTACAACCTCCGCAGATACGCAGTCCTGAGTTCTATCTTCGGAATAGTCAGCTCATGCTCGGGAGTTCTGCTGGCTGATTCTTTCACGCTGCCGTCAGGTCCACTAGTAGTCGTTTCAGGCATCGTTGTATTCATGGTGACTCTCTTAGTAAGGTGGGCATCGGTACGTCTTCGAAGCTGACGACGTCACTTCGTCAGCTTGATTCATGCGTTGGCGACAGGTGGAGGCCCAAACATGATGGGGGAGTTAACAGGGGGGTCGGTTCCGACTAGGAGCCTTTGGGGTTGTCAATCTCCAGCGGGCATCCTGCTCCGCATATTGCGAATTCTGCACAGGCTGCACAATCGTTGGGTGCAAACTTGTGAGCTCTTAGTTGCTTGGAGAGCGGGTGATTCCAGATCGTTTTCCAGTCTGTTTCGAGGAATTTGCCGAGGCTTTGGAAGTAGCTCTGGCACGGGTACACATCTCCTGAAGGGCCGATGCACATATTCATGCCACTGGCAGTGCAGCTCTTCACTCCCAGCCCCAGACTGACCGGGTTGAGCTCACAGTACCGCGTAGGTGTGTACCAGAGGAAGCTCATACTCATGTGAGAAGCCTTCTCTTGTATCTTTGAGACGGTTTCCTTTAGCTCGTCTGGCTTGAGACCATTATTTTCAGCAAACGAGGACCCTTTGCCGGAGTGTATCAGGCCATTGCAGCCGAACGCCTTGACGCCTAAGCTATGTATGAAGTCAAGCGTTTCCGAGAAGTCTGCCACATTGAGCTTCGTCAGTGTCGTGTTAGTTGTCGTGTAGATCGTTGTGGAAATCAGGTTTCTGATTCCTTCGACCGTTTCCTGCCAGCTTCCTTTCGCTCCAGTCATCTGATCGTGGATCTCTGGCTTGCTAGATTCGAGTGTGACTTGAGCAAAGTCGAGGCCGGCTTTCTCGAGGATCGAAACGAAGCTTCTGTCTCTCAGCTTACGTCCGTTCGTGACGAGCCCTGAGACTATTCCTATCTTCTGCGCATGCGCGATCAGTTCCGGCAAGTCTTCACGGAGAGTCGGCTCACCGCCAGTGAAAGTCGCGATGAAGATGCCCAGTTCTTTCATCTTGTCAAGTATGCGCTTCCAGTTCTCGGTGGTCATCTCGTCAGTCTCATGCGGCCCTCCTGTGTAGCAGTGTTGGCAATTGTTCTGACAGCGAAAGGTCAAAGCTAGATCCATTCTGATTGGTGCCGAAAGTTCCTGGCTGAAAGGTTCGACTTTCTCGACTCCCAGGTACGATACTGGGCATACCTGTTCCGTCTGTGCTAGGGTGCTGATCGCGTAGAGCAGTTTCTCGTGATCGTTTCTCGCAGTCTCTTCGCTAACCTTGTAGATACTTCGGATTCGTTTGACAGCCTTCCCTGTCGGCATACCCTGCATGAAGTAGTAGACATGAGCTGCCGCTGTCTCGTTCAGATACAGCACGGTCTTCGCGTTTATCGCTAGGACTCCCTTCCCCCCGCCTTCGACACGCAACTGAAGTGCCATGCGACTAAACTTGTCGCGTCCACGATAGTAGCAAAGCCCCGCGGGTGCCGGGTGCTTCCTCAGCCAAGGTGGCATCCGGATTCTAGGCGTGTTCTTGGTCTTCATCCAACTCCTCCGCTGGCGCAAGCACACGCGCATGAGACACACGCACAGACGCAGGCGCAAGACACGCACGCACATGCGCAATTGGCCTCGTGGTGGACGGGTTCTCTGGAAAGCTGCTTTGGTGGTGGAGCGGGCAAGATTGAGTTCGTGAACTTCTCTAGGTTCACAACGAAATTGTTCGCCGTTTTCTCTATGGAGCTCGCGATGTTGTTCGCAAAGTCAGCTCCCGGAATTGTTGGAGGTGGGTGTCCGACATTAGTGGCTGGATTGTAGGTAGGATTCGGATCATACTGTGAGTACCCGTACCAGTACCACCACCAGAACGGCATAGGCTGGAAATCGAACCCCTTGAAGGCATTTTCACTTCTTCCCTTGAAGTTGTCGTCTAGGATGAGCCACAGTAGATTCTCATCAAACATCTTAGATGCTATGTCGGCGGCCCCAGCTTTCTCGACTTGACCCCAAGCCTCCTCCACAGTTTTCTTATAGAACGCGATCGTATCCGCTCTGCAATATCCCGCCATTGCATTCTCCACGGCAGTTCTGATTTGCATGTATGAATCTGCTAACGCTTTCTCATCTAGTCTGTCGTCTGAGCTGATGGCGTTCAGGAAGTCCTTCTCGTAGTATCTGAGCGGCGTCTCGGTAGGTTGCGCTGGATCCTTGAAGCCCTCAGAGATCTGCAGCTTCAAGCTCGGCTCTGTCGAGTTCACCCACACAGCGCGTTTCAACAGGAGGCTGTAAAGCACCATGACCACGACTTTGCTTGGTGGAACCCCGAGCAGGTAGGCCGCCTCGACAGCACCCCGCTTGATGCCCAAGGTTTCCATTTGCATCGTCGGCCTAAGGTAACTGCGTGGAAGTCGTCTCACAATAACGACGATAGCTCCGATGAGAACGGCAAGCAAGATCGGAAATATGACCCCGATGTTCTTCGAGATTATGTCCGTCTGCCTTGTGGTTTCGTAGTTCTGTACTGCAGTCGCGGGAAATGATATACCGAACTGAAGCTGCGTGTTGGGCGCAACGTCTTTTCTTTCCCAGTACACGACCAGTCTCCCGCTCTCGTTCGGGTCTGTATAGACGTTATCCCAATCAGGAGTGACCCTGACTTGGTCTTGCGCGATTCCAGAAGGAAGCACCACTAGGACTTTGAGGTCATTGACTCCGGCACTCCACCAAGTCGGAGTGAACTGCAACCCTACGTTCCCAGGGTTTGTTTCATCTTTCCAGATCACGTGGCCGACATTAGTAGTGACTGTGAATTCGGCGCTCTGGGCGTCAGTCAAAGGTTCCTTCAGATAGACTCTCACCCTGTAGTCGGATCCGTCAGTCGCGTCTTCGACCTTGAGCGCGCGCCCGTTCGAGTCTAATGCTTCACCAATCTTGAAGTCCCCGGTAGGCTGGCCCAAGTACACATATGTTATACGTCCTTGATCGCAGGCGATCTGCACTGTGTACTGTAGATCAATCGTCCCATCGGTGTTGATCCAAATCTTCGCCCATTCCTTTTCCACGTGATACTCTTGGGCCCAGACGGTCTTGGCGCAAATGCATACCACCAATAGTGTCAACGCTAAGAGAACCGGAATTAGGGCGAGAGCGCGTCGATGCTTCACCATTTAGGCTCCTCTGAAACCTCGAACTCGTTCCCACAGTAGGAACACTTGACGGTTGGGGCGCCTTGCTTCAACTGCATCGTGGAGGGATCAAGACCGGCGCCACAGTTGGGGCATTTTATCGAGCCCACTTTGAGACTGCCCGGCATCTGGAGTTCATATTTGACCGGAGCTTGACTTGCTCCTGTTCTCCATGTGAGTATAGCGATTCCGAGACCGGCCAGAACAAGGATCGCGCCTACGAGCAGCCGCGACGCAGCATAGACGGACGCCAGAAGGAAAATAATGCCCAGAAATATGAGCGCTGCACAAGCGAGATATCCTAAGACTCTCCCGAGGCTCAAGCAAATCACTCTCAAAGTGACTACAGCCAAGTCGCTGCTCTAGTCTGATAAGTCCACCTGATCGCCAGGCTCGAGATGTCCGAGGTCGCAGTATTGATCAATCAGGTGCGATTAGGTATACTCTAGGATTATCAGGCTCCTGAATTCTCCTAATACGCGAAGGGGACGCTCGATGCTCGTATTTTGACACGATCTTCTTGATGAGCTCGTTCACGTCCGCCCTCTTGATGCCTGATGCTGCTGCTCCGCATCCAACTTCGCAGGCCATCTTGGCCTCCATCGGGGTGGCTCTGTTCTTGTACTTGTTTCTTGCAACGGCCATCTCCCAGAGATTCGCGCCAGATACAGCGCTCGCCAAACCATGCGCGGCGGCCTCGTAGAGAACCATCTCGGTGCAAGGTCCCGCAGCCGCAAATCCGTTTGACAGTGAAATCAGGGGAGTATTCCTCGCTAATCCCTGGTAGACGAGGCTTATTCCCCAGAGGAGTTCGCCGGTCGTGTTGTGCATGTGTTTGATGTGGAACGGGAAATAGTTGAGATAATGCGCTTGGTTGACCATCAGCCCTTGAATATGATACGCCATTCCGACCACGGCGGTCCCTTCAGGGCCACCACAGTATCCGCCAAGCATTGGTCCGGTCAATGCACCGACGAAGGAGCCGTACTGATGAAAATGAACCATCTTGTTCAGTAGAGAGTAGTCGACTTTCAGTTCTGATATTGAAGCAACGAATCTACCATCGGTTAGTCGTTCTCCCCACATGGGGCTACTGGCGGCGATCTGGGCAGCGTCGGACTGCGCTGTTCCAACACCCTGTAGGAAGATGCCGGGTCTACCAACCCTCCTCGCCGCTTCCCTGAACATCATGGCGTGGGCGATCGCGCCTTTCGTTTCGTAAGGCGAGCCAGCCTTGATGCTTCTTCCCTCGACTTCTTCCAAGATTGGGGCACAAACGCCATCCGCGAGCGGTTCTTGCAGGTAAGCCATCGACATCGGAGTGAAAAGCTCCTCGTCACAGGTGATGTCCGGACTGAAGAGGCAGAATGGTCGTTTTGGATCCTCTATTCCCCTGTGGGACATCTCCTTGGAATCCTTGCCATATCCCACTACGTACTTTCCCGGAAAATTCCTCATCGCTTCTCGAATTTCGCTTTCATCAAATAACATCCTTCTGTGTGTGCTCGTGCAGAGCGTTCCGACCTCCAGGTAGAGATCGAGTGCGGCTTTCCAGAGATCATCTGCCAGTGAATTGTCGGTCGGCACTAGATTCTCCGGGTCAAACTTGATCCCGTGCTGCTTGATCACCTCCTTGAGCTTCGGAACTAGGACCTTCAGTTCAAAGTCCTTCTCAAGGCAGATTGGGCCAGTTTCCGCTCGGTCTAGAACCTCGTTTATTCGCCAAGGCGGGGTCACGCAATCACCTTGTCTTGATGAGCTTCTGAGCCAACTTGACTCCTTGTTCCGCTGTTTCCGCCCACCCGTCCGCTCCGATCTGTTCAGCCCATTCGCTCGTTGTCGGTGCTCCTCCGATCATGAGCAGGAACTTCTTGCGAAGGTTCATTTCTCCAAGAAGGTCCGTGACTTCCCTCTGTGCAGGTTTCGTTGTCGTCATCAAAGCCGACAAAGCCATGATGTCCGCCTGTACCTCTGTGGCTCTTTCAATGAACTTCATAGATTCCACATCCTTCCCGAGATCGATAGTTTCAAAACCATTGACTTCAAGCAGCAGGGCGACTATATTCTTTCCAATATCGTGAATGTCGCCTGCAACGGTACCAATCACTACCCTGCTAGTTCTGGCAAACATCGTGTTCACTTTGCCTTCTGCCTTTATGGCGCCTGCGAGAATGCGTGATGCGGCCCTCATGGCGTCCGCGGCTGACATGAGATCAGTCAGGAAGCACTCTCCTTTTTCGAATTTCTCACCGACCGACTTTATGGTGGGAAAGAGTTCTGTCTCCATCACCAGCATCGGATCGATGCCGGATTGTACGATTTCCTGTGCAGCGTTCTCAGCGTCCTGTTCTTGACCGCTGATGACGGATTTCTTGAGCCTCTCAACACTCGAGTCCGAACTCAATCCATTCTCCAACTTCTGGCCGCTAGGCTCGCTCAAGCTGTATAACCCTTGCCAAGAGAATCGAGTTGGTATCTCTTCACAAGTGCGGGGAATTGGATGAGAGGTGTTCCCACCCTCGCGATTCGACCGGTGTCTGTTTTCTATCTCGTAGGAGTGTTACTGTTCCTGTGTCGCGTGTGACGCGCCCGATAACGTGTAGAGTCCTGACTGATCTCAATGCCCTCTTGGCTGCGCTCTTCTTCAGGCATACGACGAGCTCGAACTCTTCTCCTCCATAGAGTGCGAGGTCGATTGGATCGACGCCCGCTATTCGACTGTATTCCAAAGTCGCCTTCGAGATTGGCACGTCATCGAGTTCGATGCCCACCGAGCTTGCTCGGGAGATCTCGTGAAGACTCCATGCAAGCCCGTCGCTGGAATCCATCGAAGCCGTGAGCGCTCGGGCACGAGCAAGTGCGATGCCTTCCTTGAGACGCGCTCTCGGAGTGTATACGCTCGCCAGCAGCGCCTCCCTCACTGGCGCTGGGATCTCCATTTCGGTCTCAAGTGCTTTGAGTCCAGCCAGTGTATTTCCGAATTCCCCGGTTACCGCCACCAGATCGCCCGGCCTCGCGCCGCTCCTCTGAACCATGCTGTTTCGCTTGGCTATTCCAAATAGGTAGCAGGCGATCACGACATCGTCGCACTCGTTTGTGTCACCTCCGATAACATAAGCGCCATACTCCCGTGCTCCCTCATCAAGCCCCTTGGCGATCTCTTCAACATCACTAGTTGTGGTCGACCTTGGAAGGCCGAGAGAAACCATCACGGCACGTGGTTGGACTCCTTTGGACGCCAAGTCACTGATGTTCATTACAACGGCTTTCCTAGCCGCCTGCCGAAGGCTCATCCCTCTAGGAATATCGGTTCGCCTGACCAGCATGTCGCATTTCAGAATGGCAAGTCTGCCGGCTCCGATGTCCATTCCAGAGACATCGTCGCCGAACGGTATGGGCATGCGGGGCATTTTGTGGAGTCTTCTCACAATCAGGTCAATGATTTTGCGTTCTCCAGGTAGAGAATCCTCATCCATCTTCAGGCTGTCCTCACGTACAAGATGGTTGCTCATGATCTTGAATGCTTGGATTCACCCGAGCTCCACTTGCGCACCGGAATGGTCGGTAGATCTTGGGTGAGTATGGAGCCTCGGGCGGGCTTCGATCCCGCGACCTCCCGCTTACGAGGCGGGTGCTACTGGCTGACTCTAGCATCTACCAGCTGAGCTACCGAGGCGTGTAGAACGACTTCGCTAAGAAGAGACTCTCATTTAAGATCTGTTTTAGTTCCGCGGGGTTTCCGGTGGGCTGCGCTCAGAAGGCCCCTACTGCAATCAGTCTCATTGTCGGATGTCACGCCTACGATCACATTCATAGCTCGCCTATCATCTCCGGGGGTCGTCCCGTGACAGGCAATTGCGTCTCTCTTTTTACGACAGGTTCTCTGACGAGCGTCGCGACCAGGATGACCGTGAGGAACATGAGTGCTCCCAAGAGATAGAACGGCGCAGACACCGACATCACATACAGCTCACCGAGGATCATGAGTCCAAGCATTCGTCCGAGCGAGACAACTACTTCGTAGCCCCCCATCACCTTCGCGCGTATCTCAGGAATCACACAGTCTGCGAGGAGCGCGTTGATCGGCGCGTTGTTTAGGGCAACGCCTAATCCGAGAATGAGACAGACCAAGTAGACCTGCAACAGTGAGCTCGTGAAAGAGAACGCGATGACGCTTGAGGCAATAATGATTCCGCCAATGATCACGAACGGTTTTCTCCCAAATCGATCTGAGAGATGTCCGGAGAGGAATGTAAATGCGAGTATTGACCCGCTGATGAGGGTGAATGCAAACCCCACTTCTCCGAGTGCCATACCCAGTTTGAACGCCATGTACAGAACAAAGATGAGCACGTAGAGCCCCTGCGTGATGCCTATGATGAATCCTCTGAAACAGAGCACTAGTAGGCTTCTGCTTTCTGTGATGTTTCGGCGCAAGGATCTGAACATGTCGAGAGAGGAGGATTCTGAAGTCGAGACTTGGGACTGGGGTCTGCGGTCCTTGATCGGAACGACAAGTGCGGCCGAGACTAATGACACCACAAATGCAACGTAGAAAGGAATCTTGAATCCCGCTGCCTGGGCGACTACTCCACCGACTGTGGGACTTGCCAGATTTCCAACTGTTTCAAGAGTGGCAGTGAATCCCATTCCTTTTCCTCTGCGTTCGGTCGGTGCCAAGTCCGCAGTCAGTGCGAACACCGCCGGAGTAGCCAGGGCCGATCCAGCGCCTTCTATCATCCGCGCAACTGCGAATTGCACCAGATCCTTGACGAAGGCGAGCATGAGTGAGGAGAGAGAGAACACCACCATGCCGATCACGATTGTCTTCACCCGGCCAAACCGATCTGCCATGATTCCGGCAGGAATGAGACATACGACCAAGGCTACATTGTAGAGGGAATAGGCGAACCCGAGGGCGGAAGCGTCGATTCCAAGCGTGCTTGCGTACTGTGGTAGAATCGGGGTGAACATCCCGAACCCCAGGTTTACGACCAAGAGTGCTAGTCCCAGCAGTACAAGGGAAATCGAGAATCCCCCTCTGATAGAGGAGATGATCGTTCCTGGAAGCTTCCCCTCTGTGTTTGCACTGGGTGCGACGTTCGCGAACCGAGCAATTCCGTGCCGAAACGATCCGCGTCTTTCCTTTCCGCAGCCAGGGGCAAGCGGTCTGGTCATTTCGGCCAGACTCGGGGAAGCGTCCGCTCAGCATGATGGTAAGGAGTGTCAGCACGGGTCAGGAAGCAAGTCATTCCATTGTCTGCGGTTGGTCGCACGCCTTCTTGCGCCTCAGAAACTGCTTTCTGATCTGCTCAACCCCGGAAACAAAGTCGACACAATCGGTCTCCTGCGGCGCAACTCCAGCTGCGGCCTTCCCCGCCAGCGTCTTCAGGATCTTGCGCTCCAGCACCTGTGCGACCGAGCCCAAGTGGGAGATCAGTGCCTGATGCAGGAGAACAGGTCTTCCGAGGGGATCCTCGGTGTGGGACGGACTGTGCCTCTCAACCGCCTCTACGAGGGCTTGGCCTGCGATCTTGCCTAGAATCCCGTTAAATACCTCGATCACCGAGTCGTGCAAGAGCCCTTCGAATACGTATTCTGCGCTTGCGTACACTCCCCTAGGCGCAGTTGCCACTGCCGAGGCTCCTCCGGCCCGCGCAGGGCTAGGTTTTGAAGCGCGTAGGATCGCTCTGCCACTCCCATGTTCAGCTGATGCCCCACCGTTCTTAAAGATTCACATTAACGTGCACAGGGGGCCGTAAATTATAAAACGAAAGACACCGCGAATATACACGGCAGGTGCAAAGTCGTGGGTAGAGCAGCGGGCCCAGGCATGTGGGATTAGATCGATCCGAAGCTCGCCAATAGACTTCGGATGAGGTCACTTGACGAGTTACGGCAGATTTCATAAGCAAGAGAGTGGAAGCTAAAGTGAGTGCATTCGGGATGGGGGGCGCTGGACCGATCAATCGGCTTTCGGTCGAGGCACGCTATCGGCTCTTGGGCAAGTTCATGTACGCCCTCGACGAAAACAACATCCGCATCATCCGACTGATGCACGAGCTCGGCCCTCGGAATATTCTTGAAGTTGCGAGAGCCGCAGGGCTCCCGCCCACAAGCGTGTATGACCGCACACGAAAACTTGAGGAAAAATTCGGGATCCTCTCAATAGCTAATCTTGATCATGCGAAACTTGGGCTCCGCAAGTGTATCACGCTCGTCGAGTCGAATCCAGGACTGGAGGATTTCGTGAGCGAGGCCCTTGCGATTCCGAACTACTGGAAGACAATCACAAGATGTGAAGGCGGATTCACCCACTACGCGCTCCACGCCGTTCCGGAGGGACAGGACCGAGAATTCGAGAAGTACATGGCCGCAATTCAAGAGAGAGGGCTGGTTCGAAAGTGCGAGACAGTATGGGTATCAGACTATAATTATGCATTTCCGAACTTCCGACTGTATGACCCCGTGAACTGCACGTGGGCGTTCGAATGGGACAAATGGATCGACTCGGTCAAGAAGAAAGACCATCCGAAGGCGATCCATGATCCCTCGAACTACTTTATTGAGGCAGATAAGGCGGACCTACTGATTTTGACTGAGCTCGAGCTGAATGCTCGTGCTAGGTTTTCAGAGATCTCCAAGGCCATGGGAATCACGCTCCAAGCTGTCAAGTATCGGTATGATAAGAGAATCCTCCCTAGAGGTCTCATCAAAGACTTCATCATCAACTTGGCTGCTCATCCCCCAGAGCTAGCTGACATGTATGAGGTTCTTCTGAGTTTTGAGGACGGGGAGAGCATGAACTCATTCTTCGGAGCGTCTGAAGAGATGTTTCCGATCTTACGTACCGTGAAAGTCCTGGGCGAAACGAAGCTGGGAATCAGGACCTATTCTCCGCACAATGAGACTGGAGAGCTTTTCAGGATGCTGTCGAAGCTGGCAAGGTCAGGCCTGGTATGCGACTACTCCGCGGTCAGGCTTAGGCCTGAGACCCAAGCTCGACAGTCCATATCGGCTGAACTCTTCGAAGACAAGCTCGGATGGAAATACGACTTGAGTCGACACCTTGCCACGCTCGACGCGATCGTTGAGCACGCCAAGGTAAGTTCTGGATAAGGGGAAAGACAAACCCGGCAGCGTTCCCTTCGTGTCTCCGTACCGATGCGACCCATATGGAGCCTGGCGGGCAACGCCTTGGTTCTATGGCGACATGTGAGCTCCATACAACAGGGATGAGTTTTAATGATCCTGTTGCGCTCGTAGGGCCAAAAATCAACTTCGGAAAACGTGCCAAGTTCGAATCTCAGGAGATCTTTCGGTGTAGGCGGGTTGAATCAATGAAGCAACTGATTCATAGTGGCGTTCTGTTCCCGAGATATGAGCCGAAAGGCTTCAATATCACCATTCAAGGCCAGCCTGCAGTCTTGAGCCCACAGCAAGAGGAGATGGCTGTGGCATGGGTTAGGAAGCTCGGAACCGAGTACGTTGAAGATCCAGTCTTCGTCAAGAACTTCTTCCGAGATTTCTCCAATGCGCTGGGACTGAGCAGCAAGCTTGGGCCCGGGGATTTCGACTTCTCAGAGATCATCAAATACGTCGAGAATGACCGTGCCAGAAAACTTACGATGGGCAAAGACGAGAAGAAGCATCTCGCTGCCGAGAGGAAGGTGATTAGGGAGGCGAACAAGGCGAAATATGGGCAGGCGATCGTAGATGGGGAGAAGGTCGATCTTGGCAACTACATGGCCGAGCCTTCCTCCATCTTCATGGGGCGCGGTAAGCACCCGTTGAGAGGAAAATGGAAAAAAGGCCCGTCTGAACTCGACGTAGTTCTGAATCTTTCACCAGACGCGCCTAAGCCTTCAGGCAACTGGAAGGAGATAGTTTGGCAGCCAGATTCCATGTGGGTCGCGAAATGGGACGACAAACTCCGTGGAGAAGAGAAGTACGTATGGCTGGCCGATTCATCTTCAGTCAAGCAGGAGCGTGACATTGAGAAGTATGACAAGGCGAATACGCTCGATCGCAAGATCAATGATTTAAGAGCTCACATTATTGCGAACCTAAAGACGGACGATATCAAGCGACGAAAGGTCGCCACCGTCTCCTACCTGATTGACGCCCTGAAGCTCAGAGTCGGCGACGAGAAAGACAAGGATGAGGCAGACACCGTAGGCGCCACTACACTAAGGCCTGAACACATCACGATTCGCGAGAACAGACAAGTGGTATTCGATTTTCTCGGAAAAGATTCTGTACGGTGGTACAAGGAGGTTGAACTGCCCGAGCGGGTCGTGGAGAACCTGAGGGAGTTCATGACTAACGTGAAGTCATCCATATTTGAGGGAGTGCGCTCAAACGGCGTCAACGAGTTCCTAAGCGAGGTTGTTCCTGGACTCTCAGCGAAAGTATTCAGAACTTACCATGCCTCCATGGTCGTCGGAGAATACCTGAAGACTGCCAAGGTCGACAAGGATGATCCAGACTACGTCAAGAAGAACGCCGCGACAATGGCGAACCTTGAGGCGGCAATCATCTGCAACCACAAGCGAAAGCTTCCAAAGAACTGGGAAAATTCTCTAGCGAAGAAAATGGAACGCCTCAAAGTACTCCAAGCTAGGAAGACGAAGAAATCTGCAGAAGCCGTAAAGGCAGCGAAGATGAGGATCAAAACGATGAAGGCGACACGCGACTACAATCTGGGCACATCCCTCAGAAGCTACATTGACCCCCGCCTCTACTATCGGTGGGGGCAGGATGTCGCCTTCGATTGGAGACTTTACTATCCGAAGACACTGCAGCGCAAGTTCTCATGGGTGGAGAAAACCCAGTAGCTTCAGAGAACGCGGCTCATGCTTGATTGATGGCTTGTCGACGCTCGAGCTAGAGCATGGCCTCGCCGCCATTCACGTGAATCGTCTGTCCAGTAATGAAGCTCGCCTTTTCTGATGCCAGCTTCTCATCCGGGGTTATGCCTGATGTCATGTCGGTCTCAATCCAGCCGGGTGCGATCGCGTTGACTGTAATGTTGTAGCCTGCTAGTTCTAAGGCAAGGGATTTCGTAAGTCCAAGGACAGCTGCCTTTGAGGCACCGTAGTGGGCCTCATGATCGGTTCCTGTGAATGCTACGATTGAGGAGATGTTGATGATGCGTCCCCACCTTCTTGCCCTCATCTCTTTGTTGAACGCTTTACTGCAGAGGAAGACGCCGTCAAGGTTGACACCAATGACTTGTCGCCACTCGGCGCTCTCGATCTCCCAAGACTTTAGGTGATGGTGCACCCCTGCGTTGTTGATCAGGATATCGACGCCATCGAATTCCCTCAGGATTCGCTTTCGCATGGCCTCAACCTGCCGCGGGTTCGACACGTCCGCCTTCACTGAAAGCGCGCGCCTACCTAATGCCTGGATATCGCGGGTTACATCGTCCGCTTTCTTGTCGGACCGCGCGTAGTTCACGACGACATCAGCGCCTTCTCTCGCCATCTCCAATGCAATCCCTTTACCGATTCCTCTCGAAGCTCCGGTGACAAGAGCCACTTTTCCAGTGAGTAACACACTGCGACACCTGATTTGACTCGAGATGCGCTTCTGTTCGGTTATATCTCTTTGAGATTGAGGATGAAAGGCCCCTTGTTTGGTAATCATTAAATCAGCGCGGATCATCATCACCGCCGTGACGCGGGGGTCGCCCAGCCAGGTCAAAGGCGCAGGACTGAGAAGTCACAGACTTCGTCCAAAGGCTCCTGTCCCGTAGGGGTTCGAGATTCGGAAAACCGAAGCGGGATTCCGGACGAAAGGGTTCAAATCCCTCCCCCCGCACCAAACCTCCGTGTCAGATCCGTTCCTCTATGAGCCAGTTGGGCTCGTCCACAGCTTGACTTCATAACATGAAGAAAGGCTGGGATCAAAAGGAAAAGGGAGTGGCCGGCCGGTCACGCCTAAGCGAGAGGTCGACCATGTTGGTGCTGACCAAGATGCTGTCAGCTCTTAGTTTCTTCTGATGCAGGCTTTGGTTGGTTCCTGGTTCCACGAAGCTCTCTGATGCGTGCCACGATTTCAAACAGAGGACCCTGACAGAACCCAAGCTCCCAGCCACACTCTTTGCACACTGTTCGGCCCCAATCCATTCCTGCTGCATCTTTGAACTCCTCATAGACAACTGTTTCACCACAGTCAAACGGGCAATAGGCGTCACTTCCTATTGTTGCGGTATAGAGGAGGTACTGTATAGTAGGTAGGAATTCTTCACTGGTCAGATAGTCTAGGATGTCCTTGTGAAGTGCTTGCTTCTGTAGGAGTTCTCCCACGAGCTGTTCGGTCTCTTTGGACGTCAACTTCTGGTTGACTACTTTGGAGATCGTGTCCTTGAGTATGGGTGGATCATCTGCCAGCCTTGCAATGGTCTCAGCATGTGCGGGTGTGATTGTGTCGTGCGACACAAGCTCTTGCAGCTCAGGTGGGAACCCAAACAGCCGTAGTCTCTGTCCCACGATGTCCCTGGTCACGCCATGACCAACTTCGTCTGCAATCTTCTGCTGAGTCCAGCCTCGTTCTTGTAGTGTCCTGAAGGCTCTTGCTTCCTCGATGGGATTGAGGTCTCTGCGTTGTAGGTTCTCCACAGGCACATAGAGGGCCATCTCATCATCTGAGAGATTCCTGACTATCGCTGGCACTGTGGCAATGCCCACGAGCCTACAAGCCCTGACACGTCTTTCTCCCACAGCGATCTCAAAGCAACCTGGTTTTGTATTGTGGGGGCGTACGATGATAGGCTCAAGCATCCCATGTTCCTTTATGGATCTACCCAGATTTTTCAGCTCTTCCTCAGGATACTCGATCCTGGCCTGGAAGGGATTAGGGTCTAGCAGCGCGATACCAAGTTCGACAAGCTCCTTATTCTTCATTCTTTCATGCACCTCCTTCTTTTCTTGGACTTTACTCTGTGTAAAGGAGCTTATATACTTTACACGGGAGAAAGGGCTATCAGCACGGGCGAAGTAAGGGTGGGGAGGAGGAGCGGACATGCCCACGATACGAAGCCCTTTGGAAATAGCTAACGAGTTAAGAGAAAAAGCTAGCCTAGGTAAGATATTGAAGGCTATTAGCTCAACCCATTCCTCGACCTTCACACAGATCCTGAATCAGACCCACGTTTCATCGAGGACTTTGGCGAAGCACCTCGACAGTTTGGTTCATCGCGGCTTCGTTGAGAGACGTGACGCACAATATCGCGTCACTGACGAGGGTCTGGAGTACGCCAGAGCTCTTGAAGATCAACAAGAGAAAGTGAATGAATACCGAAGGATAGCCGCGCCAAAAGCCAAACATCTTGTGAGAGACTACGCGGTCGAAGTGACCGCTATCGGGCCATTCAGCAAGTCCCATTGTCTCGGCATATTCAATGTGACTCGAGAACGAGCCCTTGAAGTCAATGAGCGCCAGCAAATGGACAAAGTGCTCACGGAGGCAATGCGAATGATCGCCAAAGACATCCCCGCAGGCTCCAAAGAGTTCGGAGTCAGAATCACTGGGATACTGTTGTAGCAAGCAGATCGCGGTCGTAACTGGCGCCCTGACGCTGGCTGCGACTGGCACCGCGCAAAGTCTACTCCAGGTTTACGCATGCTGAGTCTCGATTGGTCTACGAGTGCAACCTTTTTCTAAGCTGACGATCAATTCGACAAAACGTAGGGTGCATACCGGCCATGTCCGAGGCTCTATTGAAGAAGATCCTTGAGGGCGCGATCAAGATTGAAGAAGAATCTCATGCACTCTATGTCAAAGCACAGCGAATAGCGAAGTTGCCCTCATCGAAGGCGTTGCTAAGCGAACTCGCAGAGGCTGAACTCGCTCACAAGGAGAAGCTCCTCGCGATAATGGAGAAGTCG
>JBEKGZ010000063.1:0-8973 GCA_050012535.1 Bathyarchaeia archaeon | reverse complement strand
TCCGGAGCGGTGACATGAACGTTTGATCCAACGTCTCCCAGCATCTTCTTGGCCTTCTCCCGATGTGATGTCGGCGCGATAAGTACGACAGGTATGTCGAAGTTCTTGCATGCGAACAACAGGTCGGTTGCTTTCGTTCGTTCCTGCTCCGCTGGTATGACCTTGTGGAGGTAGCCGACTACAACGTTCACTTCGCCCTTGCTGAGGTGATTCACGTACTTTTCCCACGTGTTGGCGACCGGCAGTGTTTCAACTCCTTCAGACGCAAGTTTTGCCAAGAGAAGCGGGTCTGTTCCCTCGAAATACGCAACTCTGACCATCAATCTTCGCCTACCAAATCAATCGCTCTCCACCCGATAAAGGATTTCCACCGGATCTTGACTATACGACCGCTTGGAGCTCAGTTAGTGGCTAGGGAATGGACCTTCTCTGGGTTCAGAAGTCACGAGCGATACAATTATCGCTTGTTTCTACGTTGCGTTCGATCGGCCTTAAGGGGCATGATTAGGAGCTTCTCTCCATCTCGGTCTATGACCACTTTGACTGGAACTGATGATTCCAGCTCGAAGGGGAAGGCGCTGTCTTCGACCAGATGCTTTGGAAGGTACAGGAAGTACTTCCCATCCGTTCTTCTTGCAATTCTACCTGTGGCGTGTGCAACCAATCTTCATCACCTGATGGCTATGCGCAGTCGTTATGCATGGAGTTATTAAAGTTATAACAATAGATGCGAGCCGCTATGGATGACGTCTAACCTGTTTGAGTCTTGCCCGTTCAAAGCGCCGATGACCTCAGATATGCATCCTGATAGCCCAGAGTGACCTCTATGGTTGAGAGGTCTGGCTCTCGCGTGCTCGTTTCTGGCTCATGGGAGGATCTTGTAGACTAGGTCTCCCTTTCTGACTTTGTCTGCGACTTTGAGTCCTATTGATTGTCCGGGACCTGCGGTCTGTACGCTCGCATGCTCAATCTGCATGCTGTCGACTTTCTGGCTGAAATCTGTAGTCGCGCCTTTGACGCGTATGGTGTCCCCAACGGCTAGCTTGCCGGTCAAATCCACCACAGCGACGCTGATCTTGCTGTAGAAGTTGCCTATGGCTCCAATTTGCTCCAGCTTTTCCTCAGACATCGACCGAAACACACTCAACCTAGCGGTTGCATGTACGTTGCCCAAAAAACCATCGTTCTTGCGCGACGCGAGGAGAGAGATCGAGGCATGTCGCATCATTGGGGCTATGTAGCGGCGCTCTGCTCGGCCCTCCTATTCGGTGTCTCGACGACTGTCAACAAGATACTGCTGGAGTCCGTGTCCCCGCTCATTATCGCGTCTCTGACCTACGTTATTGGAGGCATCTTTCTGGGAACTGTGAATTTCCTCCCCAAGAAGGAAAGCCTAGTTACTCGGTTCAAGCTACCGAGTAGCGCAGCAAGAGAACCCACATGGAAAGATGGCGTGTTGCTTCTACTGGTTGCGCTGTTCGGCGGCGTCCTAGCCCCCTCTCTCAACCTAATTGGACTCAACAACACCACAGCAGTTTCCACTGCGCTTCTCGGGAACACGGAGACCTTGTTCACGATCACAATCGCATTCGTCTTCCTCGGCGAACGCGGAAGACCGAAGGATTACGCAGCGATGGCGTTGCTCATCATAGGCGCCGTAATACTGACAACGAACCTCAATCTCCAGCAGGTACTTTCGACCGGCACGTTCCTAGGTAACGCCCTTGTCGTACTCGCGGCCTTCTGTTGGGGAATCGACAACAACCTCTCACAGGTTCTTTCGGTGAAGAGAAGCCTCCTCCAAGTAGGATCGCTGAAAGGTATCATCGGTGGTGGGTCACTTCTCGCGGTTGTTTTGCTCTACGGTATCCAAATTGCCCTGAGCACATTCGCGATCTCATCGCTGTTGATCTTGGGGGTCTTCAGCGTGGGACTTTCCCTGCTGTTCTTCCTGTTCTCGCTCCAACAGATCGGAGCTATGAGGACGGGGGTCATATTCTCGACAGGGTCGCTGTTCGGAGCAGTCACCGCATTCCTCGTCCTCCGAGAACCCATTAGCCTAGTGCAGGCTCTTGCGGGTTGCCTGATGCTCATCGCTATCTACGTACTTGCCATTCCGAAGAAGTAGACACATCAAACCGTCTTAGCACCATGATTCTGCGGCTCTCAGGGGATTGAGGAGGTGCTGCCCGTCTGTAGTCATCGGTTGACGATGAAATGCGTCAGCTCCCTGAACAAGTCTTATTAGATGTCAATTGACACTTACTCGGCCGAGGTGCAAGCGTTGTCCACTCCTACATACAGCACCGCTACGACAGCTACTACCGAAACGACAACGCCCAGCACTAGCTGAGCCGAACAGCGCTCCTGGGCTTCTCGGAATTCCTCGCTGGTCGGCTTTCCTGTGAATTGGTTTGTGAATGAAAATGTACCTGAATCACCATCGATCCACCCAAAACGTCCGGATGACTGTCCACGAGAGTTTCCAAGACACGATGCCGACGTCTCCCGTTCTAGTTTCGGAAGGTTACAAGATCGACTGTGTCACCGTGACAGCGCCTTGCACAACGGCCAATCTGGGCCCTGGCTTTGACGTGTTTGCTTTGGCCCTGGAAGCTTTTCGCGACACGGTTCGCATTCAGACTTCACCCGGAGGCGTGACGCTGGAGATAGCTGGACCTTATTCAGCCGGCGTGCCAGCGGATCCGGAGCTTAACACTGCGGGATTGGTGGCAAAGGAACTGCTGAACCGTCGGGTCACAGATACCGGAGTCAAGATTCGAATCGAGAAAGGGATACCTGTCGGTAAGGGCATAGGAAGTAGCGCAGCGAGTGCCGCAGCAACTGCGGTTGGGTTGAACCACATGCTAAGGCTGCAGTTGACGATGAATGAAATCGTCCAGGTCTCAGCACGGGGCGAAATAGCGTCTTCAGGTTCTCCGCACGCGGATAATGTGGCAGCTGCTGTCTTGGGCGGGTTCACATTCGTCCAGTCCTACTCCTCATTCTCTGCCGTCGGGTTATCTCCACCACGAGCGTTGGAGGTGGCGATCGCCATCCCTGACGCACCCAGTCCACCCAAGAAGACAGAAGTTGCCCGCGCAGTTCTTCCCGAAAGGGTTCCACTTGGAAAGGTCGCTCACAACGTGGGAGGTGCAGCCAGCATTATAGCAGGAATCCTTTCCGGTGATATCGCCCTAATTGGCAAGGGAATGGTTGACGCGATTGTCGAACCAGCACGAGCCCACTTAGTGCCCGGCTACGCTGAGGTAAAAAAGGCAGCCTTGGAGGCTGGGGCTGAAGGAGTCGCTATTAGTGGAGCCGGTCCAAGCATGATCGCGATCGTCGACAACACAAAGGTGCGAGCTTCATCAGTAGCCGAGGCCATGAGGGACGCTTTCGAGTTAGTTGGTGTCGAGTCCCATGCCGTAGCCTCCAGACCGGCTTGCGGGGCAGTCATCATCAGGGAGTAGTTGGCCAGTGCAGTATACCATCGAATGCATCGAATGTGGGACCGCTCACAGTTCGAGCGAGCGGGCATACGTCTGCAAGAAATGCGGTGGTTTGCTTGAAATCAGGCTTAATCACGTTGTAGATCTCGACATCAGCGACTGGGGCGCTAGACCGCTCGGCGTGTGGCGATACCGTGAGCTCTTGCCAATTGAAGCAGACGCAAATATCATTTCTCTTGGAGAAGGGGGGACTGGGCTTCACGAATGTCGTCACCTTGCCAACATTTTTGGCTTGAAAAGGCTTCATGTGAAGAACGAAGGCGAGAATCCCACCGGCTCGTTCAAGGATAGAGGCATGACTGTGGGCGTGACGAAGGCACTTCAACTCAACGCAGATTCGGTGATGTGCGCGTCGACGGGTAACACTTCAGCCTCTCTCGCAGCGTACTCGGCAAGAGCTGGTTTAAGATGCTACGTCATGATCCCCGCCGGCAAGATCGCAGCCGGAAAGCTCGCTCAAGCTATTGTGCATGGCGCACAGATAATCGAGGTCGATGGCAACTTCGACGATGCCATGCGACTCGTCGTGGATGCAACTCGGAGGGATGGAAGCCCGTATCTCCTGAACTCCGTCAACCCATTTAGAATTGAGGGCCAGAAGACAGTCGCGTTCGAGATCAATGACCAGCTCCACCGTCTCCCGGAGGTCATAGTCCTCCCTGTCGGGAACGCAGGCAACATTACCGCCGTCTGGAAAGGCCTTCTTGAGCTAAGAACGCTAGGCTCGGCAAACCGGCTCCCGCGCCTAATAGGTATCCAAGCAGAAAGAGCGTCACCGATTGCGGACGCCTTCAGACTGGGACTCGATCACATCGAGCCAGCTGCAAAGCCGGAGACTATCGCCACTGCCATCAGGATAGGCTCACCCGTCAACTGGAAGAGAGCGCTTGCAGCCGCCAAAGATTCAGGTGGGTTGATTGAAACGGTCGCTGATGAAGAGATACTTCAGGCCCAGAAGATGCTTGCCAGCAAGGAAGGCATCTTCGTCGAGCCTGCAAGCGCCTCGACCTTAGCTGGCATTAGAAAGCTCGTAGGCGGAGGCTTCATTGACCCAGATGAGGAAATTGTCTGCATCACAACCGGCAACGGCTTGAAGGATCAGGAAGCAGTCACTCTCTCAATGGAGCAGACGACCAAAGCGAGACCGACTCGCGAATCGGTAATGGCGATTCTCACGCAGAGCTCCTCAAATCAAGTCGAATGCTCGTGAGGGTGCGCACATGAGATTTCGACTCGCCTTAGTCGGTTTTGGCAGAGTTGCGCAGGGCTTTGCGAATCTGAGGCTTCTAACATTCCCGTCCGACCTACAGGAGCTTGTGTCGCGCGACACAATAACGCCTAGCCACGCTGAACTACTGGCAAAACTCGCGGATCAGCCATCGGAACTATAGGATGCCATCGCAAAGGTTGTTCGATTATAAGGATTGAGACCGTACTAGGACCTGATGGGACTCAACACAGCCGCGATCACATGAAACCCTACAAGGAGGCGCATGCTTGAGCACAGTCGACGAGCTCATTGAGAAGATCCTGACCCAGCGTAAAGACTTGACACGCGAGCAGGTCCAAAGCCTCATCGAGGCGAAGAAACTCGACTTTGAGGGCCTGCTTCTAGACCAAGGCGCCGCAAGGCTGGTGGCGGAGGAGCTGCTAGTTGAAACCGAGCCAGTCGCCGTCCCAAGCATGAAGGTTCGAGACCTAGTCGCCGGACTCAACGACACGACGTTGAGCGGGAAGGTCGTATCCATCGAGCCGTCAAGAGATTTCGTGCGCCAAGACGGCACAGCTGGCCGCGTCTTGAATGTAACTCTTGAAGATGAGACTGGGAAGGTCAGATGCGCCATCTGGGATGACAAGGCCGTCGAGACCGTCAAGCATGGTGACATAACCGGGAAACCCATCACGATAAGACACGGTTACACACGGACCGGACTCGCAGGAGAAGTAGAACTCAACGCGGGCGAGAGAAGCGAGATCACTATAGGCGTTGGAGCTGCAACTCCAACTCCAGCTCCGATCACCACGATAGGCGAGATCCGCGAACCCGTCATCGAACTCAACCTCCTCGGCATCATTCATTCCCAACCAAGAATCTATGAATTCAACAGAAACGGGCAGAAGGGAACGGTGCTGAGAACCACGCTCACAGACAGCACCGGGTCCATCCCACTGGTTGCGTGGAATGAAAGGGCCGAGGACCTCAGGAACCTCAAGAAGAGCGACATATTGAAAGTTCAAGGCGGTAGACTGCGCCGAGACAACATCGGGCGCTTTGAGATACATTTGGATAACATGGCGCAAGTGGCGATGCTCGAGAAGCCGCCCGAAGGCTTTGCGATCCCAGAGCTTAAGAGACAAAGGATTTCTGAGCTGAAACCCGACCTGCCGGCAACGAGCTTTGTCGCACGCGTTGTCGGAACAAGCGAGACTCAACGAGTGCAGAGAAAGACAGGCGAGTCGGTTGATGTTTCACGCCTGCTCGTGGGCGACGAGACCGGAATAGTCTCTGTCTCCTTGTGGGATGACAAGGCCGCACTTGCGTCCGAGCTCAAAACGGGGGACATTATTCAGATTGAAGACGCGAGGCCGACCTTGCAGCTTGGTCAAGTCTCCATAAGCGCGGGAAGGACTGCGTCTATCCAGAAACTGAAAGACAAGAGCGAGACAATTGAGGTTAAGATCAGCAAGATAGCCGAGACCGGCCCGCAGTCTGGACTGGTTGCAGTAGAAGGAGAGGTAGTTGCGGACCCCGAGTTGAGGGACGTGACGACGGGGAAAGGCGAGAATATCCAGGTGACGTCGACTCGAATCCGAGACGGGACAGGTGAGACCCGGATCTCGTTCTGGAGATCGCACGCAACTGAAGCAAGCAAGCTCCAGCGTGGCTCAAGAATTCGTATCTATGGCCTCGTAGCGAAACCGGGCCTAGTTGGAGACATAGAATTCAATACGGTACAAGCTTCGAAGCTTGAGGTGCTGACCCGCGCGGAGCCTGCGGGCCCCAGCGCAGACGAGTTCCGGCAGTTCCTCAGTCTCAAGGAGAATGAGCGGGTTTGGGTTAGGGCGATCGTTCTTGATGCTGGGGAGGACGCCGCGCTGGCTTCTGTGTGCGATCAATGTGAGCAGCCAGTTGCCCCATCGGACGATCATTTCGTCTGCTCCACTCATGGTCCAATGGTTGAGCCCGCTTGGCTACTTACTACACACATGCGACTTGATGATGGAACCGACACAATCACGGCGAACGTGCGAACCAAGGAGCCACAAACCCTCATCGGGAGAAGCGTGAACTGGGCTCAGAAAGAAATATTAGCGAAAGGGACAAGTACCGTAGCCTTACCCATCGACACAACCGGGAAGCTTGCTGGAATGAGGATAGAAGCCTTCGGCGTCACAAGACGCGATCCTCAGACGGGAAAGCTTGTTCTAGACACCGACAAAGTGTTTTTGCGTGAATAGAAAGTCGTACATTGAATGATAGCTCTGAACGAGATTTTCTGACTCTGAAGAAATGAACGATATTGAGTTGACGAATTCTTGATGGCAATGAAGATCGGTCAAGACATCTTCGACTACATTAACACCGTGAGAAACCCGAGCAGTAAGCAGACAATGAAGCGTCGAGTTCAGGAATATCAAGCGAAGCCGGACATAGTTGAAAAGTTCTCCACAATCAATTCACGGCTCTTCATGGTGGTCTTCTCAGCTGAATGGAACGGTGAATGCAGAGCGCAAGTACCGAGCCTAGCGAAACTCCTCATCGAAACAAACAACAGTAACATCCTTGCGAAAGTGGTCGATTTCGACGAGAACCGGGACATAGCGGAGGAAATGCGTGTACTGCGAATCCCCGCGATAGTGATTCATGACAAGTTTTGGAGAGAGATTGGGCGCTTCGTTGAGAAGCCTCAGCACGGCGGGACACTTGAAGAGGAACTTTGGGATATCGTCGGCAAAGCCGCCAATTTCATGCAATAGACGCCATCGGTTGGGCGTGCTTTTTTTTAAGAAGATAGGCTCTGAAGGCAGATTTCATGATATTGCTGCACAGAATTCTAGCAGTCTCTTGTCTCATGATCTTGGTCATGCCGTTGGCTTTGAGCGACGTGCACGGGGTCGTATCACCGTCCAGCTACCAAGCGTTGCTAGAAGATGACTTCTCGCAAGGTCTAGGAAAATGGCACCCTGTTGCAGGGAATTGGGCAATTCAAAACGGAGAACTGCACGGGGCATCCGATCAGACTCAAGGGATAGCATCAGCGGGAGATAGTTCTTGGACGGATTACGTTTTCTCGGCGCGAGTCAAGAGTCTGAGCAACTCCACGGATATTCTGCTCGTGAGATTTCAGGACTCTTCCAACTACTACCGTGTCACGCTCCTATGGAATCGCATGGAGATATGGCTAAGACGCCAAGGAAGCGACCAACTGATCTATCGTGAGACTTCCTGGGGATACTCTCTCAACACCACTGATTGGCACGAGGTCAGAGTCAAGATATACGGAACTATTCCTACCATAACTGCATACATTGACGACTACCCTGAGATCACCGTCAAGGACCTCTCGGGCCAAGCCATACCCAATGGCATGGTGGGATTGGGTGTCAACAAAGGTGCTTCATCCGCCTTTACGGCTGTCAAGACGACGACGTTGCACCCAGATTCGACAGGTGCCCAGAGGATCATCCTCCTCCTAGTGGAATTCCCAGATGTGAAACACACGCTCACCTCCGATCAGGTCTATCAGAATGTATTTCCAAAGCTGAACTCGTACTACACAGAAGTATCATACAACCAGACCTGGATTGTAGGGGCAGTGACGCCAGGGTGGAAGATTCTAGAGAAACCTTCAAGCTACTACGACATCGCGAAGATAACAGGATCAGGTCTCCAGAATGGTCGCGACATCGAATTCCTCAAAGATGCAATACTAGCTTGGGATAATGAAATCGATTACAAGAAATACGACTACATCTTTGTCGCAGGCCCTCGCAACTCAGTCTGGGGCTACACGTGGTTCCAGGTGTTTATCGCAAAGACAAACGATGGGATCACGGTCACAGCAGCCACAGCTCAGTCTGAGAATCAAGCATGGGACGTGTATGCTCACGAGTTCAGCCATCTCTCCCTGGGACTTCCAGACCTCTACAGTTACGCCATAGCGTTTAGTGGTCCACCTGATTATCGTCAGGCTGCAATTTACGTTGGCCCTTGGGATTTGATGTCGAGAGCAGACCCTCGACCGGGAATAGGTGCATGGGGAAAGATTCACGTCGGATGGATCTCGCAAGACCGAATCCTTGAGATCTATCCCGGCAAGCAAGGAGCCGCGACTGTTAACCCACTGGAGAATTCAACAACAGGAATTGAGACGGTCTTAGTCTACCTTAATTCAACAACCTATTTCGTGATAGAGAACAGAGAGCAAATAGGATTTGATAGCGTCCTTCCTGACAAAGG
>JBEKGZ010000062.1:0-9279 GCA_050012535.1 Bathyarchaeia archaeon | reverse complement strand
TGGCAGACCGGGTACCCTTACGCTGTTGACTTGACACAGGGATATCCCAAGTTCAATCCTGGCGACACATCAGCCATCGATGCGATTACTCGCGGGGAAGTAGATGCGGCGCTCGTTGTCGCCTCAGATCCCGTTTCCCACTTTCCGAGGGAAGCGGTGAGGCACCTCCTCAAGATCCCGATCATCGTATTGGAGACGAAGAGGACTCCGACCTCCGAAGCAGCCGAGGTCGTCATTCCATCGGCGATCCTCGGAGTCGAAGCAGCTGGGACAATATACCGGATCGATGGCGTCGCACTCGAAGCCAAGAAAGTAATTGATCCTCCCCTGGGCGTGAGGCCTGACGTAGAGACCCTTGACGCGATCATCAAACGTGTCAAGAGACTGGGAGCTGGACGCTGATGCCGGAGCTTCTCATTCGCAACGGGTACGTCTTCGATCCCCTGAACGGGATCGAAGGAGAAAGAATGGATATCGCGGTCAAGGATGGGAAGGTCGTCGAACGTGTGAGCCGAAAAGCGCGCGTGCTAGACGTTTCGGGCATGACTGTGATGCCCGGAGGGGTCGATATTCATTCCCATATAGCCGGGTCGAAGGCTAACTGTGCGAGGATGATGCGTCCCGAGGACCACTCCAGAGATCCTGAAGTGAAGACAAAGTATACGCGTTCCGGGGTTGGGCACACTATTCCGTCTGTGTTCACGACCGGTTACCGATACGCCAGAATGGGCTATACAACCGTCTTCGAACCTGCAACTCCACCACTCAAGTCTCGCCACACACACGAGGAATTGAATGATATCCCGATCATCGACAAGGGATGCTTTCCTCTCTTCGGCAACAATTGGTTCGTCATGGAGTATGTCAAGCAGGGGAGAATCGATGAGCTTGCGGCTTATGTGGCTTGGATGCTTGAGGCGACTAAAGGGTACGCGATAAAGATCGTGAACCCGGGGGGAATCGAGGCTTGGCGGTGGGGACGTAACCTCAGGCACCTCGACGACACTGTTCCGAACTTCGATGTGACTCCAAGGGAGATCGTGAAGGCTCTATGTCAAGTGAACAAGCTCCTTGACTTGCCCCACGCGGTTCATGTCCATCCTAACGGGCTCGCGGAGCCAGGTAATTACCAGACAACGCTAGACACGATGGAGTGTGCACGGGACTTTCAGAGAGAAGGACGCCCGGCCATGCATGTAACGCACGTGCAGTTCACTGGGAGGAAAGGGTGGTCATGGGCGGATGTGAGGTCAGGCGCACCCGAGATCGCGGATTACGTGAATACCCATGATCACGTCACAATCGACCCTGGCCAACTGATTTTCACCAATGTAACCTGGATGACAGCTGATGGACCAGCCATGTTCGCCCTGTTCAAGCTCACGAAGACGAAATGGTTCAACGCAGATGTGGAATCAGAGACAGGCGCAGGAATAGTCTCGGCAACTTACAAAAAGAGCAACTACGTGAACGCCATGCAGTGGGGGATCGCCCTCGAACTTGCGCTACTCGTGAAAGACCCGTGGAAGATCTACTTGACCACTGACCATCCAAACGGGGGGCCATTCACCTCCTATCCACGAGTAATCTCATGGCTCGTGAGTAACCAGGCAAGACAGAAGCTTATCGACAAGATCAACAGAACCGCTAAAGCACGACTTAACCTGCCAGCAATCGACAGGGAATACTCACTCCATGAGATTGCCACAATAACCCGAGCTGCGACCGCCAAATCACTCGGCCTCGAATTCAAAGGCCACCTCGGACTCGGGGCAGATGCAGACATTGCGATCTACGACATCAACCCCCCGAGGCTTGATCCAGCACGCGACTACAAGGCAGTGAGGAAAGCCTTCGCTCATGCAAACTACACTGTCAAGGATGGACGCATCGTTGTCAAGAGGGGTGAAGTTGTGAGGAGCGTCCGGGGTAGGACCTTCTGGACGAAACCCAAGATCTCTGAAGACATCAGGAAGACTGTGATGACTGATCTGGAGTCAAAGTTTGATGATTATTACACAGTCCGAATGGCCAACTACCCGATCGAGGAACGCTACCTGACCGCATCACAGGCGATCACAACGAACGCGGGTGTCTAAGAAATGGCAGAGCTTGCGGTCACCACCGTCCGGCAGTTCAGGATCCCGGTAACCGCTGAATGTATCAGCCCAGACTTCGTTGCGGGAAAATCCCTGAGAGAGATCGAACTAACGCTGGTCTGGGAGGGAAACCGGAAGGTCAAGCTAGGCTCGCTCTTCAAAATCGCAGGCGAGATAGGACGCACACCGAACGATTGCGCCATCAAGATCACAGGAAACGTGAGCGCGGTCAGGCGAATAGGCTACGAGATGTCCGGGGGATCGATCCAAATCTACGGCGACGCCGGCATGTACTTGGGAGAACGAATGAAGGGTGGAACTATCACTGTGGACGGCAATACGGGATCGTGGCTTGGAACCCAAATGCGTGGCGGTAGGATTGAGGTGAAGGGCAACGCAGGGGATTCCATTGGAGGTTCCGTACGGGGAGGAACCAAGGGAATGCAAGGAGGCGCGATAACCATCCACGGCGACTGCGGCACCGAAGCTGGAGCCTGGATGCAGAACGGCGCGATCAGAGTGAAAGGAGGCTGTGACCTCTACGCGGGAATCCACATGAAGAACGGAACGATCGTCGTCGAGCAGAGCTGTCAAGGCCGAGTCGGCGCACAGATGACAGGGGGAAAAGTCATCGTGCTTGGTAATGCAGGGGGAGTTCTACCTAGCTTCCAATTTGAGGAGATACGCGAACGAGCAAAGGCGGGCGATGATAAGATACCGGGCCCATTCTATTTCTTCAGCGGAGATGTGAACGAGGGAGGCAAGGGTCAACTCTTCGCACGGGTCCCTGAGAATCCCGATCTGAAATGGAACGAAAGGTATCTTGAGAGGTAGAACAACATGACAATTAGTGTCAACAAACACGCGATCCACATAGTGAAGGAAGTCATTGCTCGTAAAGATGAGCTGCAGGTTAAGGTCGTGAAACGTCCGAAGGGAGCGACAATCATCGATGCCGGCGTCGCTGCCCAAGGAGGATATCAAGCTGGCCTGATGGCTCTGAGACTCTGCATGGCAGGGTTGTGCGAAGTCTCCATTTCGTCCCGCACGTACGGTGATTTCTCTCTTCCAACTGTGAATGTGGCAACTGATCAGCCCGCGCTCAGCACATTGGCCTCCCAATTCGCCGGGTGGGAAATCAAGAGGGCCGAGTATTTCGGTATGGGCTCAGGGCCAGCACGAGCGCTCGCTCTCAAACCCAAAGAGATCTATGCCGAGATCGAGTACAAAGACCAGGCCGACACCGCAATCATAGTGCTCGAATCAGACAAACTCCCGACAGATGATGCTATCTCATACATCGCCTCAGAATGCGGAGTCAAGCCGTCAAAAGTCTACGCTTTCGTAACTCCCACTAACTCGGTCGCAGGCGGTGTTCAAATCTCGGGCAGAATCGTGGAAACGGGTGTCTACAAATTGAGGAGACTTGGTCTCCACCCCAAGAGCATCATCCATGGATATGGCTCGGCCCCTATTCCTACAATTCACCCAAAGTCCGCAAGAGCGATGGGGCGAACAAACGATGCCCTCTGCTATGGGGGGGACACATACTACACCGTTGACTTCGAAGATGATGAAAAACTGAAAGAAATAGTCTCAAAGGCACCATCCTCGACCGCAAGAGAATATGGGAAACCGTTCTATGAAGTATTCAAGGCAGCAGGATTCGACTTTTACAAGATAGACCCTAACCTTTTCGCGCCAGCAGTCGTCTCAGTAAACAACATCAGGACCGGACGAACATTCAGATCCGGCCAGATGAACCCGGCTGTGCTAAAGGAAACTATGGCGGTCACGACCGGCTAGCCAGAAGCCTACTCGTTTCTATTTGACTATCTTTGAAGCGACCTCGATAGCCTTCACTGCGTCTTCAGCGGTTATCTTCGGTTTCTGGCCTTTCAGGATGCATTGGATGAAATACTCGTCGAGTTGATAGTGACCCCAGACCTTGGTTCCTCCTTCCCTGAATACCCATTCCTGACGCTCAGGGTCCTGTCCGACCAATGTGAGTGAGTCGTTCCAGTTTGCCAGCAAGTTGTAGGTCTTGTCTCCGAAGACCTCGAGTCTGCTCGTGCCGGCGACGGGAGCCACCATCGAGCTGAAGTGCAACGCGGCGACGGCACCAGTTGAGAACTTGACAAGCCCCATTGTGTTGTACGACTTTATTCCTCCATATTCTTTCAGCGGAGCGTAGCTTGACTTCCATTCAACCTCGTTGATCTCCGCGTCCAGTAACCACCTCAGAAGGTCAATTGACCACACCGATAACGTGAAGTCCGGGTAGCCTCCGCTCTTCTCGATGCTCCATGCCCATGAATTTGCCGGCCACTGCATGGCAAGATCCTTCGCCGCGATGAATTCCCTAAACGAAACGGCGAGAGGTTTACCGATCTTGCCTGCATCGATCAGCTCCTTTGCCTTCACGTAGTTAGGCGTGAACCGGAAATTCAGAACTGGCATCAGCGTAATGCCGGCCTTCTCAGCTTCCTTCCCGAGCCTTTCAGCTTCAGACGCTCGAGGTGCTAGGGGCATCTCGCAGAGCACGTGCTTTCCTTTGCCTATGGCTTTCATGGACATCTCGTAGTGGAATGGTGTCGGAACTGCCAATACCACAGCTTGCACTCTTGGATCATTGAGCAGTTGATCGTAGTCGAGATAGTACTTGACGTGGTACTTGTCCGCGTACTTCTTGATCCGCTCTTCCACCTGGTCCCCAAGGGCTACAAGTTCTGATCCGGGGATCTTGTTGAATGCAGGGACATGCGCTTGTCCTCCGACAAAACCTGCGCCTACAACGGCAACGCCCACTTTCTTGTCCAACGCATCATCATCTCGCTGAGTAGCGGAAAAACCGCAAAGCTCCTCAACGATATTAAGTCTTGTCGAACTCAACATCCCTGCGGAGAAGTCCACTTGAAACTATTATCGTTCGATTTCCACGGTGAACAGAGACTCGGCGAGTTGCGAGACCAAGGCATAATCGATCTTGGTCGAGCACACGAATTGTTCCAATCGGAAGTGACCGGAACGCACGGAGGAAAACCCGTATCTTTTCCGCAGAGAATGATTAATTTTCTTGAAAGTGGGGAAGAACTTGGCAACTACGCCTCCGACCTCACTGATCATGTCCACGGCCTACTACCAATGCGCTCAAGAGAACTACAGCAACAGAGGGTCCTACTGAAGACGACCGATGTGCACATTTTGCCACCTGTTCCCGTTCCTCCCAAGATCATCTGCCTTGGACTGAACTACAGAGACCACGCAGAGGAAGCTCGAGTTCCCCTACCTGAACGCCCTTTGCTATTCTCCAAACCGAGTACGACCATTGTGGGACCGGAGGATCCAGTTGTCTACCCGAAGATCTCAACCCAAGTCGACTATGAGGTCGAACTCGCAGCCATCATAGGCAAAGGAGGTAAAGACATACCCGAGTCAGACGCCTTCGACCACGTAGCCGGGTATACTGTATTCAACGACGTAAGTGCAAGAGACATCCAGTTTGCAGACAAGCAATGGTTCAGGGGAAAAAGCTTCGACACATTCGCGCCCACAGGCCCTTGCCTCGTCTCTCGTGACCAAGTAGACGATCCGCACGACCTGAAGATGGATCTGAGAGTCAACGGTGAGACAAGGCAGAGGAGCACAACAGCGAACATGATCTTCAAGATCCCGCAGCTAATCGCCTTCATCTCAAACGTCATGACCCTTCAGCCCGGAGACATCATCGCTACAGGCACACCCGCAGGAGTAGGATTCTACGCGAAACCCGAAAAGCGACTACTCAAACCGGGAGATCTGATGGAGGCTGAGATAGAAAGAATAGGCCTCCTAAGAAACAGGATTGTCAGTGCCGATTGAACATCCAAGCTCACCATTCTACTGCGGCAAATCTACCAGATCGTTCGCAGTACGTCCCTAGGGTCTTCTCCAACGACCAGTCGATAGTATTCTAACTCTTCAGATCTAACTCTCTCAAGTCTACCTCGCGCGAAAACGCGTTCTCCCTTCTTTGCCTGTTCGGCGAACCGTCCGCGAAACGAGATTACTTCACGAGGGGCACAAGTCGGATCTCCCGCGAGAACTTCCACATGCCCAAGCATGTATCGGCAAGGAGTCAAGAGGCTCTCCTCGTCGTCGGCGACCTCTGCCGACACTGCACATTCGACCATCGGTACACACCGTGCATCTCCATAGCGTTCCGTGATCTCTCTCCAATTCTTGACACATCGAACGAAGTATTCGTGACTCAGGAATCTGCCCTGGAACAGCTTGCGGTGTTCTTGGAGTTCGAAGTCTCTGTAGGTGAGCGCCTCTTGTAGATTTCGTCTCAGGTACAGGCGTCTAATGTCACGAGCACCGTACGCGCGAAAGACCCTATTGCCCTCCATGAGATTGAATAAGGCTCGTTGAACGCGCCTGGCTGCGGTTGCTCCATAGACCATGATGTCGAGGTCCGAGTCCCGCCGATGCAAGCCCACAAGGAGTGAACCAGAGATGCCAAAACAATCTAGAGGAAGACCGGACTCTCGCGCTAGAACCTTGACTAGCCTAGCTGCGCTTGCCTCTGGCGCATCCTTGCGTCTTGAACGTAGAAGCGTTACTAGACGCTGTTTCGGCAAGTGGACCGCCCGCATACTGTCCTTTGGCACGCCTTGCAGTTCGCGGCCTTGCATCTCATCATAGTACAGATAGCGAGGCCATCTCTTCTCAAGCAAAAGACGCCTCTTCGTGAGATCGTAGACCTTGACGTATCGGACTCCGTTTCGGAATCGTGTGCCTCGGTTATCGGGATAGTAACGAAGGTACGCGACTATTCTGTCAGGAGGATGGAGGAGGCCTTTCACATCGAAGAGGAGACCATCTGAACTCTCAACGAAGTCTCCTTCCCTAGCTCTCATGCGACGCATCAACCAGAAAGCATGTTTTGAGTCACAACACGACCTGCCATAGGCATGAACTTTCCAGACTAGCTGAGAGCTAGAATAGGGAGATGCCGAACGGAAGCACTAGGTGAGCGGCCACTTAAGCAGGTTTGCCCTCTCCGCAGCAACGAGCACGGGTGTGAGGACTAGCGCGCACACGATTCCAATCAGAACACGAGTCGCGGGGTCAAGGAAAGTGTAGGGTATGAACAAGGCGGGGAGCATCTCCTTCTTCAGGCCGAACATGGGCTCGGCTTCGAGTAGGAAAATTAGGTTCCCCGTCGCTCCGTCCATCTCTGTTGCGATTAGGGAAACCAAGCCTATGACAGGCGCCAGGGCTTTCACGCTTTCACGACTACCCGGCTGACGCAGCTGACGCCTCACGAGCAAAGAGACTGGAATGATCATGCATAAGGCGACTAACTTGTCCCAGTCGGCGTATAGGAATACCCCTGATCCAAACGGGTGAAGAAAGAAAGCAATGAGAATAGCAGCGAATAGAACCAACACAGCTTTCCATCTGCCCTTGAGCAACATTCCTGCACCGAATGCGCCGATGACTCCTGGAATCCACGTCGCCAATCCGAGTACCGCTGTGGACGGCCAGATGATGCTTGAGATGATTCCTCCGACAAAGGCGGCTAACATTCCACCCCAAGGTCCCAGTAGAATGCCCTCTGAGGGCTTCACTAAGGCGCCTGCAGAAGGACCATATGGAATCAATGGTAGCGCCGCGAGTACGATATCGAGCGCCGCAATGACACTCACGAGTGTGATGAGTCTCGTGGTTAGGATCCGTCTTTCTTGCATCGAGCATCACCGGTGTGCTGGCGGCTCTGGATTCACCCAACGACTACTTATCCTTGTTCTGTGCACTGTTCCGAAGACGCGAAACGATTCGGCTGACACGCGACGAAGCTGATTGATGATGATTCCGGCGGAGATCTCGAAGAAACGTGTTGTCCCGCTGGCTGCAACATTCGCAGCAGTCTACGCGATTCTGAGGTTGATGCCCATTTTCGTGATGATTGGGGGATCGGGACGCGTCTTTAGCACAACTGAATTCGTTGCCCCTCTTTTGGGGATCATCTTGGGTCCGTACGTAGGATCCGTTGCGGGGCTCATTGGGACCTTTCTGGGCATAATGCTAACTGGCCGAATGAACTTCTTCGGATTAGATTTCCTGCCTATCATGATGAACGCAGCTGTCTTGGGTCTCTTGATGCGTAGAAAGATGGCCCCCGCTTTGGCATCATACTCAGCTTTGATTGTGTTGTTCTTTGCGCATCCGTCGACTCTGCACTTCGTGTCAATGTCGCTCCTGGGCAGCACAGTCTCGGTGCCTTTCATCTGGCTCCACATCCTCACGTGGATCCTGCTTGCTTCGCCGCTGAGCAGGAAATCCATAGAGTGGATCTCAGGAGAATCCGAAAAGAAGAGATTGACAGCGGCCTGCGTTCTGTCTCTCATTGGAACAACAGCTCAGCACCTCACTGGAACACTTCTCTTCGCTAGCATGGCGGTGCCTTTGATGGGCATGAGTCCAAATGCGTTGCAGGTCACATGGACCGCAGTATTCTACACCTACCCCATAGACGGTGGTGACCGCGGCAGTAGTCAAGACCGTTCAAAGCACGAGACTGTTTAAGATTCCGAGCCAAACGACAATACAATGAGCGAGCATGGAACGGACAATGTCGGCTAAGGCAAATGAGAATCGTCGTTTGATCGTTAGACAAATCCCGGCAAGACATGACGAGATTGCTGCAGCGCTGGAACTTGCTCTTCTCCTAGAAGTCAGCGCATATCCTAAACCCGGAAACGTCCACAGGATACGAAACTTCGAGAATACGCGGTTTGAACATTTTCTTGCTTCTGCAGCTGCATTGGTGCCACACTTCCGGCTCGCAGCCTTGCGGGGAAGCAAGATAGCGGGCGGATCAATTCACGGTGATGAGCTCATGATCGGCGAACGGATCAAACGTGCAGTCGAATCATGCTCAGAATGGCAACATGGAGGGAACACGAGCCTCGGTGCAATCCTCCTCCTGATCCCGATAGCGTATGCCGCTGGTATGGTGCCTTCGCGGAAGGCCTTGAGAAGCCAAGACATCAGGAAGAACCTAAGGAGACTCGTTCGCGGTACAAACAAAGCTGATGCGGTGAACGTCTATCGTGCGATATCACACGCGTCCGCAGGCGGCATCGGAAACGTGCCTGAACTTGACATAAATGACAAAGACTCCCTTGCAAGA
>JBEKGZ010000061.1:0-8842 GCA_050012535.1 Bathyarchaeia archaeon | reverse complement strand
CGAATCGGTGCTTTCTGTCTTACCGAGCCTGTTGCAGGCTCAGACGCAGCCTCCATAGAGACGAAGGCTATCAGAGAAGGCGACCAGTACGTCCTGAATGGGACGAAGACTTTCATTACACAAGGTGAAGTCGCTGATCTGGCTGTAGTCTTTGCAAAGACACACGGAAAAGACGGCGAAGAGGTCACGACCTTCCTGGTCGATAAGAGAAAGTCACCATTCAGAGTGGGATCGAAGATTGAAGTCATGGGGCTAAGGGGAACCGGCACCGCCGAACTGATCTTCGAGAACTGCCGAGTCCCGAAAGAGAACGTGTTAGGTAAGGAAGGTGAGGGCTTCCTGATCGCCATGATGACACTTAACGAGTCGAGGATAAACGTCGCCACAGGCGGCGTCGGACTCGCCCAAGCCGCATTCGACATCGCGGTCGACTATGCAAAGCAGAGGAAGGCGTTCGGCCGACCGATTGGAAAGTTCCAGGCGATTCAGCGTATGCTTACGGACATGCTAAGTCAGATTCACTCGGCAAGACTGCTAACATACCATGCCGCCTACCTTAGGGACCGTCAACAAGACTTCGTTAAGGAAGCGTCCATGGCGAAGGTGTTCGCAAGCGAAGTCGCCGTTGAAGCCACACGACGCGCAATCCAGATCCTGGGCGGGTATGGGCCCACAAAGGACTACCCGCTTGAGCGATACTACCGCGACGCGAAGGTGCTCGAAATTGTCGAAGGCACCTCAGAGATCCAACGACTCATCCTAGCTAGGGAAATCCTGCAACTCTAGGAAAGCAGCGGTCCGCGCCTTCAGGATGCCCTGTCACAAATGAGATGACAATTGTGAGGACCAAAACGAGGACTGCCGGTGACACCGCTATCGCTATCTTGTAGAACGTGCCCAGCCAAGTCACCATCCCTAATCGTCGTTATTCTAGCACCTTCCTTCATCCCCGCGTTGGGGAAATTCCCAACACTCGTTTTTGGACCGGCTCTACTAGATCACTTTCTCTGACCAAAAACCATAGTGCCAAGCAGGATCATGGCTGCATCGAATACGCAAAGTGCGAGAAGATCATACTGCCATGGGAAGAGCGGAGTCCAAGCACTCTTGAGGATCACGATCCTCAAAGCATCAACCCCATAGGTGACGGGATTCACGATGCTTACCCACCTAAGCCATTCAGGGACGTGAGTCAGCGGAAACAGCGCCCCGCTCAGAAAGAAAAGTGGCAGGTTCACGAAAGTCTGAATCACGCCGAAACTCTCGAGGCTCTCCATGCGCGAGGCTATGGTTAGCCCAACGCTCACCAATCCAAAGGTGATCAGGATCATTATCGGCAGACAGATCAGATACGTTTGGATATCGACAAAGATGCCGACGACGAAGCTGAGGACAAAAACGAAGCTTCCCTGTATTACGGCGTCTGTGGTTGCGCCGACCATTTTCCCGATGAAGATTGAGGCTCTTGAGATTGGTGATACTAGGATCTCCTTGAGGAAGCCGAATTCCCTGTCCCAGATTACTGATATTCCCATGAACATGGATGTGAATAGCAGCGTCTGGGCCACGATTCCAGGGAAGATGAACTCTTGATAGCTGAGTTGGCCATAGCCTGACGAGGAGAACTGCATCCCAGATCCAAAGATAACCAGCCATAGAAGCGGTTGGATGAAAGAGCTGATGAGTCTCGTCCTCTCCCTCGTGTAGCGTTTGACCTCCCGCAACCAGAGGGTGTAGATCCCTCGGGCTTCACTCATCTGATTTTCCTCCTTTTGATTGCTGCCATTCCGTGGTATTCCTCGCCGCCTTCTCCACGTATCTCTCGTCCAGTGTAGTGCAAGAACACATCCTCGAGTGTAGGCTCGTGAATGGAGATCGACTCGACGTGGATTCCTGAACTCGCTGCGATCTCCATGACTCTGGGAACGATTTTGTCACCATCCTTCACGATGAGCTTCAACTCGCCCTTCTGTTCTTTCATGTCTTTCACGAAGTTGGTTTCCTTGAGTTTGGCGGATAGTTCTTCGACCATCTCGGTCTTGACTGTGATGATGTCTCCTTCGAGATCGCCCTTCAGTTGCTTAGGTTCGTCGAGGGCGATTATCTTGCCGTAGTCTATGATGGCGATTCGATCGCATAGTTTGTCAGCTTCCTCCATGTAGTGTGTGGTCAGCATCATCGTGATGTTTTCGCGCTTGCTAAGTTCCACGATGTAATCCCAGATGTGCTCCCTGGTCTGGGGATCAAGACCCAAAGTGGGCTCGTCAAGGAACAACACTTTGGGATGGTGGATCAGTCCCCTCGCTATTTCGAGCCTACGCCTCATCCCTCCGGAGTAGGTTCTCATCAGAGAATCAGCCCTGTCCTCGAGTTCGACAAGTTTCAAGAGCTCGTCGATGCGCTTCCCTTTCTCACTCCCTGGAACCGCATACAAGTCAGCGTGCATCTCGAGGTTCTCTCTGCCCGTAAGCCTATCGTCGATGCTTGGCTCCTGGAAGACGATGCCTATGGACCGCCGGACCTGGGATGGCTGCTTTGCCACATCAAACCCGTTAACGATTGCCGTGCCAGCGCTGATCGTCAGAATCGTGGACAACATTGAGAGCGTTGTAGTCTTCCCAGCACCGTTTGGACCAAGCAACCCGAAAACCTCACCTTGCTCAACCTCGAAACTGATTCCGTGCACTGCTTCGAGGCTTCCGAACCTCTTGGTTAGGCCCTTGACCTCAATGATCGGGTTCATGATTGCGCCTAGGCACTCCATCGCCTTAAACCATGATGAATAGATAGCGTTCCGATCCGTTCCTGTCGCGTTGAATCCACAATTCACAATTCAAACCCTCCCGTGGCTCTTCAACGTCCACTGGGGAATTGCTCGCCTCAGTGATTCGACAGCTCATGAAAAAAAGGAAATCAATGCGAGTTTGGTTCGGGGTCAGATGTGAGCTGCCAAGGTAGTCCGCTGCCATCCTTGTCGAAGACAGCAATGTCACTGTAGGACTGGAACGGGTATGCGGCGATCACCATGATTCTTCCATAAATGTGGTTCAGATCTTGGACGGAAGGCTGGGGATTCCCTGAGGGATGGGAATGCGAGACGCCCATGATACGTAAGTCCATTGGAAGCATGTAACTCGGAAATGCGGAGAACCGAACCCCATGCGTAGCGAGAGGAGGCACCACGATCTCATCGATCAGTATCTCATCCTTCTTCTTCTTACCGCGCAGGAGCAGAATAGCCTCTCTAGGATACATGTCGAGGGCATGACTCAGTATGCTATCGACTACGGACTTCTCGAACCTGACAGTCGTCAACACGATACACCAATCAACGATTCATCGTGGAAGATAAGACGAATATGAATGCGTGGTGGTCTCTTGGTGCGCACACACCACTAGTGATGTATCAACCCGTACCACCTCCTCTTGGGATTTGTGGGTGTGCACCAAGGCCTCGTCGTGCGAGCGTCGTAATTTGAATCGTCGTCGGTAGCTTGGTGCGCACACACACAAATCCAATCAAACGACGACGGGATAGGGGAGGAATCCCCTAACAACCCCTCTTCCACTCTCTCCTCTACCTAGTTCCGGAAAGCATCCAAAGTCTGAAATCCTGCGCAAGTGAACTAGTGGAGTGGCTTTCCGAGATTCACGGTCTGCCTGTGCGGAGTTCACTGCTTTCTTTGCTTGGCGGAGCGCCGAGGAGGGGCGCGATGAGAAGAAGTACCCAACGAGTGAGGGAGATCTGAAACTGAAGACTCGCCTGCTACAGGTAATCCAACCTAGACAATTTCTACCCAGCTTGGCAGGAGGCTTGGTCGCGGGCATCCTCGAGGTGACCGAGGTGACCGCCTACGCTGCATTGATTTTCTCGGGTGACCTGGGCGCTTACATTTCAAGAGGCATCGGCCTGATGCTCATGGGTGAGGTGGTCGTCGTAATCCTGACCGCCCTTTTCTGCTCTTTGCCGTGGGTAACCGCCGGCTTGCAAGATACTGTGGTTGCTATACTAGCACTCTTCTCAGCCGCGATCGTCAGCCAGATGCCCGCTTGGGCAACACATCAGGAAAAGTTCACCACTGTCGTCGTCGCTATTGGTCTGTCTACGCTCTTGACGGGGGTCGTGTTCCTATCACTTGGGCAATTTAAGCTAGGAAACCTCATACGCTTCATCCCCTATCCTGTTATCGGCGGCGTTTTGGCCGGCTCCGGGCTGTTGCTGACATTCGGTGGAATTTCCGTTATGACAGGAGTATCGGTCAGCCTCTTTCACTTGCTTCCCATCATCCAACCCGGGCTGTGGGTGAAATGGCTGCCCGGTTTGCTGTTCGCCGTGTTCTTGCTAGTGGCATTACGGCGCCGCAACCACATTTTGATTGTTCCCGGCACTTGATAGCTGCCATTGTCGTCTTCTATATCTTGCTTGGACTGACGAATACATCAATTGCCAAAGCCACTGAGCAAGGTTGGCTGTTGGGTGCACTACTCTCCGACCATGGCAGGCTTTGGCAGCCACTGAACGTCTCCGATCTCGCGCAGGTCAACTGGTTGGTTATAAGCCATCAAATCGGCAGTCTACTCGTCATTCCAATCATAGGCGTCATAGCAATTCTGCTCAACCTCACCGGCATAGAACTGGCGACCGGCCAGAATGTTGACCTGAACCGAGACCTCAAAGCGGCTGGGCTTGCCAACCTTGTCGCCGGGCTGGGGGGAAGTATGGTCGAGTGGCATACGTTGAGCAGGTCGATGTTGAACTACAAAATGGGAGCGAGAAGCCGGCTAGTTGGGTTTGTTTTGGCAGCTGTGTGCGGTATCGTGTTGTGGCTGGGAGGGTCCCTGCTTTTGTACTTCCCGAATCTCGTCCTAGGCGGATTGCTGCTGTTCGTCGGTCTGGATTTTCTTGTCACTTGGGTATACGACTCGTGGTTCAAACTGCCTATCACAGACTATCTTATCCTGATCCTGATTCTGATCGTCATCAATACGATCGGATTTTTGGAGGGGGTAGGCCTGGGCCTCGTGCTGGCGGTCGTCTTGTTCGTCGTAGATTATAGCCGTATCAATGTCGTCAAACATACGCTTACAGGGGCGACTTTTCATAGCAATGTCAGCAGACCTCGCCTGTATCAACAGTTGTTGCGTCGAAAAGGCGATTGGCTATACATCCTGGAACTGCAAGGGTTCATTTTCTTTGGCACAGCACAGAGAATACTCGATATGGCTCGCCAACGAATTGACAATCGCGACTTGCCACCTGTGCGTTTCTTAGTGCTGGATTTTCGATCGGTCAACGGGTTCGACTCGTCCGCGTTGTTTGGATTCGCCAAAATGAAGCAATTAACCAAAACACGAGGGATCACCCTAGCATTTACCAATCTCTCACCCAAGATGCAGCGTCAAATGAAAAAAGAGATACTGCGAGAGGGAGAGAAGGACTCTATACAAGTCTCTCCCGATCTGGATCATGGCATTGAATGGTGCGAAGATCATATGATAGCGAGTCTCGAGAGTCTTGACTTCGGCTCCACGCCTTCGACCCTGATGAAACAACTGGAAAAAGCCATGCCATCGTCCGTCAGTGCTGCCCAACTGATGACCTATTTTGAAGAGAAAAAAAGCCGAACAAGGAGAATATATCATCCGCCAGGGCGACGATTCGGCCCTATATTTCATAGAGACAGGACAGGTGACGGTTCAACTGGAGAGTGGGGATGGCAAAATTATCCGGCTGCGCACCATGCGATCAGGTACCGTGGTGGGAGAATTGGGATTGTACCTGGACCGGAAAGCCTCCGCATCGGTAATCGCCGATGAGCCCTGTACACTCTTCTATCTTCCAGCGAAGAAGTTGAAAGAAATGGAAGACAATGCGCCTGAAATTGCCTCCGCTTTCCATAAATTCCTCGCCGGAATCCTAAGCGAGCGTTTGATAGACACCAACGATACGCTGGAAGCTCTGACCCATTCGCTCTAAGGTAGTTCCTCTAACACCCATGAAACATAGTCTCGGTCTGCAAAAGTACTCGGACTCGTTTGCGTTTCGAACCTGTCGTTCTTTCCATTCAAGACAGAGACTGTCAGACAAGCGAAATAGCCCATGGGTGTCGTAGTTTCCCACCTATGCAATCACACGACGATTGGTGCACTGAACATCTACGTCTACGAGTTTATTCCAAACACGAGAAAAGGTTGTCAAACTTTCCGTGTAGAAATGCGGTAGAGTTCTGTTGGATACTGCACATTCTTGAGTTCCTGTGTTCCAAGCTCGATGATCTCATAGTCGATCTTGTTCCAGACCTGATCGTAGACTTGACGGGAAATACAAATTCCGCCAGGTAAAGCTAAGGGTGTTATGCGAGATGCGATATTAACCGCGTCCCCAAAAACGTCCCCCTGGCGATGTATCACGTCCCCAACATGAATACCAATTCGAAGCTTCGTTTCCTTCCCCTTGTGCACGAGCGGCTTTTCTTGCAACGTTCTTTGAATATCAACGGCGCACACAGCAGCGTCGAGGGCATTAGTAAACTCCACCAAGAAGGCGTCTCCGATTGTCTTGATCTCTCGTCCGCCGTGTTTTTCGAAGATCGGGCGGAGGATCTTCTTCTGAGTCTCTAGGATCTGAAGTGCGACTGCTTCATTCTCCTGCGCTAGCGCCGTGTATCCTACAAGATCCGTAAACATTACGGCTACCAGCTTTCTCTCCTGCTTCAATTGCTCTTCCAATATGGGTTGGAGAAACCTGTAGGCGACCGGAATGACGGCCGAGGCAACGAGCGCGGCACCTATCTCCAACAAAGGAGTCTGAGCGAAGACGAAGGAGACGATTACCGCTGGGAGAACTCCAACGACTGATGACGCAAAGTATGTTTTGCCTTTCATTTTGGATGCGAGGAACGCGGTCAGATAGCCGGCGATAGCCCAGGTGGCGATTAGGAGGTAGATGCGGAAGTCGCCTAGGCTTGAGGCTAGAGGCGCATAGTAGTCAGTCAGCCGAGTCAAGCTGAACATATCGACGTTTGGTATGAACGCTGTGAAAAGCCAAGGGTCTGGGATCGCTTTCGTAACATAGTTGCCTGGTGATGGGACGAGCATTAGGCCGGCTTGCATCATATTCCTTGTCCAGCTTACCAGGAAGATCGAGAAGCCTGAGACGACTCCGATCTTCAATGCGTCCCCACGGCTCTCATGAAGCCCAGCAAGCATCGTCGGGGCGATAGCAAGGGACGGTACGGGGGTCAAGAAGGCCAGAATCCAAGTTGCGACTACCGACGCCAAATCTAGCCAACGGGTCAACGTCAACGCGGCGAAGAAGACGACTAGAAACGTTAGGCCAACCAAAGCATCCTGATACATGGACCCAAAGACAGAAAGCAGGATCGCAAGCATCAATCCAAGGTACGGGGACTCCAGGCCTACCGCCCCGAGCCCCAAAGCGATGACGATCGTAATGTAAAGCGGGTAGAAAGGATAGAGCGTTAGAAGTAATCCGGAAAGAATGGCGACTACGCCAAAAGTTGCGAGGCGGCTAAGCAAAGTCCTCTTTGCCATGAGAAGGTAGTTACTCTGAGGACTATTCTCTATATGGCTTTCTATCCATGTGGCTATTGGGGCGTAGGAACATTCGGAACATGCTCGTCTACGCAATCTTGTTGACTTCCACGACAACCAATTCGTCTCCAGTTTGCAAAACACGAGTCTCTATCATTGAATCCAAATGCTGGAACTGCTAATCCTCTGCTTCGAGAGCCAGGCTTCAGGAACGCAATGGTTGCCCGGGTGTGGACGTAGCGTGATTCATGAGTCCCAAAAACTCGCCCGTAGCGGTGTGAGACCAGGTGGCCGCACCATCCAATCCACCAAAGAGATTCCTGTTTCCTCCTTGGCCCTATCTCACGCCTTCTGGACCCTATTCGAGGACAATTGCTCCTTCGGGAGTCAGTTCGTTACGGAAACCATAGCTCTGAGGAGTCGGGCATGCCCAAATCTGTTCCGGAGACAAGAAGAGGTGAAATTCTATAGGAGGCCCATAGATTATCCCACTTTCAAAACGTGACGTATCTGAACTCTTGCAGAAAGATTCGGTGTAAGAAGATCGACATTCAAAGATGGAGTCAAGCTGCTAGTGGGGGTACTGAAGGAGATCCAGAAGCTTGTTTCAAAGCAAGCAGAAGGAGTAATCACTTCGGACAATGCGTTGTCCATAGGAAGGAGGATCAAAGATCCTGAAAGACAACTTGCTCTTGCCAAGGCTATAGGTCAAGAAGGAGTCTCACAAGCTAATGCAAGGAACATAGTCAAGGAGGCTGCTCGTTACCCTGGAGAAGCCATACCAAAGATCATCAAAAGGGTAGTTGAGACTGCTCCTGAAGTCAGACTTACGCCTGAACATGCTGAGATAGTCAGGATGGAAGGCCAAAGTCAGGTATGTTTGACTAGGGTTGATCCAATTATACCAGGTGCAAGAGTCGACCTTTACGCCAAGTTCGCTGAGATCAAAGTGGCCTCTATAGAAAAGAAGGCTCTACGTGACCTTACTGAGAAGCATGCAGAGGCTGAAGGAGGGTACTCCCTCAATGAGTTCAAGACATTTTGGAAGCAAAGCCATACTGTCTGGAACCCTAGGCTGAAGGTCTTCCTGGTCAACTTCCAGGTTGACAAGCTAGCCAAAGGAGGCAAGGTGAAGTAGAATGAGCCTTGATACTCTAGCAGCCCAGATGAACGTAACCGATGCTGAGATAGAGACTTGGGCTCATAAGAAGTACCCTCAGTTCATAGCTAACAAGACCTTGATCAAGAGGCTGTTCCTGATAGAGAAAGGGATTAGGTTCTCAGCTCC
>JBEKGZ010000060.1:0-16600 GCA_050012535.1 Bathyarchaeia archaeon | reverse complement strand
CACCGCATTCGCTTTGTAGAACTTCCTGCGTTCAGGAACTTCTTGAAACATCTCTCCGATCCGTGAACATCTGTCACGAAGAATACTCGGGTGTTCATCGCATTGCACTAGTCGGCGCGAACGTACCGCAAGCACCAATTTATCGCTTCTTTGACGGCGAGGAAAGAAGTGAACTCGCCATTCAAGAGCCACGAACGACGAATCTATACCATCTGGTCCTCATCTAACAGTTCTAGACAGACCCTTACCCTCTTTCCGATGGATAGCTTCGAAGCCTGGTCCGCGGGAACAAGCCATTCTTCGAGATTAGATCCTGGGACTCCAGCAAGACCAGGACCCATTATTAGCGCGCCAGGGATTGCCGTCCGAAGTTGCTTCGCAATGCTCTCCGTCATCTGCTGGCTCATCCTCTCCTGATCCGATTGCGGATATGGTCTAACCCGCTGTTCGAGTATCTCTTCATCAAGTTTCACCTGAACACGGATCTTCACAGGATCCTCGCTTTGCACTATCCCGACTATCGTGCCGGTTTTCTGGACCTTCATGCTACGGTGTCGCCTCCGTCATGATGACAAGACTCCAATATGATCTGTTCGCTCGCAAGAGGGTTGCTTCCTGGAGGCGCCATGATCCCGCGGTGGCCTTTCTCGCTATTCTACGTGCACTCTGAAGAGATCGATGTCGGGTCCCAGCTGGTCTAGGAAGTCTCTGGCAGCCCGGTTGGCATCCCTCGATTGGGTGATATATCGTCCGACGACGATGATATCCGCTTGCGCCTCCAAGGCGCTCTTAAGGTTTCTTGGATCTATTCCCCCGGCAACTGCGACTAGCATCTTTCTTTCCTTGAAGGCTCTCTTGATCTCGCCAACGAGGTGCCATCTTGGCCCTCCGCCTTTCTCTTCATCGATTCCTCTATGGATGATCACAACGTCAGGAGCTTCTCTGTAGCTTTGTAGGATAGGCAGGGGGTTCGGAACATCCATCATGTCAACGATCGAGTAGACCCCTAGCCTCCTTGCTTCGTAGATGAAGTTGTCAACTGTCTCCTTCGAGGCTAGTCCCGAAGCGACCGCTGCATCCGCTGTCTCTTCAAAAGCGACATCAACCTCCACTTGGCCTACGTCAAGGGTCTTCATGTCTGCTATGATGAATGAGTCCTTGGCAAAAGCTCGCAATTCGTGTACGACCCCTGTCCCATATTTCTTTACTAGCGGGGTCCCTGCCTCGATTATGATCCTGTCACTGGCCGGTAACCGCTGGAGGATGTCTTTGGCCTTTTCAATATCCGGCACGTCGAGTGCGATCTGGAGATAGGGGGGATTCCAGAGGCGGGGTACCCTGAAACCCATGATCGGGTGAATCGCCCTGTCCTTTTCATACATGACCTTCTCCAAACTCGGGTAGTTTGTAAGCGCTCTTCTCAGGGCGAGTTTCGTGGCACCATAATTGTAGTGGTATATCTTTCGGTAGTCACGCGCGTCAGGGTGAATGAAAACACTGCAGATGATGACCCACTCGTCGATCTTCTGTTTCGGAACTATTCCTTCCTCAACTGCATCTGCAATAGCCTTGGCAACAGCCGCTTGAGCTGGGCCGAATATACGCCCCGCGTCATCCATTCCCTTGACAGTGACCTTGGGAACGATCAATGTGTGGGGTTTCGGGGGAAGATTCGGCCGTATTAAGGCCAGAAGCGGCGTGTGACCAACGGACAGCTGCGTTAGGCCGCTTACGAAAGCCTCTCCGACCGGCCCGCTCTTATCGCCGACGATCAGGTCAATATGTGCGACTTCTGGCGATTTGCCAACGAGCGCCTCTCCTATGAAGAACGTGCTTTCATCCACAGAACGACACTTGCAACCTATGCAAGCCGTAGATCAGTGAAGATGCCCTTAAATGAGTTGTCTTACCGGGTTCATCGCCACCCTGATGAGATAAGAAGGATTGTTGATAATTCAGCGATCCGCTTCTAGTTGAGCCTGAATCTAATGTCTGCAGGTCGATCCTCCCGAGCACCGCGTTCTCGTCTTGGAAGACACTCCACATACGCATATAGGCGCCTTGCTACGTATCGTTCGTGTCACGGCCATAGGTCACTAAGAACGCTCGCGCCCCATTTGGCGCGATCGGAGGGCCTTGATAGACACAGGTCTTGGAGGCCCTGTTGTAGTCGCCTCGCCCGTTGAATTGAATGGTTCCTAAGAACGTCCTGAAAATAACGTTGTTGGATCCGAAACTGGCAATCTGCATCGGCGACCCAAGCCCGAGCTTGGTCGGAGACTGTTGTTATTGCGTATCGGTCACCTATGGAAAGGCTAGTTGCTGCGACGGGATCAGCGAAGGCGGGAACGGTCATGAGCACGATGAGAGCCAACGCGACGAGGAAGAGCGACAATTGCTTTTCCCGCATTACATCATCCACCTCAAGTCAGGCGAGTGTGCTTGACACACAAGGCGGTTCGGAAGGAAGCGTGTAAATGATTCATCCATGTGAGAGCACGGCGCACGTAGACGGCGAACACTTGGGGCTCTTGACGAACGTCAAGCAATCTATTTGATAATTTGCGTGAATCCGAAATCTTAAGCCTTATTGCACTTTAGCCTACTCACTATGATTGTAGATTCTTATGAGATCCTTATCTTATCGATAGAATCATTAGAATCATCTTGTCGATTCTCGTGGCCCAATGGGGTCAAGCAATATGGCCGAGGGACCGAAAGCCGGTGAACGTGCGCCTGACTTTGAGGCGAGGGATCAGAATGGAAAGACCGTTGCGCTTACGTCGTTTCGTGGGAGGTCTGTCGTACTCTATTTTTACCCCAAAGACGACACGCTTGGATGCACTGCGGAGGCATGCTCTTTCAGGGATTCTATGAGCGCACTTCGAGACCGAGGAATCGTGGTTCTTGGAGTGAGCGTGGACTCTGAAAAATCGCATGCGGGATTCGCGTCCAAATACAAGCTGAATTTCACGATACTCTCAGATACGAGGAAGAGTATTGTCCGTGCGTATGGTGTCGAAAGTCCATTTGGCACAGCGAAAAGATCGACCTACATCATCGGGCCTGACGGAATCGTCAAGTACGTTTTCCCTCACGTGAGCACAAAGACACATGGTGATGATGTCCTCAAGAAGCTCGAGGAACTTGGATTAGCGTAGCTTTGCCCGCGCCGAGCGAGGCACGGATCACGAATGCTCTATTCTCCAATTCAAGTCTTGAAGATCTCTGTTACTCGCGATGTGTCATACCCAAGCGGAAGGAACAGATTGACGAACGACGTGACTAAGAGTTTCACGTATGCCTCAGTATCATAACCGATTCCCTCGAACAATTCTGACGGCACAGCACGGTTCCCCTTTATCGCAGCCCTGTCTGCAGTTACTATGTAACGAATGTTCTGTCCAGCATGAGTGTATCTTCCTTCTTTGCCCAGTTGTTGAGCAGCAATCGCTTGATGGCTGAGACTCGAATATTCTTCTGGTGATTTGCTTAATCTCCTTTCTAGTACAAGCTTTTCTGCAGGGACTTTGCCGGTTCTGATCAGTTCTACGTACTTTTTTGCTAAATCGAGCACTTCGGGAAAAAGCTCGTGAACCTCTATCGAGTTGGATGCCTTTGAGAGAATACTCAAGATCTCCTGCTGAAATTCGCGGATTATGCCTGCTGTGTCATGGCGTCTGAGGTCTATCCCGCGTACTTTCATCGTTCCGTCTGTGAAGACGCCGTAGTACCTGTTCAGCACAGGTACATTGGGATTGATCCTGGAATTGAGGAAAACTATCCATTTGTAGATCCCCTCGAAACTTATCGGCAGATCGAGGTTCGTCTCGATTTCACGGCACAGAGCATAGTATTCACTGTCAGACGCCTTAGCTTTCCTGAGCCAGAGCGAGTCCACTATCCCGTGGATAACTTGGAAACCTCTTGATTCAGCAATGGCGCTCGCCTTTTGAAGAGCGATTCGTGCATAGGCACAAGTTGCGATATGTGCGTCGATCTTGCCGAACCGCGCGTTCTTGAACCCAAGGTAGCCAATTGCCCGGCTTCGATGCGCGCATCCAAGGCCTATGAGCAGACTAGGATCCATTTGAGCGCGGCTTGGCGCTGATCGTATCGAGTTCGTGTTGGAGGGTCGTTCGCTTCGTTTCTCCAACGCTTGTACTCCTCTCGTTTCTTGAGTAGAACTCCAAGCGAGGTAGGAACGATCCCCTGTGAGCGTCTACATATATGGAAGCCAATTTCTGGAACGCGGTTGGGCGAGTCGGGGCAGCATTCACAGTTTACGGTCTCGCCGCTTAGGTTATTCTTCAACATGACCGTTGGGTAAAGTGATGAGAAGTCAATTTCACCAACCCAGTCATGTATTCCAGGTCTAGGCTCATAGATGAATCCGCCTCGGTCGGCCAGGAGAAGCCGATTTCCATCCTTGAAGTCTTCAGGTTGAGATTTGTTCCATGGAATCAGTATTCCTCGTTTGATAGCGTGGTAGATCTGGAGCGATGACATGCTTGTGCCGATCGTGCTACGTGAGGCGCGTTGGAGCGGGATAATACATGTTCGGGCTACTTCTATGAGACCTTCAAGGCCACAATCAGTGTCGATGAAGCTGTTGCTGTAGTCCAGGTGCAGTCGACCCATTAGGCGAGCTGCGGTGCTACGGTAGTAGATTCGTCCGTAGCTGAAGTAACTTCGACCTCTGACCTCGAAAACCCGAAGCGGCGCATGATCCCGGCCAAGTACAAGCTTGTGAAGCACGCCATGTCCGCGGGCACGTTGGGTTAGATACGGGAAGATGAATGTGTCTCCGTCGTCTGTGCATACGATGTCTGGATCGAATTCGCTAAACGAATCAACGAGGGCTAACAACTTGTCGGTCTCCGATCCTGAGTCGATCCGTTTCTCCTGATCTCCCATTGTGATGGTCATAGAGTCGATTGGATCGCTCATGATTGGTATCCGGTTACTCGTCTTTGTGCTGACCGCCAGCTTGGCGATCCTGAGTGGTGGAATTTCGTAGTTCGTGGAATCTGATGAATCGCGAAGATCCCAAGCTATGTGTCCGTCATGGTTATTGGCTTCAACATAAGCTAGCGGGAAGAGATTCTTCTGATAGAGATACATCTGAGAAGATGGTATGTCAACGTCATATGACCGGTACTTGCGCCCATAGGCTGCGAGCTGCTGAATCTCTTGCGCTAAAGCTGTAGCTTCGCGATCGGAGAAGACTTTGATCTCAAGAACCTTTGACCGCGATGTACAGTTTGGCCTCTCGAATCTCTCAACGAAACTGCATCGATCACGAAATTCGGGCCGTGCGGCCAAGTCGAGTAGGTCAGTGAACCTGCCGGCGACATGAATCCTCGGCGCCCATTCATCTACGAGTCTTATACATTCGCCGTTGCGCATTTTCAGCCAAAGGATCATGCGACCTGGTTTGGGATAGAGGTCGAAGAGCCAGCCTTCTGTCTTCACTTCAGCTCTTCCTTCATTCGTCTTTCGAGTTCAATGATTCTCCTGTGATGCACGAAGAGCATCGCGAGCAGTAGTGGGAATTCCTTTACTGATGAAGCGAGGACTTCAGCGGCTGATACATAGAGCTTGCACTCATTCAGTAGGTCCTCGAAGGCTATTTGATCCTCAGCTCTGATGATGATCCACCAAGATGGGATGGTTCTCCCCATTCTCTACCCTCCATGAAATCTTCGAGGAATTGATCAGCACAGACTTCTCGATGCAAGGCCTTTCGAAACGGAAGCGATCTGTGGCGTACTAGGACAAAACGCATGACTGCGTCATGCTCTTCGGCAAGAATGGTTGCATGCGCGGTTTGCGTAAGCGCCGTGTCGAAGGGCTTGATGTCTTGGCGGAAGCTTGTCACGATCACAAGAGAGCCTGTGATCTCTGCAACTGCAGATAATGAGCGTAGCACTCGTTGAAAGACGCGATAGGCTTCCTGTTTATCCTTGATCTCCGGATCTTGGAATAACCCAGTTATGTCTGAAACTACCGCAAATTTGGAGCTGTAATGTGTGAGAGCGCTTGGCAAATTCTCAGTTAGCAGAGATACAAGCTGGAAATACGTGAATGCGCGGCTGATATGTATGCGAGACAATGAAAGGCTAGGTTCTATTCTGTACTTGGTGGCGTAGTTTGATGCTGCATACGCGTCAAAACTATTTCCACCATCGATAAAGATCGCACTTGAATCCAATCCAATTGGATTACCAAGCTGAGCCCGAACGCAGAGAAGCTCAGCCAAGGATACCGAGGGAGAGAGCCCTTGAAAGACAACGAACTGTCCCGTAGCCAACCGGATGAGCTTGTCTAATCTCTCAATCCCTGTAGTAAGCACCTGCTCCGCTGCAGTAAGATGAGCACTTCTTGGTCTGATTCCCTCAAAAGCTCGCAGCGGTTCCTCGACTAGGAGCGCCGCCCTAGGGTATTTGGGGTTGACGTAGGTGGCTCTGGCATTGGATAACTGCATGTGTTCACAATTCATGACATCTTCCAGACCAAACCCACAATCTGGACAGACTCCATCGAAAGCGGCCTGTACGCCCTTGGGCTCGATAAATCGTCGTGCAACCAGCAGGACTTCATCACATAATGCGCAATAGTATACCCAAGTGTCGACTTTGCTGGCGTGGTGTGGTCGCTGTGTGAGCGCCTCAAATTTCCATGTTCTTGTGCTGTTGATCCGGAGTGTCACTACAGTAACTATCTCCAAGCTTCGAGGCGGGACGGATCATTCTCCTCTTCGAGCCTTGGGTTGTGCGTCCTCGATGCCTTTCTCCGTGATTGCATAGTATGTCTCTGACTCTGGAAGGCAGGGCGAGTCTATGATGCGGGCGCAACGGAGGTTGTTTGAAGCTTTCTTGAGCATGATTCGATGCGTCGAGGCATGAGCGAGGATGTTTCCTCCTGCCGGCCTAATGGGGTCTCCGAAGAAAGCTTGAGGGTTCGCTTGGACTTGGTTGGTCAAGACGACGGCCAAATTCAGTGTTTGGGCGATCCGCGCAAGCTTATGCAAATGTGCATTAAGTTTCTGCTGACGCTCGCTAAGATTCTCTCGACCAATGTATTCGCTCCTGAAATGCGAAAGCACTGAGTCAACTACGATGAGCTTGATGTTCTCTTCTTTGCAGAGCTTGAAAGAGTGATCAACTGTAAGGATCTGATGGTCGCTATTGTAGGTGCGCGCGATGAAGACTCCCTCAAGGATCTTATCTGGATCAAGCGACATCGCCTGCGCAATCTGATGAATGCGCTGAGGAGCAAATGTTCCTTCACTATCTAGAAAGAGGACTTTGGAGTTCAGTCCGCCCTGTTCTATCGGGAGCTGAGTTGTGATGCAGAACGTCATGCATAGCTGGGTCTTGCCGGTCCCAAATTCTCCTATGAATTCGGTGAGGGCTTGAGTTTCAAGACCTCCGCCGAGTAACTTGTTCAGGTTCTCGGAACCTGTGCTTAGGCGGAGCATGGATTGACGTTTATCGTAGAGCTGTTTTGCTGTTAGAAGCTCTATATGGATGGTCTGACGTGCGGCGCGTACAATCTTGCTCGCCGCGGAAGACTCTAGCCCTGCCTTGTCGACAAGCTCTCTGATCGGCGCGACTGCTACCGCTTCGATAGAGTCGAAGCCCGCTTCCTTGAGTTTATTCGCAGTTACCGGACCGACGCCATCCAAATCCTGAATGTTCTCTAACGTATCAGACAAGTGTAATCGAATTGAGCACCATCAAGTTTCGAGAATAAACGAATAGGTAGAAGAAAGGGGATGGAGAGGTTAGTGAAAGTTATCCTTCAGCCCCGATCGCTATCACACAAGCGATCACTTGTGCTTCTTTTCCGCCGCCCACTGTTTGCAGATATTAGCTCCTTCCACCGCGTCCTTGCCGTAGCCGTCTGCGCCTAACGATTTTGCTGTTTCCGCGTTCAGAGGGGCCCCAAAACTATTACCTTGGACTGAAGCTGAGCTTTCCGAATCGCGTCCGCTACTTCTCTCATGTGAGGAAATGTGGTGGAGAGCAGCGCAGGCATTGCAACCACATCGGCGGAAGCCTCTTTTGTTTTCGCTAGGAAGCGGTCGGCGGTAACATCAACTCCCACGTCGTGAACCTCGAACTAAGACTAAGAGAGGATATTCCGCTAGGAAGGGCAAGGCTTCCAAATTCTTATTTCCTTGACTCCCCAAACTGTGAGAGACTTGGTTCATTCTCTAGGGTGCAGTGTTAATCAATGAGCATGGAATTATTTTTGCACGAAGGCCGAGGAGTCCTCCTAGCCTATGATCAGGGGCTTGAACATGGCCCGACTGACTTTGATGAGCGCAATGTTGACCCGGGCTTCATTATGAAGCTCGCAGGAGCCGGTCGGTTCAACGGAGTAGTGTTTCAGAAGGGGTTGGCTGAGAAGTACTATGAAGGTTCAGTGCCACTGATTCTCAAAGTCAATGGGAAAACTAGTCTTGTGAAGGGAGAGCCGGTGGCACGGCAAATCTGCAGTGTGAAGCACGCTTCGGAACTCGGCGCGAAAGCTGTCGGATATACCATCTACGCAGGGAGCGCTCATGAGAGCGTCATGTTGGAGGAGTTTGGCAGAATTCAGGAGCAGGCTCACGCACTGAAAATGGCCGCGATCACTTGGATCTATCCGCGCGGAGAGGCCATAAAGAATGATACAGCTCCCGAGATTGTTGCATATGCCGCGAGGATCGGGCTTGAGGTAGGAATGTCGAGTCGTTCAAATGGGCTGTCAAGTCTGCGGGAAAGGCGAAGGTCTTCATGTCAGGTGGGCCGAAGGCTCCTACTGAAGTGGACTTCCTGAAACAGGTCAGGGGGGCACTAGATGCCGGTGCAACAGGCCTTGCGGTAGGTCGCAACGTTTGGCAGAGCTCAGACCCGCTCAAGATGGCCAACCTTCTGCAGAAACTCGTAATCGAGAATCTCTCTGTTGAAGAGGCACTCCAGAATTGAAGATCGGAATCCTGAATGGCGGCGGGGACTGCGCGGGCCTAAACGCAGTCACCAGAGCTGTCGTGAGAAAGGGCGAACAATTTGGGTACGAAGTTATCGGAATCAAAAGCGGCTGGGCCGGGCTCTTAGATGTCTCCACGAAACCTCTCAGATGGAACGACGTCTCTGAGATCATCAAAGTTGGCGGGACCATCCTTCACACCACGCGGACCAACCCCTTTACTCGCAAGGAAGGCGCCCAGACAGTACTCGAAAATGCCAAGAAGATCGGCCTAGACGCCATAATCGCCGTGGGAGGCGAAGACACACTCAGTGTTGCTGCAAAGCTCGCACATATGGGATTGAGGGTCGTCGCAGTTCCAAAAACCATTGACAACGACATAGTAGGCACAGACGTTACATTTGGGTTTGACACGGCCGTCAACGTTACCGTGGAGGCGATAGACCGTATTCAGACAACTGGTTCATCGCACGACCGTATAATGATCGTCGAGGTAATGGGACGACATGCAGGATGGATTGCTGCGTACGCCGGAGTGGCAAGCGGCGCAAACCTAATCCTTTTACCCGAGGTACCATTCGACCTGCAGGAAGTCTCAGACTTCCTCAAGAAAAGACATGAATCAGGAGCAACCGCTTCGGTCGTGGTGGTCGGAGAAGGGTGCAACCTGAAAGGATCTCCGTCTGGCGATTCAACGAAGGTGGATGAGTTTGGCCACGCCCGCCTCGGCGGAATCGGAGAAATCTTGGCAAAGGAAATTGAGAAACGCACAGGAATCGAGACGCGGGCCGTCGTTTTGGGTCACGTAGTTAGAGGCGGGGCGCCATTCGCCTACGATCGAATTCTTGCAACTCGACTTGGAGTTGCCGCTGTGCAGGCTGTGAAGGATGGAGAGTTCGGCGCGATGGTATGTCTGCGCAACAACGTGCTCACGAGGGTGCCTCTATCAGAGATCCTTGGGAAGACGAAGGGAGTAGATGGAGAAACAATCACTCTTGCGAAAGACTTCTCCATCTGACCTCTGGAGGAGAAGAGGAAGTCGCTGAGGTTCCGGTTTGTCCCTTTGGAACCTAGTATTGACAGATACCCCAGCTCGGGCAATGCGCTCCTAACCAGAAGATTGCTTCAAGACAAGTCTAACTTTGAGAATCAGCGGCGAACTCCTTGACAGCAGGATCAAACCTTTCCGAAAACGATTCCTCTTTAACACTTTTTCCAATATTCTCGGGTGGCCTATTGACGAGTCCATCACCTGCAAGGGAGAAGCCTCCAACCAAAAGAGACTGAGACAAGCACCTCTTGAGCCCAATTGCCTGCCTAGACTTGCGTGAAGAAAACGAAACACGTCTTTCCAGAAGCCATACCCGACGGAATCCGAGCTTCCGTTTTGTATCAAACAACGCTTAAGAGATTCGCCTCATGATACTCGCGAAAACACCTCATCGTGAATCGGCATGAACGATTTCAGCGCAGCAACCAATCGTGAGTTTGGCGAAGTAGTGATTGAGACCTCGGGTTTAGCGAAGAAATTCGGTCATCTGATGGCTGTTGATCACATCGACCTGTCGATTCGTGAGGGGGAAATATTTGGCCTATTAGGACCGAACGGCGCGGGCAAGACCACAACTCTCTCAATGCTTGCAACACTACTCAAACCGACAGAAGGCGCAGCGAAGGTCAACAAGCATGACATAGTAACCGAATCCGACGCGGTGAGAAGGTCGATTGGAATTGTCTTTCAGGAACCCAGCAGTGATGATATTCTCACTGGCAAAGAGAACCTCTACCTTCACGCTCTAATGTATGGTGTCGAAAGAAACGTGCGAGAGCAACGCATCAGTGGGGTGCTAAGGCTGGTTGACCTTGAGGATAGAGCCAACAGCCAAGTGAAGACCTATTCAGGAGGCATGAGACGCCGGCTCGAGCTGGCGCGCGGCCTTTTGCATAGGCCAAGAATACTGTTCTTAGACGAACCTACACTCGGACTTGACCCACAGACCCGTGAGCATATCTGGCAATACATCAGAAGACTTGCAGACCAGGAGCGAGTCACCGTCATCCTGACGACCCACTACATGGACGAGGCCGAGCACCTCTGCGACAGAGTTGCGATCATTGACGATGGCAAGATAGTAGCACTTGACACCCCTGACCAATTGAAGCAAATCATTGGTGGCGACATAGTACGACTCAAGATCAAAAACCCAAAGCTCAGCCCGATCAAAGACCTTCCATACGTCGTTAAGGTTGAGCAAACAGACGGTTTTGTCATGTTGACGGTGAAGAACTCAAGCGCACATCTGCAAGAGATACTAGCGTTAGTGGGAAACGTCGAGTCGGTGGAGCTGAGAACTCCCACCTTGAATGATGTCTTCCTTCACTACACGGGTCACGAAATCAGAGAAGCTGACGCAGAAGGCGGTTTCTTCGAGCGGGCTGCGAGAGCGAGGTCAAGTTGAGAATGACAGAACTCGATGGACTGTATGCCCTGTGGTATCGTGAGTTCAGAGTCTTCCTTCGAGAGAAATCAAGGATCGTCTCCTCTCTTTTCACGCCGCTACTCTGGATAGTCGTCTTCGGTGGAGGACTAGGGTCAAGTGTGTCCCTAGGAGGCACGAACTATCAGGTCTTCATCTTTCCGGGCATACTGACGATGACCGTCCTCTTCTCCTCAATCTTCTTCGGTCTCTATATCGTGTGGGACAAACGGATTGATTTCTTTAAGGAAGTTCTCGTTGCCCCACTCTCACGTCTGACGATCTTTGCAGGAAAGACGTTGGGCGGTTGCACGGACGCGCTGATCCAGGGTGGTCTGATGCTCGCTTTTGGTGTGGTTCTAGGCGTTTCCTACAGCGTGCAGATGGTTGTTATTGTGATGATATTCATGCTCATTCTCGCTTCGGCAGTCGTAAGCATTGGGCTCATAATAGGCTCCTTCATGGAAAGCCCAGAGGGGTTCAATCTAATTGTTAGCTTCCTTGTCTTTCCACTCTTCTTCCTGAGCGGTGCTCTGTTCCCGATCGATAATCTACCATCTTGGCTTCGCGCTTTCACAACTCTGAATCCGGTCACTTATGCCGTCGATGGAATGCGGGGGGTAATTCTCGGTGTGTCGACATTTCCGGTAATGATGGACCTAACGATACTGCTCGGCTTCGCTGCGGTGATGCTTGGGATTGGGTCGATCGCCTTTAGCCGAATGAAATAGCGCCAGTCTTCGAAACCATGTGAGGCGCGACAACAGACATTCGAATATTCGGGCAAACTTTAACTGCTCGCCCTGTTTGACAATGGTCCTTCGTACGTAGAATAGGCGCACAAAAGCAAAGGTGCAACAGGTTGCCACGTTTCAAAGGGCTACAATCCACTCTCGGGCCATACTTAGGCAGAGAGGTCTTGGCAAGCAGAATGCGCGCGATCCGCAAGGCAGCATCCACGATCTCACGAGGACGCCTGCTGGAAGTTCTCGTCCTAACGCTAATGTTCGTAGTGGCCTTGGCGGTTCGACTTCTGCCCCTACGATTCGGATTCTACTTATCAGAGTTTGACCCGTATCTTCAATGGCGTATGTCTGAGTACATTGTGAACAACGGCTTCCTTGCATGGTTCAGCTGGCACGACACGATGAGTTGGTACCCTTGGGGCATGACCATGGCTCAGGGCAACTTGTATGGCGTCGCATTCACCGTGGCAGCCATCTACGAATTTCTGCGAGCAATTGGGGTAAACACGACCGTTTTCGACGTTGCGGTGCTGTTTCCAGTTGTTGCGGGGGCGCTCACGTCGTTGGCCTGCTATTTCCTCGGGAAGGACCTATGGGGACGTGGCGCAGGCCTGCTGGCCGCTTTGTTCATGGCGCTTAATCCAAGCAACATCAGTCGTACCACGCTGGGCTTTCTGCGTCATGAGCCTCTTGGGATACTGCTGATGGTTCTGGTCTTCATCTTCTTCCTTCGCGCGAATCAGAAGGGACGAGACATGAGAGGAACGATCGCGTATTCACTCCTTGCGGGCCTATCGCTGTTCTATTTGACTGCCTCCTGGGCAGCTTCCTATTACCCGATAGACCTGCTAGTGCTGTATGTCGCAGCCCTTGTCGTGGCCGGCAGGTACACGCGGCAGCTTCTGCTTTCCTACTCGGTAACATATGGTGCATTCCTGTTCCTCGCACCGCTCGCGATCCCAAAGATGGGATTCGGAACGCTAACAAGCCTTACTTTCTTGGTCATTCCGGGTGTCCTTATTCTTCTGCTTGCACGCGAAGGCACCGGTATGCTACCTAGTTGGAGGCATCGTGCCTACGCGCTTATTGTCGTGTCGGTAGTCCTTGTCGGAGTGGCATATGCCCTTGTCGCATTGAAGATAATGGAAATGCCAGGCGGCAAATTCCTATCAACGCTCAACCCCTTCACCCGGCTTGACATGCCGATCGTCGAAAGCGTTTCTGAGCACAGACCCGCCACATGGGCATCCTTCTTCTACGAGTACAATACGCTCACCTTTCTCGGCCTCTTTGGATTCTTTTTCATTCTTCGACGGCTTCGTGACACAGACATTTTCATAACAATCGCAGCTCTAACATCGCTGTACTTCTCAGGATCTCTCGTTCGACTGACTCTGATACTGGCACCGACCTTTTCCATTCTTGCCGCGATTGCTACTGTACAGATGGCTAAGCCCGCGGTTGACATACTTCGTCAGGCCGTGATATTCCCGAAGCGGAGGATACCGGGGCTTGTTAGGATCGGCAGAGAGTTCGGCCTCGCCATAATCCTCATACTGATAATCGCAATCATACCTGCCTTCTCAAAAGCAGTGGCGTCAGCATACGCACCAGCAACTATTGCAGTGTCAAGCCTACCGGTGGTACCAAGCGGAACCACCAAATACCAAGACTGGCTTGAAGCACTCGCATGGATTCGTGACAATACACCTCAGTCATCCGTGGTGATGGCATGGTGGGACTACGGCTACTGGATTACTGCACTCGCTGATCGCAAGACTTTGGCGGATAATGGGACACAGAACACGACACAAATCGCAATGATCGCTCAAATGTTTATGCGAAATGAAACGACCGCTATTCCGATGATGCAAAGGTACAATGTTTCCTACGTCGTGGTCTTCGTAACGTATTTCTCCACGCAACAGGGGGCCCAGCCAAGCTTCGCTGGTTACGGCGAAGATGGAAAATGGTACTGGATGGTGCAGATCGCCAATGAAACCAGCTATGGCGACCAAACGGTTCTCTTTCAGGAGAAAAGGTCTGCTACTACCAGTAGCACCGGTGGCACCAGTACCACCGTCACCTACTACCGTGTACTGAAGAGCGGCAACAAGATCATCTCCAATGATACAATTTCGTCCGGGCAGAACCTCAATGACAATTCAGTCTTGGGATTCATGATTAACACAGGTGTGAAGATCTCCCAAGCAAGCTCGGACTATTTTGACAGAGTGTTCACATCGTCGAACAACTTCGTCTTGGTCTACAAGGTGCTGCACCCTAAGACAACCGTCATGACCCTCAACGTTGACAGAAACAGAGTGAACTTCGGTGAGAGTGTGAGCATCACGGGAACTGTCGCGGACAGTGAAGGCCAGCCATACAAGACTGGCACGGTGACACTCCAAGACACGACCGCAGGAGGGGCAGGACAACTCGTGGCAGATGTCCCCGTTTCTGACGGCAAGTTCAGCTATGACTGGACACCAAGCGCCGGGAATCACACCTTGAGTGCACAGTGGACGGGGGTAATAGGGGAGACCCGATCAGTAGCAAGCAACTCGGTTCAGGTGCTCGTTGAATCTATACCGGTCACATTGACTATCTCGCTCTCAGAGTACAATCTCACACTAGGACAGAACGTAACAATCTCGATGGAACTGTCCCAGAAGCTCTCGAACGGCACATTCACGGCGCAATACAGTCTGAATAACAAGACTTGGAGCACACTCGAGCCAGTCGAACCCAAGAACGGCACAATCGAAGTGTCGTGGCGCCCTATTACTGCGGGAACGTACTACGTGAAGGCAACCTATTCGGGCTCCGGCAACTACGGAACCGCAACTAGCGAAATACTCATACTGTACGTGAAGACGTAACGTGGCGATCTCGAGACAGTCACTGCTCTTTTCCCGGCGGAGCCTCTGTGGGTTGGCGTAATCTCGCATACTTGTCTGTCGGAGAGAACTTAGGCGGGTGGGCAATCACGGTCTCGCTGCCACAGTCGGGACACTTCTCCTTGAGGGCGTAGCGACCACATCTAGCGCATTTGCGTATCTGCCATTTCAATTGACTCGGCGTCCTTCGCCACCGGCGCTCTTCAACGTGCTTGTGGCCTCGTCAACTGCCGAATTAAGCAGAGCTTCTGCCTCTGAGTACTCTCGCGTAGTGGCCTCGATCCTATATCTTGGCGCACCGATCGCGTAGATTCGAACTGTCGCCCCCCTAGGCTTCTTGACTTTCTTTGCGTTAGATAGCGCAGTTCGGATCGCCTCGATCCCCTCCGGCGCTTTACAGGTGAGTTCAACTGTCGCGGTGAGAGATGCTTTCTCCAGTTTGACCTTGCTCTTGGACACTTCAGCCAGCGCGGCTGCCCACTCCGGTGCTATGCCCAGCTTTGTGAAGACCTCATCACCCTCCTCTACGGACTCCTGAAATGTCTCATATGGGTTCTCCAGTTTCTCGTTAAGGAGGAGGCGCATCTTTTCGGTTGTCTCGGCGTCAGTCTTCAGACGCTCACCCGCACCTTTGATTATTGAATCTGCTTTCTTGCTCCTCTTCCATTCAAGCATCTTGTCTGTCTTTTCCCGGCCGGTAACTCGGCGAAGTGACAGGTCAACTTGGGCTCGCTGCCGATCCACGCGCAGGACTTTGAGGACAAGCTTCTGTCCCTCACGGACGTGCTCGCGGATGTTCCTCACCCAAGTAGTGGAGATCTCAGAGACGTGAACAAGTCCTTCAATCCCTTCGTACTCATCCAGCCTCACGTAGCCACCGTAGTCGACAACTCGCTTCACGGTGGCAATCGCAAGATCCCCGACTTCAGGGTAGCTCGGAGCAGACATGACACTTTGACTCCTAATCGGAGAGGTCAGCCGAGGACCTGCGTGACCTCGCCTTTGATCTTCGCCTTTCCTCCTTGCGTCTCAAGGAGCACATCTTCGCACACGTTGCACTTCACCTGCACGGCAGCTCGGTCAAACACAACCTGTTCGTTGCCGCATTTTGTGCATTTCACTCTGAGAAAGTTGCTGCGGGGCTTGGGAATAGGCTCTTTCCTGACCATGCTCGATTTCACGCTCCGACTTCGAGTTTGCGAAGGCGTATCCCGAGTCTGAAGACTGTCTGGTTACATTTCCTGCATGTGAGACGGAGAACCTGTTTCTTCGTAGTCTTGGCCGTCCGCTTGAGTTCAGGCCACTTCTGACCGCCGTAACCATGCTTTTCGTACTCGTGACGCCTAGCACCAGCTGAGAGCGTGCGCTCTTTGCCCTTCTTGTAGACTGATACGCCATGCTCTGTGTGACTCTTGCATTTCGGGCAATAGGTTGTAATCGCCTTCGGAAACTTCATGGAAGCCACGCGGCCCTAACCCAACCCCGCGTCTTATTTATT
>JBEKGZ010000059.1:0-12930 GCA_050012535.1 Bathyarchaeia archaeon | reverse complement strand
GGGGCATCTGCTCACTCGGAAATGAGACGCGCCCAGACTGATGCACAGCAGGTTAGAGAGAACACTCTCGCAAGGATCCAGCTTGCCAGGCAACTCCCTAGGTAAGCCAGACAGGTCTCAGAGTCGGAGGAGCACGTGTTGAATGAAAGCACAGAGATGATAGGTTACTGCGGCTACAACTGCCACCTTTGCGCTGCTCGATCCGAAGACCCTGCGGTAAGGCAGAGACTCGTTGACGGATGGAGAAAACTGTTCGGTCATGAGATGTATACTGCAGAGAACGTGAAATGCGACGGCTGCCCAAGCGATGGCCAAGTCGCAGACAAGGAATGCAGGGCTAGACCCTGCGCAAAAGAGAAGGGCGTCACAAACTGCGTTTACTGCGAGGCTTTTCCATGTGAGAAACTGAAGCCTTTGATTCCGCCGATCTTCTTCGCCTCAGAGGTCGAATACGACCTGTGCATGAGACAATTTGACAGCCGGCCGAATCTCACCAAGATACTGATTGAGAGAGGAAAATCTCCGTTCTGGGTTGATCGAGCGCCCAAAAGCTGGACCAACAAAGCTCATTTAGGATAGAAGCGATCTCGTCGGTTTCTCAGACCGGCAAGGGTACACTCCATCGATCTTTCATTTCTAAACAACATTGCTCGTTGTTTGTGCTCGCGTCACGAACGATCAAGAAATGTCCGAACTTTGTAAAGAAGGAGATTCACATTTAGGGTGGATTGGAACAACCCGTGATGAGAGGTCCATGCCGATCAGAGTCACTGAAGAGTCCAAAGTGAGCATGCTGGAGATTCTAGACGAAGAAGGCAACTGCGATGATGCCCTAAGGCCTAAGCTCACAGACAACCAAATCAAGGAACTCTACGAACTGATGGTCCTGACGAGAACATTTGATAACTTGGCCCTGAAACTGCAACGCGAAGGCAGAATCGGAACCTACCCTTCTAGCAGAGGGCAAGAGGCGACACAGGTAGCTAGCGCGTACGCCCTTGACGCTAATGATTGGATCTTCCCTGCATTCAGAGAATGCGGCGCCTACATCACCAAGGGTTGGCCAATGGACATGCAGTATCAGTACTGGGCAGGAGATGAAAGAGGAAGTAAGGTCCCTGACAACAACCACATCTTTGCGATATCCATTCCCGTTGGAACTCAGGTTCCCCACGCCGTAGGATTTGCATGGGCTGCGAAACTCAGAGGGGACAAGATCGCGGTCCTAGCGTACTTTGGAGACGGTGCCACATCGGAAGGCGATGTTCACGAAGGCATGAACTTCGCGGGCGTATTCAAAGTCCCCGTTGTTCTATTATGCCAGAACAACCAATGGGCGATTTCGGTTCCCAGAAGCAGACAGACCGCTGCCAAGACACTGGCTCAGAGAGCCTTCAGCTATGGGTTTGAAGGCATTCAGGTCGACGGAAACGATGTCTTCGCAGTCTACAAAGCCACCAAGAATGCAGTCGAAAAGGCGCGGTCAGGCAATGGACCGACTCTAATTGAATGCGTCACCTACAGAATGGCCGACCACACCACGTCAGACGATGCTCAAAGGTACAGAACAAATCAAGAACTCGAAGAATGGGCAAAGCGCGACCCGATCGAAAGACTACGCAAATACATGAAGAAGAACAACCTATGGAGCAGTGAGTACGAGAACAAGGTGCAGACAGAAGCCTCAGAGAAGGTCCGAGTTGCGGTCGAAAAGTTCGAGTCCGTGAAGCCTCAGGAGGCCGAAGACGTCTTCGCTTGGACATACGCCGAATTGCCGCCTAACCTGAGGAAACAGTACGAAGAACTCGCTCATTCTCTCAGAGGTCGAGACTGATTTGGCTCAGCTCAACCTCGTCGGAGCTGTCCGATTGGCCCTAAAGCAGGAGATGGAGAGGGATCCCAACGTGGTTGTCTTAGGAGAAGATGTTGGGATAGATGGCGGAGTATTCCGAGCAACGGAGGGTTTGGTCCAAGAGTTCGGGGAGAACAGAGTTATTGACACACCACTCTCCGAATCCGGAATAGTCGGTGTCGCAATAGGCTTGGCGCTTTATGGTCTCAAACCTGTCGCAGAGATACAATTCGAAGGCTTCCTCTACCCAGCCCTAGACCAAATAATCTCTCACGCCGGCCGAATCAGGAACCGGTCCAGAGGAAGATTTCATGTACCGCTCGTAATCAGGTTCCCATATGGTGGCGGAATCCGCGCACCAGAACATCATTCAGACAGCCCGGAGGCTCTGCTCGTCCACACTCCTGGAATCAAAGTCGTGGTACCTTCCACCCCACACGACGCAAAGGGGCTACTGACCTCCGCGATCAGAGATCCAGACCCAGTTCTCTTCATGGAGCCCAAACGGATCTATCGTGCAATTGTCGAGGATGTCCCGGAAGACAACTACACAGTTCCTCTCGGCGAAGCAAGAGTTGTCAGAGAAGGCAGTGATGTCACGCTGGTCTCCTGGGGAGCCATGGTGCGATACTCAAACGAAGCCGCTGAGAACGTAGGGGACAGAATAAGCGTCGAAGTTATCGATCTTCGTACTCTCTCACCGATGGATACCGCAGCGATAACCAAGTCTGTTGAAAAGACAGGAAGAGCGGTAGTTGTCCATGAGGCGCCTAGAACAGCCGGCCTTGGAGCCGAGGTCACCGCCATTATTAACGAGACTGCCTTCCTTAACCTTGAAGCACCGGTCGAACGCGTCACTGGCTTCGACGTGCCGTTCCCACAGCACAAGCTGGAGAACTATTATCTTCCGAACACAGAGAGAATCGTTAAAGCAATTGAGAAAGTTGCCAACTTCTAGATGATTTGTCATGCCAACAGATTTCAAGTTCCCCGACATCGGAGAGGGGATCACCGAGGGAGAAATCGTAAAGTGGCAAGTCAAGGAAGGCGACCGAATAGAACAACATCAGACGATAGCTAGCATTGAAACTGACAAGGCAATAGCCGACATACCATCTCCCAGGTCCGGGGTAATACTGAAGATCCACCACAAGGAAGGCGACATTATCAAAGTCGGAGAAACCCTCGTAACGATCGGAGAACCAGGCGAAATCATCGAGAAGCCACCAGAACTTCCCAGTCGCCCTACGGCTTCAGTTGTAGGGGTATTGGAAGAAGCGCATGCCGTGTCTCCGCGGCCTCCACGAATCACCGCTACTCCCGCCACTCGAAGATTGGCAAGAGAGCTCAGCGTCGACTTGTCGGAGATAGCAGGTACTGGCCTGGAAGGCAGGATTACCGAAGATGACGTTCGCAAATTCGCCCAGTCGAAGAAGGAGAGGGTCGAGGTAGTCACGAAGTCTGCTGAGAAGCGCGATGCCTACGGATGTTATGACGCCATTCCGATGAAAGGTGTCCGTCGAAGTACGGCCAAGAGGATGGTCGAATCATTTAGGACCGCAGTTCATGTTACGCATATGGATGATGCCGACGTAACGGAACTTGTCGCGTTCAGAGAGAAACAGAACAAGATCGCCGAAAAAAGAGGCATGCATCTCACATACCTGCCGTTCATCGTGAAAGCCGTAGTGGCGGCTCTGAAACAGTACCCGTATCTGAATTCTTCAGTAGAAGATGAGCACGAAGAGATCATTCTCAAGAAATACTACAACATAGGCGTGGCAGCTGACACGCCGGACGGCCTCATCGTTCCAGTCGTCAAGGATGCTGATCAGAAGGACATCTTCACCATCGCTCAAGAAATCGAGAACCTAACTGAAAAAGCGCAATTACGCGAGATAAGCCTCTCAGACCTCAAGGGAGGAACCTTTACGATAACGAACATCGGCTTCATCGGAGGAACATATGCGACGCCGATAACCGAGCATCATGCCCCTGTCGCTGTCTTTTGATCATAGAGTCACTGATGGAGCTCTCGCCGCACGCTTCGTGAACATGATTATGAAATTCCTGCAGGACCCTGCGCTCCTACTATAGTGTGTTCCCCCTCCAGGTTGCACGCTCGTACAAGAGGATCTTCAGACACGATACTTGCTCTTGGACTGCAACCATTTACGAATGTCTACCGAATTCGTCTCAAGCCCTTCGGATATCGCAATGCTAGGTCTGTGTGCTCTGGGATGTTTATCTTCCCGTGGCTAGAAAGACTAGCATGAGTGTTGCCAAGATCGCGGCTGTGGCAATCTTGAGCTGGAAACTCATCTTTCTAGTCTTGTGACGGAACGCGAACATTCCTAGTATTACTCCGACAAAGCCTCCTGCGAGAGAAATCAGAAAGAACCACTTCTCCGGCACTCTTTCTGAATTCACTTCTGCGCTCATCTTGTCGAATCCCATCAACACAAGACTACCAGCATTTAGGAGAACTAAGTAGATCCAGACTAGATTACCGACCAATCAGAATCACCACTAGTATGCCACTCGGGAGCGGCGAGGAAGAAACACGACGAGCACAGTTGAGAGTCCTGAGACTATGGCAAGCGTAAGGAAGATCGTGGGTAACAGCGAGAGGTTGGTTCCGACCGCAAGGCCAACTATCAAGGGCCCAACTGAGTTTCCTCCAAGTATTCCCACGCCCCACACGATTGCGTTCGATAATGACAGGAATCTCGGCGGCACCACGTCAGAGACGGCTGAGAGGAATACGGGATAGCTACTGTAGGTGAAGAACCCGAAGAGTGCCAAGCAGATCACAGCTATGATCGGATTCGAGAGCATATAGAGGTAGAAGACGAACGACAAACTCTGGCCTGCCGTGTTCACGGCAAGCGATGCCTTCCTATGTATATCAGAGAAGTGGCCGAATATGATCTGTCCAGGAACGCCGAGCACTATCGCAAGCATCATTATCACACCCACACCGAAACTGAACGAATAGTGTTGAACTTGCACAATGAATACTGAGAGAAAGGCCACAACGCCCTGACCGAAGGTTCCTCGAATCACTCCGATCATCGTCAGCACTATTACATTTCTCACAGCGGACCGATCGAGCCCGCCGGATTTTCCGGCCACGTTCTCGCGCTCGAGCATCTCTGTAGTGTTCTGTGCATCGAGCGTATCCCCTCGTTTCCCTTCAAGTGGGAAAAGTCCGATCAGAGCAGCAGGAATGAGTCCCAAAATCCCGAGCATAACAACGCCGTACGGCAGACTAAGTGTGGAGATCAAGACAACGACAATGGTCGGGTATAATGTTCGCCCTAGACTGCCGACAGCGCCGTTCAGTCCAAGCGCTTTCCCGGTCTTAGAAGATGGGTAGGCTTGACTGAGAACAGCTCCGCCCACAGGGTGGGCGACTGCGGAGCCTAGGCCGCCAATTGCCGCAAAGAAGACGAGTGCAGGATACACGTCTAAAGGTAGCAAAGATCGAATTGCGCCTGCCGTGACTGACCATCCAGTTCCGATGACACCGACCGCCATCATTGCCAGACCTGCCAACAGGAGTGCGCCGTTTCGTCTGAATCGATCTGATAAATGGCCGATTGCTGGGCTTCCGATGACTGAGGTTATGCTCCACATTGCCGCGACCACGCCTAGTTCTGGTGCGGCAAGGCCGAAGATGGTGAGCAGTAGTGGAAAGATGGAGAGCGGTACCATGGATACGCCGTCGTTCACGAAATGGGTGAGAGAGGTCAGAATTAGCGCTCGTTTCTGGTGCGGCGTCTCATAGAACAGACGTTCTTCACCTAGTCTGATGTGTTCGCTTGATTGGACTCGTTGAATCCGATCATGACGGTGCCCAAGTTAGGGTCGTTAGGATTCCAACCCGCCTTCTGTGAGAAGCGGAAGTGCACTGGGATCGTTATTGTGATCGAGACGACATCTTTGACGCCCGGAACTTCCTCGACTTCTGGGAATGGCAGAGCCCTGTACGTGAGTTTCAGCGGCTTGCCTCGGGCTTGAGTAAGCGCTTCGCGATAGAGGACCAGGCTTTTGCCTAGGAAGAGAGAGGTCGGGTCCTTCGAGAGTCTTTCGTACTGGCCTGGTTGCCAGACCTCTTCGCCCACAATCTGTTCCCCATTAAGGATGACGATGATGGGGCCAGGCGGATGCCTCAAAGCCGGAGAATGAGAAATCATCACAACATGTTGACGAGCAAGTGCTTCTCTGATTCCTTCATTGACGATGTCCATTCCCGGCAGCCCAAGACGACTGTTCGCGTCGCTCTCAATCTCACGTAGTGAGTCTCTGTCCTCATCGGGCACAACCCAGCACGCTACAACGCCGGGTGTCTCCAGTAGCCGTTTGACGACAGCCTCGACCGCGTCCATGGAATCGTCGTCTCGGTGCGCGTCAACCGATTCTGTAACGTGGATGAGTTCTCGGAATCTGGATCTTCTTCTCTATTGGAAGTTGACTGTATGCTGTGTCAACCATCGCGACAGCGGGAAAGACCACTTTCGCGTCATCGATCGGTCCATAAAGTATGAAGTCAGCGCCGACGGCCGCGGTTGTGGCGTTCACCGAAGCAAGACATGGCTTGACTGCCTGCTCGCCCATCTTGGTTTTCAATCCCTTCCATAAGGCAACTGCATTGTGAGCGCCACATCCAACTGGGAAACCTAACTCATCTTTCAGTTCGTACATAGCCCGGAGAGCTGAGCCGAGCGTGGGCAGATCAAGAACGCATGTGTCAATAAGTGGTTTCTCTATTCCGAATTCTTGTCTCTTGCCTACGAGTTCTCTGATCGCGCTCGTCCGGCCTGCGGTGCTGAAGTCCTTCATGTTGTATGCAAGAAAGACCGAACTTTTGACACCGGATTCGTGGATTGCTTTCAACTCGTCTGGTTTGCTGCTTGGATTGATCGAGTTGTAGACCACGCGATCAAGAATTCCCTGCTCCTTAGCATATGTGAGACCTACGGCTCTGAATTGTTCCGAAGGGCTATCGATCAGAATAGGTGCTTTCGTGAGATCTATCACAAAGTCGATGGCCTTCTTCATGGCGGGAGCGCTCGCAGCTACGACATCTATCATGGCCGGGTTTCCGGTCTTGTCAGACATTTCATCCTGAGCCTTTACGAGCGCTTCCGCTGCTGCTTCATCGAATGTGCCAGCGTTCTCATCTTTCACGATCTTGTGGCCGTGATAGAACAAGGTTCCAACGAGGACGACAGGGCGTTGTCCTGGAACGCCTCCGACACTGATTCCTCCAATCTGGAAGACCTTTTGTTCAGCTTTGAAATTCCACAAGCGTATAGGCATCTCCAATTCGAGCGTTGCTGGCTCTACGAGCCTAGGCTCTTTGATAAAGGCACTTGCTCAGTGTAGGCTGCGGCAATCGACTAACGATTCAGATGAGCAATCACTGTTTTCGTTTCATTGCGAAGAGAACTTTCTCAGCTATGATAGGAAGATCAAAAACCCTTGAACCGGTCGTGTAGGCAACGGCGTTCGCAAGAGCCACGGCCGGCAAATCAACTGGGGGCTCGCCCATCGCCTTTGCCCCGAATGGGCCGATCGCTCCCGGATACTCGACGATGATTGTTTGAATTTCCGGTATGTCAAGCGAGGTTGGAATATAGTAGTCTCCCAGTGTAGGGTTGGCAACCATTCCGCCCGTATGAACGAGCTGTTCCATCAGTCCGTATCCGAGTCCTTGGATGGTTCCGCCTTCGATCTGTCCTTCAACGGAGAGCGGGTTGATTGCGCGGCCAGCATCGTAGGCTGCGGTGATCTTGACTGGCTTCACGACGCCTAGTTCCATGTCGACTAGCACTTCGGCTACGACGGCTCCGTACGTGTACTGCAGATATGTTGTTCCTTGACTGTTCTCACTTTCGAACTCGCATTTCGGTGCAATGTAGTGGCCTGTCTCTGTGAGGCTAATGTGTCTCTTGTAGCATTCCTCGACGATCTTCTTGAACGGAACAGCTCGTTTGGGATCATCAATGTGGCTGACGTGTTCGTCTCTGATCGTCAGCTTTGAGGGTTCGCAGCGGAGAGAGTCGCTGGCCACGTTGAGTAGTTTCTCCTTAAGTTTCTGTGCAGCGATCTGTGTAGCTCTTCCTCCGATCACGATGACTCGTGAGGCAACCGTCGGCCCGGTCTCTTGGCATGAAGCCGTGTCAGGCCGGTCGAGCTCGAACAGGTGAATCGGGAGGCCTAATGTCTCCGCGGCGACTTGAGCAAGCCCGGAGATCGCGCCTGTCCCGTATTCGGTCAGGGCTGTTCGTACAATGATCTTGGTGTCAGGCTTGATCACGATGTGAACGTAAGCGTAGTCGCTGCCCTCTGGCCCGAGGCTGTTTCCGTGATACATCAGGGCGATGCCGATTCCACGTCGGAACGGGCCGCGGTCGCGACTGAACTCTAGCCGTTTCTTTTGCCAGTCGGATGCTTCTGTTGCGCGTTTGGTGCATTCTTCAAGCCCGCACGCTTCATCTACGAGTTGACTTGTTGCTGTGAGGGTGCCTGGTCTGAGGATATTCTTGAGCCTAAGGTCGAGCGGATCCATGTCAAGCTTCTTCGCCAGCTCGTCCATCTGTGATTCGGCTGCGAAGTGAACTTGAGGGCTTCCGAAACCCCTGAATGAACCAGCCATCGTATTGTTCGTATACATGCAATACGCGTCGGTCTTCACGTGTGGAATCACATATGGTCCTGTTGCGTGGAAGCATGCTCGGATGATCACTAGCGGTCCGAGCGACGCGTAGGCACCAGTATCCGACACAACGAGTGCTTCCGAAGCGGTCAGGCGTCCGTCATTCTTCGCACCGGTCTTCAGTGTGATCACGAATGGATGACGTTTCGTATGGGCTATCATTGACTCGTATCGAGTGTAGGCGAGGATGGCTGGTCTGCCGGTCTTCTGCGCCACCATCGCAGTAATGGCGCACACATCCACCGGCATCTCATCCGATTTCGGTCCGAAGGCCCCGCCTGTCGTCGCCTGAATCACTCTCACTTTGTCAGCGCTAAGCCCGAGCACTTTGGCGACTCCAGTCTGCACGTAGAAGGGTGTCTGCATCGAGCCGACGCAGGTGATTGATCCATCCTTCTCAACCCACGCCATACCAACCTCCGGTTCCAAAGGCACGGGGTCCTGAAACTGCGTCTTGTACGTATTCTCGATTATCACGTCGGCTTGTCGGAATCCTTCTTTCACGTCACCTTTCCTGACTCTGAGATATTTTGCGACATTTCCACTGTCGTGGATGAGAAGGGAATCCGGCTTCATCGCTTCAACCGGCGACGTTACGACTGGAAGACGCTCATAGTCAACAGAGATCCTATCAGCCGCTTCCTCGGCAGTTTCCGAATCTCCGGCGGCGACTACAGCTATTGCTTCACCGTGGCATCTCACCTTCTTGCTCGCCAAGAGAGGTCGGTCAGGCAACAGAGCGTATGCCTCGTTGATTCCAGGAATGTCCTCCGCAGTTAGTACCGCTAAGACGCCGACAATCTCCCTTGCTGCTTGCGTGTTGATTCGCTTGATAAGCGCGTGAGGGACAGTTGACCTTACAACTTTCACTGAGAGGGCATCTTTGGGTGCGATATCGGACGTATAGAGTGGGAGACCAAGCACCTTGTCAAGCGCGTCAAGTCGCTGAATCCTCTTGCCGACTAGTGTGAAGCCTCGTGCTTCGCGCAGCTTCTGTACGGCCGCTGTTTCTGTCAACTCTCGACCCTCGATGTCTCTCCCGCAGCCTCGTGGATGGCGTCGATGATCTTGTAGTATCCAGTGCAGCGACAGAGGATCCCACTTATCGCTTCCTTGATCTCTTCCTTAGATGGGCTCGGATTGTGATCGAGCAGATTCTTGCCAGCCAGCACCATAGCTGGGGTGCAGAAGCCGCACTGTGCTGCATTGTATTTCATCAGAGCTTTCTGGACCGGGTGTAGCCTCTCGCGAGTGCCTACCCCCTCGATTGTCGTGATCTTCTTGTCTCTTGCTTGCACTGCAAGTACGAGACAGGAGTTGACGAGTCGGCCATCCATGATGACTGTACATGTGCCGCAATCTCCGGTTCCGCAGCCCTCCTTCACTCCCTTCAGATCGAGCCGATCTCTCAAAACGTCGAGCAGCCGCTCTGTGGACTCGACGACGAGCGCGTGATCCTTACCGTTCACATTGAACTTCACAAGATGTCTAGCCAATTGAATTCACTACTCGAGGATTCTCTGCTGGCAATCGACGAGCGCTCGGCGAAGTAGCACCTTTACGGCCTCTTCTCGATATTCAGCTGAGGCACGGAAATCGGATGTCAAAGCCAGTTCGTCTCCAAGCCGGTCCACACCCGACTCGATCGTCCGCTCGTTCAATTCCTTGCCAACAATTTCCTTCTCCACGTTCTCAGCTCTCTGCGGAATCTTGGCCTCAAGACGGTTCAATGCAATCCTTGCGGTCTTGATTTTCGTATCTCTCTCATTCAGTTGAAGAAAGGCAGCGATGGACACCAACGCAATAATCAGAATATTCCTCATTCCAAGCTTCTGAAATGAACATGCGGATCGGCGGCTGGGTTCCGGGAAAGAAACCTCCGAGAGAATCTCGCCACTACCTAGAGCTGTCCTTCGTTTCGCAATCATGAATTCCCGTAATGGTACTTCACGCGTTCCGCTCTTGCGGATCGTTTTCACTTTTGCGTCTAGTACCAGGAAGACCGGAAGTAGATCCTCTGAGGATGAAGCCGCACATATGTTCCCTCCTACCGTGGCTACGCTCCTAATGTTAGGCGAGCCAAATTTGGTGACCACGTCGCTGAGTAATCTTCCCCAGGTTGAGTTGTTACTTTCCGCTTCGAGGTCAGCGATTGTAGTCAACGCGCCGATTCTGATCTTGCCATCCTCTCGCCTGACGTATCTGAGTTCAGAAAGACCTGAGAGATCAACGAGATTCTTGGCGACGACTTGCTTTTTCTTGATACGTGGCAGGAGGTCTGTCGCACCAGCTACTGGAAGCGTCTCGGAGGCGTTCTCTTCAAGATAGTTGAGTGCGTCGTCGAGGCCGAGCGGGACATAGACATTGAATCTAGGGATGGCTCATCCCCCGCTTACTGGCGGAATCACGAGTATGACGTCGCCATCCTTCAACGGAACTGACATATCAACTGGTTTCAGAAGGATGTTGTTGATGTACACGAATACGTAGTCCCTGAGGTGGCCTTCCCCATCGAATAACACATTCCTTGGCGTCTTGCCGTACCGCTCACCGAGGACTCGCAGCAGCTCGCCGACATTCTTGGCGTCCAAAGTGATCTCTCCTCCTCCAGCGGCTGTTCTAAGCTCGTGAAAGAGCCTAACCTTCACCGTCCCCACTATGATTTCAGCTCGTTCTTCTGGGCTCGGAGACTGTTGAATAGGCGTTCTGATGTGATCGGCAGAGTGAAAGATCGAACTCCGGTTGCGTCGTAGATGGCGTTCGAGATTGCCGCCGCAACTGGAACGATCGCGATCTCTCCAACTCCCTTTGCTCCAAACGGTCCCGTCTTCTCGTATGTCTCAACAGGCACGACCTCGATCTCAGGCACATCAGAAATCGTTGGAATCAGATATGTTGTGAAATTCGGAGTCAACAGATGTCCATTCTCGATGATTGCGTCCTCGGTCAACGCGTATCCCAAACCTTGCACAACAGCTCCCTCGCATTGCCCACTGAAACCTTGAGGGTTGACCACCTTGCCCGAATCGGGAGCGATCAGAAATCGCAGCGTCTTCGTCTTGCCAGTCAACGTGTCGACTTCAACGAGCGCGATTGCCGTCGCGTACATGAAAGACCAGTGCGGAATCTCAATAGTACCTTCGATGGGCTGCTCGAACCTTGGAACATCAAACCCAGCCTCAACTCGGAATTGGCTTGCATGAGCTCGAGTGTGAACCCCGATGGAGGCGTAAGTTGCTTTTCGCTTCAAATCGCCTACAACGACGACCGCGCCGTCGCGACATTCTAGTTTACTTTCAGGCTCGCCGAGCATCTGAGACCCATGAGAGAGTAGGAGCTCACGCATCTTCTCCGCAGCTCTGACGATAGCGTTCCCACCTACGTAGAGGGACCTTGAAGCAGAGGAGCCTCCAGTATCTGGTGCAAGCCCAGTATCTGCCGAATCGATGCGCACGTCCTCGAGTTGACAACGTAACTTCTCTGCAGCGATCTGAGCGTAGGCTGTCACGTTGCCCTGACCCATATCCGGGCAGCTCACTCCAACAGCGAAGGTGCCATCCGCATTCAACGTGATCGACGCTGCGCCGAAATCTGGGAACGCACCGAATGTGAAACCCTTCAATGCGCATGCGATCCCGACACCTCGCCTGCTCCACGGTTCAGACCGCTGGGCCTTGTGTTCGTCTCTGTGTAACCAAAGATCGGACTTCGACACTGCCTCCAGGGTTTCGTGAATTCCTATGCTTCCTGGGATTTTGACGCCGAAAGTGCTGACGTCTCCTTCGCGAATCGCGTTTCGCTTTCTGATCTCCAGTTTGTCGATGTGGAGTTTCTCGGCGATTATGTCGATTTGAGACTCCATAGCGAAGATTGATTGTGGAGCACCGAATCCTCGGAACGCACCTGAGAAACCATTGTTCGTGTAGACACAGTAAGCGTCAATGTCAACATTCGGCACATTATACGGTCCACAACAGGTCTCCATGCTGACGTCCAAAATCGTTCCGCCTAGAGACGCATAGGCACCGGTGTCAGATATGATTCTGACTTGGTTTGCGAGCAACCTTCCTTGCGAATCGGCTCCGGTTCGAGCGGTGATAATCACTGGATGCCGCTTCAGTCCCGCGATTCCAGACTCTTCGCGCGACAGCACAATCTTAACGGGACGTTTAGTTTTCAGAACCAGCAACGCGAGGTGAATCTGCACGGTGATCTCGTCTTTGCCCCCGAACGCGCCTCCAATGATGGAGGATACCACACGTATCTTCTCACGCGGGATGCCGAGCGCCCTGGCGATCTGAAGTTGGTCCCGGTAGGGCGCCTGACCCCCCACATAGAGAACAATGTTCCCCTC
>JBEKGZ010000058.1:0-9182 GCA_050012535.1 Bathyarchaeia archaeon | reverse complement strand
CCTCAGTTAGTGCCTTCTGCGATCTCAGGAACCTTCGAAACATCGTATCGTCGGATAGTGAGCTGAACATCGAGAATAGCACTCGGAAGTCTTCGGGCCCGGCTCTTCGGATCAGAACTTCTAATTCATTCTTCAATGTGACCTTATGAGGTAGCTCGCCGCTGGTCGAGGGGCACAATCAAGGCCCTCCTAGCCGATCAGCTAATCGCCTATTCTACGGATAGGACGATCTTCCCGAAGTGTTCTCTCTTCTCCATTCGCTCCTGAGCTTTCGCGGCTTCTGTGAGTGGATAGACCTTATCGAGAATAGGTTTCAGTCGCCGTTGTTTTACCAACTCAATCACCTTGAGGAGCTCTGCTTTGCTCGCCATGTAGGAACCCAGGATTGACAATTGTCTGCTGTACAGGTATCGTATGTCTGTCTGTCCCGCATAACCGGTTGTCGCGCCACATGTCACGAGTCTGCCGCCCAGGGCTAATGATTTGATGCTTTTCTCCCAGGTCGCTGAGCCTACGTGTTCGAAAATGACATCGACTCCGCGTTTCTCAGTTATCCTTCTCGCTTCCACAGCGATGTCTTGCTCGCTGTGGTTGATCAGCTCATCAGCTCCCAGCGTCCGAGCGAGTTTGAGCTTCTCTTCGCTTCCGGCTGTGGCTATTACACGAGCTCCATGAAGCTTGGCTATCTGGATCGCGGCGCTCCCGACGCCGCTGCCTGCCCCGAGAACGAGTACATATTCTCCCGGCGCGATTGCGGCTCTGGTCACAAGCATGTGCCAGGCCGTCATGAAGACGAGCGGTATTGCGGCGGCTTCCTCATGTTTTAGCCATTCTGGCTTGGGAATGATGTTGACTTCAGGTACGCTGACGAGTTCCGCGTAGCCGCCGTCTACGAGATACCCTATGATCTTGTAGGATCGGCACATGCTGTCGCGGCCCGAAAGGCAGTACTCGCATATGCCGCAACTCAGGCCAGGAGAGACGATCACCTCCTCTCCTGGGCGGGTGCGCGTTAGAAGTCTGCCCGTCTTCACAACTTCACCGGAGATGTCGTCTCCCGAGATGTGTGGAAGTGGGATCTGAACGCCTGGGAGACCTACGCGTCCCCAGATGTCAAGATGATTGAGAGCACAGGCCTTGACCCGCACCAGAACCTCGTTATCCTTCATCACCGGGTCTGGCCGGTCTTCATATCTTAGCTTGTCAACTCCTCCATGCTCATGGAAGACAACTGCTTTCATTCCAATCTGCCCCAGCAGAATTCATGCTCCGCTCAAGCTCAATTTACCTGTTGCTGATCCACCCCTATGTGAAGTCCATGGGCAATGATTAACTCCGAGTACGTGCCTTTGTAGCAAGTTGAGGTTGTTTGGTCATGTCGGTTGAAGTAGGACAGAAGACACCCGATTTCCAGCTCTTTGATCAAGACAAGAAAATGCGAACACTGAAGGAGTTCCAAGGAAAGAAAGTCGTTCTCGCGTTCTTTCCGGGAGCCTTCACGGGGGGCTGCACCAAAGAGATGTGTACCTTCAGGGATTCGATGCAGACGCTTAACGGCTTGAACGCTCAGGTCGTCGGTATATCTGTCAATGACCCATTTTCGAACAAGGCTTTCGCAGAAGCAAACAAGCTGGAGTTCCCGATTCTATGCGACTATGGGAGAGAGGTCGTGAAGAAGTTCAATGTGCTCCTTAATGATTTCGCGGGGCTCAAAGGATACACCGCCGCCAAGCGATCCGTATTCGTTCTAGATGCCAAGGGCATCGTACAGTACAGGTGGGTCAGCGAAGATCCAGACAAACAACCCGACTACGAAGCGATCAAGAACGCCCTAGCCAAGATCTGAGTTCCCCAGGCCTTACTTCTATAAGATACCTCACCATCTGTTAGGGATGGGATAAACAATGGGCAGCTTCAAAATGGTGAAGAAACCCAAGAAGAAAGAGGAGAAAAAGGGACCGCCCCCCAAGAGTGCCGCAACCTAAGCACCGGGGAGTTCCACACGCAAGCCTAGTACTTGTCCATCTCCTCGAGCTTAGCAGGAAGATATTCATCTACAATGTAGGCGAGGCCGTATCGGCTGAACGCTTCCTGCTCCGCCTTTTTCTTCACTTTGAGAAACGTCTCGATCTCTCTCTTCCACAATTTGCCCTCGTAGCGGGGGTCCTTCCCAAACTCGTACAGTCTCTTGATATCAAGATCGGTCAACTTGTCACTGGGAAGATCGTACTTGACAATATCCGAGGCCCACACGCCAGCCCATTTCGCGTCGGGAGTATTGAGGTCGCGCAAGTGTGCGGCATTCGCGGATCCCGAGATGATGACCATGGCGATATGCATTCCCCATGGGTCGGCGTCGCAGAAGATGTAGACGGGTAGGTCTAGTTCCTGGTTCAGCCGTCGGATGAGCGATCGTGTAGCTCTCGGTGCCTGACCCGCTGTGTGGACAAGGATGGCTTTGTGTTTGTCGTGAACTTTCTCCTCAACGAACCTCGTAAAGAGGCCGCCTTTCTCGATAACTATGACCTTGTCTGCTTTGCACTCGGCGAACTCTGCGTTTGTGAGCGCCGGTCCTATCATCATTCCATCGGGGTGTGAGGAAAGGTTCAGTTTCTTTCCCTCGTAGCCGGGCACAGTGTACTCTACGACCAGGTTCCCGAAAATCGAGGATCTCTCCTCAGGAAATACGTTGAAGTCCTCTCGCGAGTATCCGATAACGGTTTCGAGGTCTGTGATGATGTTGTCGCTCTCTGTCTGGTCTGTGAAGTTCATCTCATACGCTTGAGCTGAATAGAAGACATCTCTGAGCGTTGAGGTCCTATCTTGTTCTCTGAGTTCGTCGACAAATGATGCTGTCCAAACAAGTTGAGTCAATGGCCGGATGTGCTTTATGTTCCTTGAACTTCGTTTGACTGTCTTCTCGCCAAGTATGTATTGTCTTAGCTTCTGGTCGTAGCGTATGTTGTGGATTGATCGGTTTGGCATTTGGACCCAAGGGAATTGGCGCTTTGACATCTGATCGTAGAGTTGCTGACCCAGCCCAGTGAGGGATGTCAGCACTTTGGTCTTCCTTTCCTTAATCAGCCCGCGCTTCTTCGCCCGTTTCTCCTGTATCCTCTTTTTCTTCATACTTTGACACATTCTTGAGTAACGGTTTGACGTTTGGTTCCTTTTTCTTCTTCGCAAGCTTGGTTGAGAACAAAGCTATCTTCGGCAGATACTTCTCAAAAACATCAAGTCGTTTCTTCTCCCGCTCGAAACTGTGCTTCCGAGAGAGGAAGACGGAGAGCCGCCTGGCCACCTCTCGCACAGCGTTGAGTATCTCTCTCTCAACATCGGGTCGGTCAGCAATGAACTCCTTTCCCACAGTCTTGTAGGGCACTTTCGTGGAGCAGAGGTGAATGAACACGGCGATGGGCATGTCGGGAAGTACTTTGTAGTGCCTCCAGTCGACGAGCGAGTTAGCTACCTTCCACGAGACATCACTTGCCTCATCAAAGAGAAGCGGAATCTTGTTTGCGAACCGGTAGAGCACAACTCCGCTAGTGCTCGGGATCTTGCCGCCGTACGCGATTCCAACCTCAACGATGAACGGAAATCCTGAATATGCGGCTGGCTTCCGCTGATATACTTCCAGAAACTCTGGGGCCAGCTCCTTCTTGATCCCGGCCTTCAACAACTCTTCGCCCAGCGGAGAGAGACAACTGGAGTCGGGGGGAAGGAAGTCCTCAAAATTTTTCATTGCATTTACGAGGGAAACGGTCTCTTCGTTTGTCATCTTCTTGGGATTCTTCTTGGCTGGGATGCCTGCGTATTCTAGAAACCTGCGCGCTGTCGTATCTCCGACCCGCTGGAAGTGCATCTTCATGAAAGCATGAAGTGATCGAGCCTGCGTCACTTCCACGATGCGTTTCATCGTCTCGACGTCGACGCCGTGGGGATGCAAGGTCGTCTCTTCTGGGGGGTCAGGCATGTGAGTTGTTGCGCGCTCGAACTTGTAGAGTCTTCCTCTGGGGTCAACGAAGGTAAGGTTGGCATATGGTGCAACAATCGCGGTCTCTTGGAGGTAGTCTAGGATCTTGGGCATTGCCCGTGTGTAGTCTGCCTCGGTTGAGAACTCAACTATGGTGCCATGCCAACGGTCTGGGTTCGGGTGCGTGATCTCTTTGATCTTTTCAGGCAGATTGTGTTGAATATCTATCCGGAGCCTTAACTCGTGTATCTTTGTTGGACCGGTGCTCGAAAAGACGACTGCCTCTGAGTGGGTGGTGATCTGCCCGTAGAGTATCGCCATCTTGCCGCCCAGGCCAAACTGTCCACGCGTCTGCCTGAGCTTGTATTTTGAACCAAATAGGACTTGGCCGAATGCTGAAGGTATGAGTTTCGAAGGCACCCCAATCCCGTTATCCATCACTCTGATACGATAGACTCCTGGGCCATCTGCTGGTCCAGACTCGTGCGAGATCCTCATGTAAATGTCCGGCGTAATGGCATGAACCTCGCATGCATCAAGTGAGTTCTCAAGAAGTTCACGTATCGTTGAGTAGATCGCGCGTGTTGGGTTGGTAAATCCCGCAATGTCGCGGTTCCTGTAGAAGAAATCGGCGGGGGAGATCTCTTGGAAAACCTCAGCGGCTTTCATCTTGAGATTCCACAGGTGAGTCGGTCTCTCGTATCCGAAGTCGTTGCCAAGACATGAACGCTCATTTGGGCGGCTTCTCCCAGAGTTCCAGCGTCTTTCTTCTCTTGCTTTCGCTTCTGGTTCTTCTAAGGTATTTGTACACGGACGAGTGCTGTTTTCCTTTGATCAACATCTCGATTGCCTGTCTCGTAGCGGAAACCGCCTCAAACTCACCAATCATCGATATGGTTGATCCGTAGACGGAGACTTTCGAGTCTGTCATCTCCTCTAGGAGTCGTCTCATCTTTCCTTCGCTGCCGATGACTCTGCCCTTGATACGGTTGATGTCGCTTTCGTTCTTTCCGAAGAGTTCTCGAAGATCAATTATGTCAAGCACAATATCGTCATCCACCAATTTCATTGCACGCTCGGGTGAGAATCCTCTACCGACTGCAGTCACCACGTCCTTTGCACGCAGAATTGTCGATGGATCGTCACTATCCTCGGCAGGTGTAACTTCGATTGTTCCTAACTCGCTGTTGACGTACAGCTTGACTTTGAATGCTCGTTCAATCTCGGCCTTCGTGGCGCCTTCTCGACCGAGCAACACGCCTATCCTATCGTGAGGTATCATCGTACTAGTCTTGGTCGACAGTTGTTGTCACCACTTGATCGTAGATGTCGCTCTCGCTCTCAGTCTCGACTCCGATCTGGTGGAAGTAACGGTTCAAGTTCAGGATGTCCCTCATAAGCAATTGGTCGGCCATAGGATGTTCCGTTGCTACCGCCTGTGAGACGTCAAAGATGACAGGGTGGCCGTGCCAGATCATTATGTTATACTCGCTCAAGTCTCCATGAACCAGTTCTGCGTTCTGATATAGGAGCCGAAGGAATGCGATCAACTCTCTGTAGGTCCTGTCTGGCTTCTTCAACACGATCTCTCTGAGCAACGGTGCCGGTTCACCTTGCTTGCCTATGAACTCCATCAGCAAGACGTTCTTCTGCACTGAGATGGGTTTCGGCACACGCACTTTCGCATCATGGGCCTGCTTGAGATTCCTGAATTCCTTCTGGGCCCAGAGGTACACGAGTGATCGCGTGTCCGTGCGTGTTCTCTCGAATCTCGGGTCTCCTTCTATGTATGCGAGCCTGCCTTTCTTGAACTCGGCTGATAGTGTCAAATAGATCTTGATAGCGATCTCCTTCTTCTTAGGACCTATTCCACAGTAGATCTTCGCTTCCTTGCCAGACCTAACGGCACCTGAGATTTTCGAGAGTTTGCCTGTGTCGAGCATGTGGTAGATTACCATGAGCGTGGATTTGTCGAAAACCTGTTCGAGCGCTTCCAGCTCTTCGCTTCTCTTATCCCTCATCAGGCGGGTAGTCTCATATCGTGCCTGTCTCAGTCTGAGTCGCTCTTCATTCCTCGACCACGCCACAGACAGGCACCCGTAGGCGCTCACATTGCGAGCTGACCTTTCTGACGCATTATCTGGGCTTGGGCCTCTGTGTATCTCCACAGGATGTCTCCGCGAGTCTCAAACTGGAAATCCCAGGGCGCCACTAGAACAATATCTCCTACCTTGATCCAGACACGTCTCTTCATCTTCCCTCTGATTCGGCACATCCTCTCATGCCCATCTGCGCACTTCACCATCAGCCTATCGTAACCAAGCATCTGCAGGACGATGCCAAACATTTGCCCCTCGCCCGGGGTTACCATCTCGCGAAGCTGCCCTTCGCTAAGGACTTTCTTCTTGCCCAACAGCCCACTCTCAAAGCTCGCAGATTCGTGTAATCGGAAGTGGCAGTATAAGAGTATACTCGGCAGCTCGGGTCTTACAGCCTTACGATCTGGACATGGGGGACCGCACCGAAGTAGATCACTGCATCAGGGTCTACTAGGCCTTTGTCGACGGCAGCTTTGATCGTGGTTTCTCCAACAAGGTTGGCGACATCTGCCTCCACAAGAGCCTCCATGGCCTTCTCGATGGTACACAGTGCGCCGCCATAGAATTGGGGGTTGACCTCGAGCTTCATTCTGCCTTGTCTGAAGGTCTCGCCCAGAAGTCCAGCGTCGCAAGCGGCGACCAGTACGCCGCGTTTGTCGTGGATGACTCGCAGATGGACTTCCACTATCTGGCACTTCTCAGGCAGTCGATACGGGCGATCTTGCTCCGCAGGCCTCGCATGTGAGGAAGGTGTACCGCTCCTGTCTGTCCATCTTGGTGTCGGGTCGCTTGCAAACCGGGCAGATCACGAATCTCTGTGTGTAGATGTTCAACAGCCTATTCATGGACTCCACTTTGAATACTCCTTTAAAGATCGCTCGTGTTCCGTCCGTCGTTACGGCTGTAGCTAGCTCCTTGGAGAGGAACTTGAGAAGATGATGTGGGTCACGATTCATACGGTCAGCGATCTCTTTGAAGTTCTGTACAATGGTTCTGCTGCCAATTCTGACTCCCTGAATCCTAGGCAGCTCGAATCGTTCACCCGAAGAGGTCCTCTTGGGGATCTCTGCCATCGCGGCGTCCAGTAACTTTGTGTACTCGTCGCTCATCGTACTCTTCCTCGTGAGCACATTGTCTGTGGTCTATTTCTTCGTTCCCATTTGACGCTCCAACTAAAAACGTTAATCTATTTGCAGAGTCGCGTATGCGCTGTTCAGGCCTTGGAGGTCAGTTCAGGGCGCCTGTAGTGTCGTGTCGAACTGGCGATCTTGCAGGGCCGGTCATCAAGTTGGGGGCGCATCGTGGAGGAACATAGAGTGGGCAAGTGGATAGTGTGCTCAGCATGGCCGTACGTCAACACGATTCCCCATCTTGGCACTTTCATTCATCTGCTTTCTGCGGATGTTTTCGCGAGGTACTTGTCGCTCAAAGGCGAGGACGTTATCTCTGTCACGGGGTCGGACGAGCACGGGACACCTATCGAAGTTGAAGCTATCAAGAAAGGAATAGCCCCGAAACAGCTTACTGACGAGTATCACGCGACAATATGCGATTTGCTGGATAAGTATCAGATCCGCTTCACAAACTACACCAGAACTGAGAATCCCGTTCATAGGAGATACGTTCAGGAATTCTACCGCAAAGTCTACGATAACGGCTTCATATTCACCGAGACCGTGAATCTCCCGTTCTGCCCAAAGTGCGGGCGTTTTCTCCCTGACCGATTTGTAGAGGGAATATGCCCCCACTGTGGTCAGGACAATGCAAGAGGAGACCAATGCGATAGCTGTGGCCGAGTCCTCGACCCGCTGGAATTGAAGTCCCCCCGTTGCGCGTTTTGCGGCACAACCCCAACCGTCAAGTCCTCGAAACACTGGTTCTTTGACCTTCCTCGATTTGCTGACTCTTTGAACCAGTACATCGATTCCAACGCTCAACTTCCCGAGAATGCCCGCAACTTCTCAAAAAGATGGCTCCAAGAGGGACTGCACCCTAGAGCACTCACACGAGATAACAGATGGGGGATTCCCGCACCATTCCCCGGAGCAGAGGACAAGACGATCTATGTCTGGCTCGAAGCAGTTCTAGGATATGTCTCTGCGGCTGTCGAATGGGCCGAGAAGAACGGTAGACCTGAAGACTGGAAAACATACTGGTTTGACAAAGAAACAAAAAACGTGCACTTCATCGGCAAAGACAACATCCCGTTCCACACGATAATCTTCCCGGCTTTGCTCCTTGCGACGAAGGATCCTTACGTTCTGCCTTGGCAAGTATCCTCGACCGAATTCATAATGTTCGACAACAAGAGGTTCTCCAAGAGTCGCCGAATCGGAGTCTGGATGGATGAAGCGTTGCAGGTTGCACCAGCTGACTATTGGAGATATCTGCTGATCGCCATCAGACCAGAAACTAAGGACGCCAACTTCACTTGGAAGGATTTCCAAGCACGGGTGAATTCAGACCTCAATGATGTGCTCGGCAACTTCATTCACAGAACGCTGACTTTCATTAAGAATAACTTCTCGGGATCAATCCCAGCCCCGGGCGAATTCAACGAACGCGACAAAGCAATACTCGCGAGGCTTCAGGAATCACCTAGAAAAGCCAGCATGGCGCTGGACCAGTGCAAGCTGAGGGAAGGCCTGTCTGCGGTGATCGATCTCGCTCGAGACGGCAATCTCTACCTCAGTGAGAGCGAGCCTTGGCATACAATCAAGCGAGATCCAGTTCGTGCTCGTACTACGATGTTCGTATGTGCTCAGCTTGTGAGATCTCTTGCGATTTTGCTAGCACCATTCCTTCCTGCGAGCGCGGAGTCGATTTGGTCTCAAGTTGGTTTGCAGAATGGCCTATCTGGAACACGTTGGGAAGAGGCCGGTGAGATTCGTCTCCGCGAAGGTCACGTGATAGGCGATCCTGTACCATTATTCAAAAAGATCACTGATCAGGAGATCAAGAGCCACACTCAAGGCGCTGCCTGAGACGGGTCCATATCATATGAGACTCAAGATCGATCTTCACGTTCATACGACCGGTTCGAGGGACGCCTTCATAGAGCCAGAACAACTGCCCACGATCGTCAAGGAAAGAGGTCTTGATGGCGTGGC
>JBEKGZ010000057.1:0-9195 GCA_050012535.1 Bathyarchaeia archaeon | reverse complement strand
AATCCCAGATTGCCATGGCTCGGAGATTCAAGATCGATGCCGTGTACGTGGACTCGGATCCTATAATTGAGATAGAATCCATGGGCGCCGAAGTGCAGTATCCCGAAGATGAGTCGCCCATGGCTTCAAAGCCTGCAGTGAAGACAGCGGCTGACATCAAGTCCCTGAGAATGCCTGACCCCGAGAGAGATGGCAGACTTCCGGTGTGGCTCAACGCGATCAGGAGTCTGAAGGAAGAGGTCGGAGATGAGCTCGCGGTATTTGGAAGCGTCAACGGACCGTTTCAAGCGACGGCACAACTGCTTGGAATCACTGAGGCATGCAAGTGCATGTATCGGAATCCGGGTCTCATCAACGAGCTACTGGTCCTGACGACGGAAGTGGTTGCCAACTTCGTCAATGCGGAGGTTAGGGCAGGCGCTGATGCCATAGTGGTCGGCGACGCCATGTCATCCCCAACGGTCATTTCACCCAGACACTTTGAGCAATTCAGCTTCCCGTTCATCACAAAGGTAATGCATCAAGCAGGCGACGCAGTCCCTTTCATACTGCACATCTGCGGCGACGCAACGCGAATTATCGACAAGATGGTTGAGACAGGGACGCGCTACCTTGAGGTTGACTCTTATGTTGACTTGGCGAAGGTCAGACAGAGATTCGGAAGCTCAGTCGGCATAATAGGCAACATTAGTCCGAACCTCCTATTGAACGGAAGAGTGAAGCAGGTTGAGGAGAGCTGCCGCGGAGCCATCGAAGCTGCGGGCGGCACTGGAGCGTACATACTAGGATCTGGATGCGAACTGCCGAACAATACTCCACACGAGAACCTCGACGCAATGGTCAAGGCCGCAGAACGGTACGGCAGATATGAATAGGCTGCTTCTCGATTGCATCCCGCGCAACGAGCTTTTCGATCATCGCCAGAGTCATGCCGAGTTCGAAACAGGAACCCTGTCTCTAGATTGATCGCTGCAGCGCATCTCTCTACAGACGACATCAACAGCTCTCATCCCCAGCATTAGCGTGGGAACCTAAGCATCTTCTCGGATCGCAAAAAAGTCGGACCAATCGTCGATAGTAGAGTGTCAATTTCCAGCCAACGCACAAACGATGGTATCTATTCTAGGTTCGATGTAGCTCCAGCCTGTGCAAAGGCTTATCTACGCTAGGTAGCCCAAAATCCTCTTTCATGTCACTCTATAAGAAAGCGATATCGACATCAAGAGCAGCGATCGTAATAGCCGTTCTCATCGTTGCGATCATAGCAGCAGGGGTCTACCTGGCCACCCGGCCCCCTCCTACGGTAATGAAGGAGCAGCTCGTGATCGATGACACGCAATGGCCCGTCCGCAATCTCAACGCGCTCTACCAGATCCAATTAGTTCCCTGGCCATGGTGGCTCGAGCACACGGTGTACCAAACACTAGTCGTCCCGAACGTTAAGACAGAGTTCCAAGAAGGGAAGCTAGTGTGGGCACCTGAACTCGCAACAGACTGGACAGTGTCTCCTGACGGAGCGACCTATACCTACAATCTAAGACAAGGCGTGACGTTCTCCGATGGTAACCCATTCAACGCCTATCAAGTGTGGACTCAGATGTACGTGTGGTACTACCTCACTGGAAATGCAACTACTTTCTTCAGTGGACTTCCACTGTTCGACGTATCGAACGTGAAGATCGGACCAGCAACATTTGGCCTCATAAACGCAACTGGACTAGCGAATCCGACAGGTGAAGTTCTCGCGATGATGCAGGATAAGACTTGGCCTATCTACACCACCGGTCCATATCAGATCGTATTCCACATGAAAGCTCCATTCCTCCACTTGAACGGGATACTTGCCGGGTTCCTAGGACTACTTTTCGACTGTCAATGGGCAATGGAGCACGGCGGGTTTGGAACACCTGCACAATTCAACTCCTACTTTGACGACCACCCAATCCCGGGAACAGGTCCTTATGTGGTCACAGAGGTCCAAATGAACTCCTACGTGAAATTCCAGCAAAACCCGACCTACTGGGGCAAGAGCCTGACTGCCAGCGACCTCGCAGTAAACCCACTCTTGAACCCAGGCCAAGTGAAAACAGTTGTAATCTACGCAAAGACCGACGACATAGCGAGATACACTGACCTAACAACAGGTGCCGCCCAACTCTCTGCTATCAAGGCGTCAAATTTCAAGCTCGTTATGAACAACACGAAGTATGATTATTTCGCCGTTCAATCTACTGCGCAGATAACGGCTGTAGCAATCAACACCAAGATCGCGCCCACAGACAACGTGAATCTCCGCCAAGCCATCGTCCACGCGATCAACTACAAGGACATCTGGGACAAAGCATACTTCGGTCAAGCAGGAGCATTCCTCGGCCCCGAGACGCCAAACTATGGAATCTACTACGACCCGGGCAACTATCCGCCTTACGCCTATGATGTCGCCACGGCCAAGGATTATCTCGTGAAAGCTGGTTATCCTGATGGTAAAGGGCTTCCGACCCTCGCCTTTAGGATAGTCTCTGGCTGTTCCTTCTGCAAGGTCGCCGCGGAAATCGTCCAGAGCAACCTGGCAGACATCGGCATCAAGTCGGAGATAACCGAGGTTGAAGGCGGCACCTACTGGGGGCCGTACGGCGACTACAATACGAACCTCAAGAACGCAGAGCAGCTGGGTAACCTATCATTCCTGGGCGGGATGATGTGGGCTCCGTCTGCCATCTCCCCGACTGACTACTGGACTTCGTTTGTGTCCACGAAGTCGCTCTGGGGCAATTGGGCAGTATACAGCAACGACAAAGTAGACCAGGCTGTCGCTACGCTGGCTAGCAGTGGAAATCCGGACGAGATCGTTTCATCTTTGAAAGTCGCTCAGGAACAGATCTACAACGATGCGCCCTACGCATGGATCGCGGGATGCAGACTCTGGTACGTGGACGGGTCTTTCGTCTGGGACAAGAGCGTCATCAAGGAAGTCTGGTTTGACCCAGCATACAACGGCATGAATACGGCTCCACTGTTCAACACCGTAATCTTCGCGTAAAAAACGCAGAGCGGCCTCGCCGCTCCCCTACCTTTTTTTCGATCTTCTAGCCCAGTACGGAGCTCTATCGAGTGAATTCCTTGCCCGCTTTCCTCGAGGTCTTTTCGATGAAATGGCAGGCCGCGAATCTATCAGGGCCTAGCGGTTCGAGAAGAGGCTCCTGATCTGAGCACTTCCGTTCGGCATACGGACAGCGTGGGTGGAATCGGCAACCAGGTGGCGGATTTACCACGCTTGGGACCTCGCCAACAATTTCGACTTTGAGAAGGTTTCTCTCCTTAGGGTCGGGGATAGGAGCGGAAGTGATCAGAGCGATCGTGTAGGGATGCCTGGGATCTTTGATCACCGCATTTGTTGGTCCGTACTCCACGACTTTGCCGGCGTACATGACGTAGGTTCTATCTGAGAGGTACTCAGCGACCGAAATGTTGTGAGTAATGATCATGTAGCTCAGGTTGAACTTCGACTGCAGTTCCAATAGAAGGTTGAGTATCTGTGCCTGCACTGACGCGTCGAGAGCGCTCGTTGGTTCGTCGAGTATCACGAGACTCGGCTCGGTCACTATCGCCCGCGCGATGTTCACGCGCTGTTTCTGGCCACCACTAAGCTGCCTTGGAAGTCTGTCGAGGAACTTGTTGTCGAGTCCCACTGCATTCAAAACTTCAGCTGCCTTCTTTTCCCTGTCGTCCTTGCTCATTGACGAGAGGCCGACGAGTGGTTCTGAGACTGTGTCCTTGACCTTCATGCTCGGGTCCAAGGAGGAATCCGGGTCCTGGAAAACCATCTGAATGATCTTGAACCGGTCTTTCGAATGCTTGAACGTGGCCCTATCTTGGCCGCGTATTCTGACAGAACCACGTCTCGATTCAATTAGACCTAGCACCGCTCGAGCCAGTGTGGATTTGCCGCAACCGCTTTCGCCGACAACTGCAACGGTCTCGCCCGCTCCAACGTCTATGGTGACTCCGTCAACAGCCCTGACATATGCAGCACGTTTTGTCAGGAGAGGAACGGAAAAGGAACCGCCGACATCAAAATAGACGGCTAGGTCCTCAATCTGCAGAAGTGTGTGTTTCTCATTGGTGGAGGTAGCAAGCAACTCGATGAGAGCCCTCCTTGACCGTCAACTCGGGTTTCGTGGCCTCACATCTTTTCATCACATAGGGGCACCGTGGCGCAAATTTGCATGCTGCAGGAATATTCCTCAAGTCAGGAGTGCTTCCTTGGATAGGCTTGAGTTTCATTTCTTCTTTCGATCCGGACGGAATACATGCGAGCAGTCCCTGCGTGTAGGGGTGAAGCGGGTGAGAGAAGAGATCGAGGACTTCGCCTTCTTCCACGATTTGACCAGCATACATCACGGCGATTTTGTCAGCCACTTGAGACGCCACAGCAAGATCATGGGTAATCAAGAGGATTGACGTATCCATCTCTTCCATCAAGCCTTTCATCAATTTCAGGACCTGAGCCTGAGTCGTTACGTCAAGAGCTGTAGTTGGTTCATCTGCGATCAGCAGGGAAGGTTTTTGCGCCAACGCCATGCCAATCATCACGCGTTGCCGCATACCGCCGCTTAGCTCGAAAGGGTAGCGATTAGCCACGCGCTCTGGATCTGGGATTCTCACGAGGTTCAGGACATCTATGATCTGCTTCTTCTTGTCATTCGCCCCGTTTCGCGAGGATGAGCCACGTGTGTCTCGCCCGGATGTTGTGCCTCCTTTTCCACGCGAGTCCCTGAGTTTGATTGCTTCCTGTATCTGATTGCCGATCTTGAACACCGGGTTTAGCGATGTCATTGGCTCTTGAAAGATCATGGCTATTTCCGTTCCACGATAGAGCCGCATTTGATCTGGCGCGAGACTTAGCAGGTTCTTTCCATTGAAGTTGACTTCCCCGGCAACATACTTCGCAGGCGGGGTCGGCAGCAGTCCGATTATTGAGAGGCCAAGCGTTGTCTTCCCACAGCCGCTCTCCCCGACTGCGGCCACAAGTTCATGCGGTCTTATCGACATGGATACGTTATCGACCGCTCGAACCGCGCCTGTCTTCAACTCATACGCGATCGATAATCCGTCAACGTTCAGGACCGACTTCTCTTCCGTTGTTCATCACCCCACCCTCGCCGCTTCCACGGCATCTCGCAGCCCGTCACCTAGAATGCTGAAGGCGACGACAACGATACCGATCACAAGCGCTGGAAAAAGCGGCAGCCATGGTGCAGAAACCAAGTAGTCCTGGTAGGCGCTCACCATAGCGCCCCATTCGGCCAACGGGGGACGAATGGAAAGCCCGAGGTAGCTGAGGCCTGCATAGATGATGATGACGCTACCAATGTCAATACTAGCGTATGCGATCATCGGTGTGAGGATGTTGGGCAACACGTGTCTGGTCAGAATCCTGAAACCTCCGATCCCTGACGCTTTGGCTGCTTCGATGTAGTTCTGGTGGCTCACACGAAGGGCCTCACCGCGAGCAAGACGTGCGTACGGGGGCCACCATATGATCAGCAAAGCGTACATCATGTGAACGATGCCAGGGCCCAGAATGACTGCAATTGATATGGCAAGCACCAACGCCGGAATCGCAAATATGATGTCCGTGTACCTCCAACAACAACGAAGCTGACAAAAACATCGTTTGGGGTCGCAATGAGCATCCTACTGAATACGTCTCGGCCCAGGATATCCGTTCCAAACAGATGCTGAAGGCTGGGAGCACTCAACGCGGGGCCCACGTTCTGCTTGATCGGATCGTATGGAAGCAGGACATCGCCAGTCAATGCAACGCCAATCGCCACAATGGCAATAGCTGCCACGAAAAAGAAACCGAGCTTGGTCTCGTTGTTGTAAGTCACCAGCTCGAAGATATATTGCATTCGGGGATTCTTGAATCTTGTCACTGCAATCGAATCTCCGGATCCACGACAGCGTAGAGAATGTCAGCCGCGAGGTTGGTGGCCACAATGATGCCAGCGAAGACCAGGGTTATTGCGAGAATGGACGGATAGTCCAGCGCGCTGAGCGCTTGAACCAAGTACTGGCCGACTCCAGGATACGTAAAGATTGTTTCCGCAAACAACGTCCCCGTCACCAGCCAAGTTACAAGAAGAGAAGCAAGAGTGACAACTGAAATCATGGCGTTTCTAAGAGCGTGTTTGAAGAAGATCGTGTTCTCATCCAGGCCCTTTGCACGCGCGGACCGTATGTAGTTTGTACGCATGACTTCGAGAATAGACGCACGAAGCACCCGTGTCACATATCCGAAGACGCCAAGCGCCAACGCCAAGCTGGGCATGATAACATGCACTAGTGCATCAAGAAAAGTGCCGAGATTACCTTCGAGCAGGCTATCTATCAGAATGAAACCTGTGAACGGCTTGGGTGCCGAGACGCCCGGGCTGAGCGCGCCACCGCTAGGAAGCAGGCGGAGCATGTAAGTTAGAACAATCAACAAGAATAGCGCGAGCAAGAACGCGGGGGACGACACTCCGGCAAGGTAAAATGCTCTTATCCCGTAGTCCGCTGCCTTGCGGTGATATCTTCCGGCAAGCACTCCGAGCGGTATGCCGATAACCAAGGTGAAAACGATTGCGAAGAAGGCAATCTGAAGAGTGTACGGCAGGGTCTCTCTGATGGCGACTGCGACTGGCCTGCCCTTCAGCACCGAGTATCCGAGATCTCCCTGAAGCAACCCGGCTATGTAGTAGTAGAACTGCACGTAGAGCGGATCGTTCAAGTGGTATTTCGCCGCGTATGCTGCAGCCAAGTCCGGGTACATGCTGGCTGCACGCCCGAGCCAAGCGACAATGGGATTAGATGAAATCGAGTGTGAGAGGATGAACGTGATTATGGCTACTCCTAGGAGGACGAACACGGCAAGTCCGAGACGGCGTAGGACGAATGAGAGCAGCCCCAAACCGAATCAAGGCGAGAGACGCATAATCTAGGCTTATTTGTCTTACCTAGACAATCACGTTCGCGTCTGTGAGAGCTTGCACCAGGTCTCAATCATCGTAAGCACATTCTCCCATCGCGTGTCCTCAAACAGCTGATCGATCGGGGCAAGAAGGAATCCCCCTCCCGGCGCCAGTATCTCGATGGCGTTCCTAACGGCGTTCTCAACATCTTGCCTGCCTCCCGAGCCAAGCGTCACAGCCGAGTTCATTCCTCCCCAAAGGCACACTCGATCACCCACCCGCCGCTTGATCTGCCTCAGATCTGCTCCGCCTTGCACCGGATCGGTGCCGTAGAGGATGTCAATATCCATCTCCGCGAGCGGCTCAAGTAGCGGCATGATACCTGATGTCATTATGTAGCAATACTTCGATCCAATTCTGTGAACGTGCTCTATCTCCTTCTTGATTCTGGGAGCAAAGAATGTTCTGAAAAGCTTGGGCGACCAGAAAGTCTCGTACCATGCTCTGTGCACTATCATATCGGATCCTCCGAGCTCGGAAATCAATCTGATGTGCCTAAGGTTCCATTCGAGAATCGTGTCGAGCAGCTTGTGGAGAAGTTCGGCTTTTCCATAGGCAAACTTGATCGCGTTCTCAAGTCCGCATAGCCATCCAAGCGCGTCGCCTAGAAATAGCCCTGAACCGTCGAGCCAACTGCCGAGATAGTCAGTGCCAGATTCTATGAGAACCTCGTTCTTCTCTGCGAAGCTTCTGGCTTTGTCAGCTCTTTCGTGGGCTTGTCGAAGCAGTTCCTCAGACGGTTCTGCGAATAGCGCACCAAGTGCTTCGACGTCTTCGATTGTCTCTATCAGGTATTTCTTCGAGCGGGAGCGAGGGACAAGGAAGTCCGTGAAGATTGGTATTTCATCGCTGTGAGGCCAATCCTCTGTCTTGTAGGCGATCTGACTGAGAACGCCCTTGGCGGTGTGATACTCCTTGGATAGTACAGGGTATCGTTCTCCAGGATGGTCTTCTCTGCGAACTCTCGCGGTTACTTCAGGACTGAGCATTCTAGGAGGTTCAAACTGGACAGCATCATCCAACCCAAGTCTAGTGGTCTTCAGGGCTCGTTCAAATTGGTCTCTCCAACTGTCGTTCTTGTCCGAGAAATACGGGCGCCCCCACCATCTTACTAGAAGCGGCACATGGTCCACTTCTGCGTGGTTGAATGCCTGCATGACCCTCTGTCTTGAGGACATCGTATCTGTCATTGCGCCGTCACTCAGATTGCGTTCTGGAAGTCTAATGGTCTAATTCCAGAGGAATTTAAGGGGAACCGCGGGGCACCCAACTCTGGGAACACTGGTCTCTCCCGATGCAAATAGGGTAGCGTCTGGGGGTCGTATGATCTCTTGCCTATTCTCAGCTCAAGTTCACATCGAGGGCAACTTCTCCGACCACAACGAGCTCATTGTCGTTCATCTCGACTCGCTCCACTTCTGGTTGTCCGCTCATTTCCTCAACGGAAGTCACTTTAAGGCACTGTTGCTAGGTGTGTAGAAGCCTCGGTGGCTCAGCCTGGTAGTCTCAGCTTACTGAGCTGGAAAGCATCCGCCTTGTAAGGACATCCCGAGCAAGCGGAAGGTCGCGGGTCCGAACCCCGCCCGAGGCTCCATACCATGAACCCGAGGCTCTGGGACAGATTCTCAGTTTCGCTATTTTCGGGAATTATCCGCGAAGAGCATTCGCCGTACTGGCTTTTTCGACACTACCATGCAAAGAGCAGGCGGGCAACTGTTCGTTGGTCGCGTAGAGGTCTTTGTCAACTCTACACTTTGGTCTTGAGCTTGCGTCCACATGAGCCGCAGAACTTCGCATAGTGCGGGTTGGCTTGGCTGCAGGACGAACACGCTGCAGACAACAACGAGTTCCCGCAGCCATAGCAGAACTTGTTCGTGCTCGGGTTGCCCATGCCGCACTTATTACAGTAGACGATGCTTGGAGCAATATTATTCTCTTTCATAGCGCGATCCTCACCTTGCAGGTTGGTCACCATGATACTTCCTATATATCAGTTGGACTATTAGGTCTACACGTTTTCCCATCTTTTCGATTTGACCGAACGGTATGCTGCGTCAACGATCTTGTTGATCAACAAGCCATCTTCAAATGTTTCGCTTGGTTGCTTTCCTTCGCCTATGCATGAGACAAAGTGTCCGAGTTCATTCGGGAACCCGTAAGCTTCAACCTCATTCCACGT
>JBEKGZ010000056.1:0-9208 GCA_050012535.1 Bathyarchaeia archaeon | reverse complement strand
CTAACAGGTGTCATTGGAGCCCTCTGCGGATTGGCGCTTGGCTACGCAATTTCATTCCTCATGGGAGGAATGCTAGGCGGAATTGGAGGGGCACGTATTGGATTCGGAGGGCCGGGAGGAGGAGGGGGAGGAGGGGGAACCGCAATCCAGCCCGTATTCTCAACTGAACTTATCCTCTTCTCACTAGTATTCCCGGTTTTGCTAGCTATAGCGGCAGGGCTCTACCCAGCATGGAGAGCATCAAAGATGAACGCTGTTGTGGCGCTGAAATATGAGTAAGGCAACGGTTCCTTGAAACGGGCGGGGACGGATAGCCGTGACCCGTTCTCGACGACAAACCGTCGCAAATTGTGGGTGTTGGAATTCCGAGTCAGATCGAGAAGATAGATACTGATACACTCATCGTTACCTCAGCTAACGAACGCCGGCGGGGGGGCGCGCAGAAGGGCCTGCAATTCCCCTACAATACTGCGAACATAGTGAGGTCGGTTTAGCGTGTCAGAGACGCTGTTCAGCATTGCAGCCGAGACGCCACAATCTTGTGCGGGGATGTCTCAGTCGTCAGGCTAGTTTCTCGTGGCCCCTACTTACTGTAGACCAGGTGTTGACTGATCGCCTTGTTTTTGCTCTTCCATGTTGGAATTGAAGTAGTGTCTGGGTTCTATGTCCCTTGTCGCACTCCCATGATGAACGCGATGGTTGCATTGGAATACGAACAGTTTGGGTAGACTCGCGCAACCATGCTCCAGAAACCGAAGAATATGCCATAGAGAAAACGCAAGATCTCGAAAATCATTCCAATAACGCCACTCGTTTGAGTAGTCCGAGTCCGCGCCTGCACAGTGGGTTTCGTAATCTGAATCTGAGAGACTTGTTGGGTACTGTAGGGATAAGCAGGTCTGTTCGTGTCGATCGCAGACACGCTAATGATGAGGGAGTAGGTTCCGTTTGTAAGGGTCTTTTTGTAGGTGACTAGGAGGCTGAACGGCCTCGGTATGTTCGGGTCAACTTCGCCTAAGAACACGCTTGTCGCGGCGCCGGGAGCCAATGCCTCTGACTGAACGGTTACGTTAGTGTTGTAGGCGGCGAGGTTTCCACTGTTTAGGAGGTTCCCCGAGACGGTTGCGTTGCCACCAGATGTGGTGGATGGCGGAGTGACTTGTATCCCGTAGAGTATGAGGTTGACCCACCCTTGGACCGAGAAACCAATCGAGTGACTCTCTTGAGTATACGAGATGTCGCCAAGCTGCCTGTACGTCAGCGTGACGGATCCCTCGTAAGAGCTACCGACTGCAGCGATGGACGCATAGACCTGAAAGCTGATGCTAACAGATTCTTTCAGCGCGATCGAGTCGTAGTGCCAATGATTATCCCCGACCATTTGCAGGGGAGCTGGCACAGATACGGCCAAGTCAACGTCGTATATCGTGCCAGAAGGATAGATGCTATACGAAGAATAACTGTTTGTGGCGGTTATAGTGACATTGTTGTTGAAGCCTGCGGTCAGGGTTTGCCCGGTCAAGGCTACTGTCATGTGCGCTGAACTTTGGCCCTGAGCAACTCCGACCGGAGTCAATAGCATCAGGAGTAAAGCAAGGATTGTCCAGTTACGGAACTGATTGAGAGCATTCATGCTCGTTTCATCTCCCGAAGCGTCTCAATTCGAGTTGTGAGGTCAGGCTGTTTGTCAAGAATCCTGAGCATACTCTTGCCTCCACTCAAATTGCAAACGCACATCAAGCCCTCAGGTGATGTTACGGCAAGGGAATCTGAATCCTTCAGCTTGGATAGTGCAGAGATCAACGCATCTGGACCACCAATCAACTGAGCCGCAGTTCTGTCGGCCAGAAACTCACGTGCTCTATAGACTGCTGGCTCGATGAAGTAGCTTAAGGGTTTCGCGAAGAGCGCTATCTTGGCCAGCGTCGCTAGAAACCTCACAGTAAAATCTCCATTCTTGATATGTGAGATCTCATGCGCCAGACAGGCCTCTACCTCATTATCGTCTAATGATTCCAGGAGACCAACCGAGAGAGCGACCGAGTACTTGCGGTTCGCCCAGACAGTGAAGGCGGAGGGAACGCCCGAGTCGACAAGCGAAACGTTTGGAGAGGCCACTCCCGCAAGGCAGGCGAGTCTCTTTGCCGTTTCATTGACATGAACTGGGGCAGGTCCCAGGAATTGCAATTGAGGAAACATCTTCGACATACCGATGCGCGTTTTCTTCAGGCCAATGAAGAGCCCCGCGCAAGCTGCAGCAATGCCGCCGATTAGAACAATCCCTAGGTTCACGGCATGAAGGATCGAGAAATAGTCCCAAGAGGCCACATGTGCCGGTGCTCGGCCCAGCATATCAATGTAAGAGCTTACGCCAACGAACAACAAGCTCTCAGCAAGCATCATGCCAAGCATCCCAAGTAATACCATAGTTCGACCTTGAAACGAACGTCTCAGCGCAAATGCTGCAGTGAGCCCGACTGCTGTGACGAAAAGGCTCCATTTTGCCAGCTGGGACGGCCCTATCACGACCGATATCAGAAAGATGAGATATACGATGAAGGGATTCATCAGTTACTTCCCTTTCGACGCAGCTTGTTCAGGTATTTCGACAGGACACGCAGTTCCTCTGGTCTCCCAGTACCGATCTGTTGAGCAAGGTATGCAACGGTCACATCATTGAAGCTTTCGAGCAATGCTCCCATGACACCATCGACCACAGCATAACGGAACTCCTCTTCCGTCATACGGGGCTTATACAAGTAATGCGGTCCACCTTCTCGGACAAGCCCCCGAGACACAAGCCCTTTCCGGTAGAGCCGGTCCAGGGTAGTTGCCACGGTCGTAACCGCGACCGGGCGTCTTTCCGTGACTATCGCCTGAAAGTCTTTGACTGAAATGGGTTTGCCTGTTTCCCAGAGCTGCCTAAGAACTATCGACTCAAGATCCCCCAACACAAATCTGAGATCCCGGCGATAAGGATGCAAGGCTTGCAGCTTCAAAAATGGGAACTCCTAACTAGGGCCTGTAGTTAGCCTTATATAAGCTAGTTGCATCCTTGCCATAAACATGGCGCGACTTCTATGCCCCAGATTCCAATAATAATTCCTGTGATCGTCGCTGGTATCGCAGTGGGGTCTGTAATCAAGTCCCAGAGTCCAAGGATTTCAAGAAGGAAGTTGATGTCCGCGAGTTTGGTCGCAGGGCTCCTGAATGCGATCAACGCATACGTGGTTAACTCGCTGTCGCCTCAACAGACTTTAGCTCGCGCTAACTTCACCGTCCCACAAACAGCTAATTTCTCCGTCCCACAAACATCATGGATTGTGTTTGTCGTGGCGTCGTTCATAGGAGGGTTTCTAATAGTTCTCGCAGTTCTGGGAATCGCAATGATATATGCTCGAAGAGGCAAAGGGGCAGAGCAGGAGGAGCTCCCGGAGCCACTATCGGAGACAGAACCGAAGGTTACACCAAGCTAACTCGATGTCACCTCGGTCTTGATTTCTCAAGACCCCCGGGGGCGATGAAAGATGAGCTCGTTCAAGCGACCGTCTCTCACAGTCTTACTGCTGGTCATCATTGGGCTGATCGCAGCCGGGCACCTCTCCGAGCAAGTCGCTGCAGAGCGAGACGACGTAGTTCAGATGTCCCCTGGAGCCTATTCCCACACGCTTGGTACATCTGCTGACATAGTGAGGTTGGATTACCCGAAGAGCGCCATAATTCAAAACACAACTGGGGACATTTCTCTAAGCGTGACTTTGAATAGCGATGCGTCTTCGGTATTGATCTTCGTGCCGCCCGAGTTCAGTTTTCTTAAGACCGACACTACAAGCGTGTGGACGAGCATAACGAACAACTACAGAAGCATAGCGATCAGCAAGGGGGGCGGAAACGACGCCGTCGCCCCTTCATGGTGGGCTGTGAGAATTGAGAACGCGACCATTCCAGCAGGCACGTACACCGTGAGGATGTTCAACGTCAAGGCCCCTAGCGTCTGCGGCAGGTATTTCATGAAGATTCTCGTGGATGGAGAGTCAATCGGCCCTAAGAATTTTCCAACGATCGTTGTAGAAGGAGGCCTAGACCCGGCCTACATATCTGGTCGCGTATTGAACGGGGAAGAAGGGCAGTACGGCCTGCCTGTCAAAGTGCCAGGTAGGGTAATTGCTCAAGGCACCACTAACCTAGGCGAAAGTGTATCGGGTCAAGCCTATTTCGACACTTCAGCGAATGGGACCTACACCATCTATGGGCTCGCCGCAGGTACTTACCGCTTGAACGCTTCGGCCGCTGGGTTTGCTCCAACAGCGATGAATGAAACCGTCACCGTGTATCCTGGCCAATCCTTGTCAGGCGTCGACATCCAAGTGTACCCGAGCGCAACGATATCCGTCACCGTCTCGTCCAGATGCGTCTCTGGACCTGTCCCTTGGGGCTACACTTACAATTTGACAATCGGACAGGTCCCTCGGCCGATCAGTATAGAATTATCCGACTCCAGTGGAACGCAGCAAGCGAATGCAGCTAACAACACCGATCCATCTCTAACTTACTATCACTTCACCTTCAACGGATCCATAAAATTAGATGGTCACGTTCCACAAGACGATGCAGCATACATCTCTGGTTTGGCGGCAGGTGACTACTACATCAACGCCTTCGTCAACCAATACGTGCAGAGAGACATAATTGACGTCCATGTGCAAGATTATTCGTATACGCAAAATTACATGCGTGACGTTTCGGTTTCCTTTGATTTGTGGAGAAGCGGATGGTTTCAAGTAACGGTCCAATTCCCAGTCCACCAAACCCCGTTGCAGGTGGGCGGCATACTGACGCTGAAAGCCTCTCAGCTCGACGGAACGCTGAGAGGTTCAAACAGCTCGTTCGTACCCGAAGGAAGCCAGACGTGGACGATGGAGATCACGGGAGTTCTTACCACATTCCAAACCTTCGGAAGATTCGCTGCGAGACCTGGGAAAGATTACGGATTTCCCAGCGGAACCTACATGATAGAGGCGACCTACCGTGGATACGCGCAGCTATCGGTGCCCGAAGCATCCATAGGAGAAGGCTGCTCCGCGACAAGCCTAGTACTCAACTTGGTTCCGGCAGGAGCCGTGGAGGTTACGATTAGATCAATCAATTGGCAGACTCCACGCCAAGAGGTGCCGTGGCAATACCCGGGCGCGCCGATGAGTCTTGAACTTACAAATTCAATAGGAGATATCTACACCGCCAACGCACAACAACAGGCCGACACATTCGAAACATCTGCAAATGTCACGGACCTCCCGGCCGATACATATCTAGTGAGAGTCTACACGGTTGGTTACGTTGCACCAACGGACTATTCCGTATCAGTATCGCTGGGAGGCATCAGCGACATCAACGTAGACCTGCTGGAAGCGACAACGATACAGATCACGCTTGAATTTAGAACCGAGGGCATGACCGCGCCTGTAGATACGTTTTTCCATGATCTCACGCAGGTGCCCGTAAGGATCGAAGTTTACGACGCACTGGGACTACTCGCGGGGGCAAATGCAACCTACATACCATCTGGCGTATCAAATTCTACAGTCGATGTTGTCGGTTTCCAAGATTACTCCGGAAATCCAGCCACTAGGTGGGTCAACTATTACGATACGACAGACGGCTCGCGGCACAAGGACTATGGGCTTCCCGCCGGAACGTACTTGGTGCTAGTGTGGGTGCCCGGCTACCTTCAGGCGGAAACGGCCACCCTTTCCACATCTCCCACAGGCACTGTAGGCACAATATTGCACCTGGACAGGCTAGCCCATGTATTCGGAAACGTTCGTGGACTCGACATGCACGATAACCTGATTCCACTCTCCTGGGCTACTGTAACCGCCTACGGTCCCATGCTGACCGCAACAAGCTCCACCGACGGATTCTATGAAATGTGGATAATGAACGGGAATTACACGCTCGGAGTCTCCCGCCTTGGATACGCAGGGCAACAAACCGCGATCCAAGTGTCCATGGGCTGGGATACCTCGGTAGACTTTGACCTAAGACCCTCGGGCGGCACTGTACCAGAACTCTCAGCTACCGAGGTGACTTTGCCTATCGTTCTCGCTTTGGTCAGCATCTCTTGCTACTTGTCGACGCGTGCTCATCGAAAACACAAGGAATAGCCTCGGGTGCAACCGCCGGGACTTGCACCAATAGCCTAATGTAACCATAAATCGGCTCGAATTCCAACCATCTTGGTCCACCATCAATTCGTCTTGACACACATACCACGTTCTCCCACGTAGGCCCAAGAAGCTAGACCCCGTGAGATGGCCCAAAGATCTGAGACACTTTTGAGTAACTGCCTCCGGCTTCACTCGACAAGTTCGTCAAGTGTCTTGCATAGCGCTGCTAGTTCCTCTTCTAGGCCCGTGAGCAGCTTGTCGTAGAGCTTCCTGCATTCCTCTTTCGCGATGTCGGCGACTAGGCCTGCCAAGTCAGGTTTGACTTCTTCCAATTCGCTCGCCCATCATCCGAGCAAAACAATGCGTCTGGTGGCACAGGGTCCCCACAGTAGTAGCAAAACACCCTCTAGACTGTGCGGATGGTTCTGCCCTCTACGCGCTATGCAGTGCTCTGTTCTAGTTTCTTCCCGTCCCTTTCCTGTTCAGCTACCCACGTATTCTGTTTTGAGAGAAACCATTGATGATCTCTATGGCAGTACCAGTATTGCTTTTCCTCATCTGCAGGCGTCATTGGTACGCCACAGGTCCGGCACTTCGGCCACTCCGCTGTTGGAAGCACAGCATTGACGGGGGAGCGTATGTCTCCCAATGAAGCGTTCGGAAATTCGCCGACAGAACTTGCCTGACTTCGCGGTGTCCGCGAGTCGAGCCCCCATGCTGTCCATGCTCTCCTAAGAGCCAACGCGCCGAACACTAGTGTGAATAAAGCGCCTGCTCCAATATTCAAGACGTTGATTCCAGCTGACAATAGGCCTGAACCAGCCAGGTTCAGTTGTGAGGCTAGATCGAAGGCTCCAAAATAGTAGTCGAAAAACCAATGCAGCAAGATCGGTGCATACGCACCGTACCTAAGATAGACGAGCCCCATCGCGAAGCCTGCGAGCGCAGCAGTGGAAATCTTGCCAATATCCCATCCTCCGCCAACAAGGTAATGAGCCGCGCCAAAAGCCAGTGAACTGATGATGAGCAGCAGCCATTCGGATCGTAGAAGCCCTCTAGGAACTCCGTGAGTCTGAATCGTCCGTAACCCAAGCAATTCCTTTGCTGCCTGAGGTTTCCACATGCTCAGGAGAAGAATGCGCACTCTGCCCGGCCGCCTCATGCCCAACTGAGGTGACGCAGCCTTGAAGAGGAGAAACAGTCCGCCTATGAATCCAATCGTCGTTATTCTGTAGCTGAATTCCTCCATGAAAGGCGCGTAGGATAGGCCGAGGAACTGAATTACCGGTGCCTCTGGCGGAAGCCCACCGGTCGGGATTCCGGCCGATTCCTGCAGGCTCTCTAGGAGAATAACCAATACTAAGACAACGCAGGCGAGTTGAGGCAACAGCACAAGATAGTTGGAATGTGCGATGTCAAGGCGGCCATCTTTGGGAGAAGAGGCAAAGCTAGGCCTATCGAACCAAGCCAAGGTGAACGCGCCCACATAAAGAAACCACAGCACAAGTAGGAGCACGCCAAGACTGGTTCCAAGTCCTCCAAGTGGCACCTGAAAGTTGGCGACCATGAAGACACTAAGAGGAAGAGTAGCGACGCGTTCAGATGCTGTCTGAATGGATGAGGGCACAAAGAATACCGCGTAGAGTCCTAGTGCCATCGAGAAGAAGTACGACAGCAAGAGGACTATGACTAGGAGCCAGATGACTTTTCGGAACTCCGCAAAGACGCGATCTGTTAGCTTCACAGGCATCACCCTCGCCGCACACTGAGCAGGTCCGTTCATCGCTCTATGAAATGCAGCGCTCGATCATATGCTCTCTTCTTTACATTGGCCGCTTGAAGAACCGAGAAGGCTTCAAACTAGAGGAAGTAGACGGGCTAGAACTTTCGTTCCGATAGTTTGATACTAACGGTACTTTCATCACCATCCTCATAAAAGGAATGGAACTGTTCACTAATGTGCCCGCGACCTGTCACCATTCTAGTCGTTCCATCCGTTCCATGGAACACCTGGCAGTATGACTATCTTATGTGATGGCCCTCTTTGAGCGGAGCGTAATTGCAGGACGATCAAGAACTTAGAGCTGTAATATGGCGGGTGACTACGATCTGTGGAAAGCTAGAGGAATAAGGGTAGCACGTACGTTGTGATCAAGTAGAGCAGGACGAAGTATGCGGCAAGCAGTCCAATCGAGACTAGTAGGTTCCTCTTCCATTGTGGGCTCCAGGCGATTCCTAGAGGTAGTCCAAGCGAGAAACCGATTATGTGTGAGACATAGGCGACGTCGCTTTGAAGGTGATAGTATACGGCCGCGGCGTTGTAGAGGAAATATAGAACCGCCACCAGCCCAACGGGCATGAGTAGCAAGAAAGAGAATCTTAGCGGCTTCATTAGCATGACCACGGCGGTGAGTGTGAATATCGCAGCAGACGCGCCCACGAATGTCGCATCGGACGGAAAGAAAGGCAAGCTCAGAAGAAAGCTTACGATCCCTCCAAGGAAGAAGGCTAGCAGCATACGTTTGGAGTCTGCCACGCCTTCCAACGTGCTCCCGAATACGTAGAGAAAGATCATGTTACCGACCAAGTGAAGCAAATTGGCGTGGACGAAGATCGCCGTGACAACAGTCCAGACCCGCCCAGCTAGCAAATTGCTGAGACTGAATACCAGGTCATTCTGCACCGTGACAGGATTGACAGTCCACGCATAGAGACTCGCCAAGAAACACAGGAGAATGAGAACGGTTGTCACTCTCATGCCAAGAAACGGGTCACTAACACTGAAAAGCATATCCACCTCTCGAGAGCGGGTGCAGTCTGCATAGGATCTGCAGTGCGCCAATCACAGCTAGTTTAGTGAATCTGTCTGTGGGTAGGCTGGTGCGCACACACACATCAATCAAACGACGACGGACGACAGGTGAAGAGGCATCTCTCGATAAGGCGAAGGTTAAGTAGCGATGGATGGATGCGCCTTTGAGCACTCCATGCAGTAGTAGAGCTCTCGCATTTTCCGAAGGGCGTGCTCCTTGTGCTTCTCG
>JBEKGZ010000055.1:0-10820 GCA_050012535.1 Bathyarchaeia archaeon | reverse complement strand
TTCAGGAAGTACCGCGAGAGGATGAACGAGAAGATCTTGGCGTCAGGCAACCAACAAATCCAGCGTTTCTTCAATCTCGATGCACGGGCTTACGAGCCTGGCGCGCTTCCAAGCAAAACGAAGGAACTGTTAGGTCTGGTGGCATCGGTTGTTTTGCGATGCGATGACTGCATAACGTATCATGTCATCAGATGCGTAGAAGAAGGAGTATCGTCCCCGGAGTTTTACGAGGCACTGAATGTAGCCCTCATCGTTGGCGGCTCAATCACGATTCCTCACATCAGGCGTGCAGTTGAACGTCTCGATGAATGCGAGCGAGTCAGAAAGATCAGTTGAATCGGACAACTTACTTTGGGAGGTGATCGATCATCAAACTTATCGATAGTCATGCGCACCTACAATGGCCTACATTTGATAAGGACAGAGAGCAAGTCATTGAGAGAGCGTTTGCAGCTGGCTTGAGCGCCATTGTCAGCGTGGGATACGATCTTGGCGCAAGTTGCGAAGCTGCTAGAATGGCAAAGAATCACGAGGGCATATACGCGGTCGTTGGAGTCCATCCGCACAATGCAAAGGCGATGAACGCTTCGACGGTCGATTCGCTCCGGGAACTCGCTCAGGATCCAAAAGTCGTCGCGATCGGTGAGATTGGGCTTGACTACTATCGAGACCTATCTCCGAGAGCACGACAGAAGGAAGCGTTTGAGCAACAGATACGGCTCGCGAACGAGCTCCAGCTTCCAATAGTTGTACATGACCGCGAAGCACATGCTGACGTCTTAGAGGTGCTGCGCAGGTTCGACAAAAACGCCAAAGGTATTCTTCACTGCTTCTCAGGCGATTTGAGCATGGCTGAGGAGGTCATTGAGATGGGCTACGTGATCTCGATCGCAGGGCCTGTGACATACCCTAATGCGAGAAGGTTACACGAACTCGTTCAGCATCTACCGGATGAATCGATTGTTCTTGAAACCGATTGCCCGTTTCTTCCGCCTCAATCGAGACGAGGAGAACGAAACGAGCCTCTGTTCGTCCTTGAAACTGCGCATAAAGTTGCGGAATTGAAGGGAATGCAGTTGGACGAACTAGTGGAGTTGACTTCACGGAATGCAAGAGGCATATTCCGGATTAGCTAGAATGTCTGCCAAGGAGAGGGATCCTCTTTCTGAGATCCTCAATGTTCTTCAGCACTTGCTCCATCCCTGTTTTCGGGTTGTCATTCTTTGAGGGCTCACTTCTTAGGGTCATAGGTGGCGACAGACCCGTAGTCTTTCGAAGCGAGTTCTTCCATTCGTCCGGCACCTCATTGGAGGGATGAACTTCTAGAAGTGACGCGGCGATGATGGTCCAGCATCTTGCAACGTTCGCAGGGTTGTATCCTCCTCCTCCGATTGCTACTATTCTGCCGGATGCCACATCGTGAGCGAGCCTGTGCAGTGTCGTGATGATTTCTTCGTATGTCCGCGTTGTCAGTCTGAGGTGAGCAAGCATATCGTCCGCATGCGAGTCAGCTCCGCATTGGACGATGATGAACTCTGGCTTGTATGCTCGAACCAGCGGTGGAACGATCTCTCTGAAGCCCGTGAGATAGGGATCGTCCCCGGTTCCTGGAGGCACTGGAATGTTGATCTTGAGGCCTTCCGCGCCTTTCTCTCCTGTCTCGAACGTGAATCCAGTCCCAGGAAACAGGTACCGTCCGTCCTCGTGTAGATCCACATCAAGGACGCCAACGTCGTTGTAGAATCCATACATCACGCCATCGCCATGATGTGCGTCCATGTCAAAGTACATGATCCTCTCAAGATGATATTTCTTCTTCAGATAGGCGATCGCTACGGCCGGGTCGTTGAAGACGCAGAAACCTGACGCCCTGTCTTCATGCGCGTGGTGGAGGCCTCCGGAGATGTTCATTCCGTGCTCCGCTTCTCCTTTCATGACTGCGTCGACGGCTTCCAGAGTCGCACCGACGGTCATTGCCGATGCTTCATAGACTCCTTTGAATGCTGGAGTGTCGCCGAGATCTAGGAGACCGTGACCCTCCTTGCTTTTTCGCTTCACTAGGTCAACGTATTCTTCCGTGTGGAACAGTCTTACCTCTTCCTCGGTCGCGACGCGTGGCGGGATCACTATGATGTTCCGGTCGTCAATGAGGCCTTTGGCATGTGAGAGTTCGTAAGTTAGCTTCAGCCGAATTGGTGTCAGCGGGTGGTCCGGGCCGAAATCGTATTTCAGAAAGTCGTCGCTGTAGACATAGGCGAGACGAGGGCTCACTAATCTCGCATCCTGTGATTCTTGGTCCTTACTAGCTTTGTCGAATGTAATAGTCCTATGGATCAAGCTCGAGTATTTCGGGAAAGCGAATTAAGCACCTAGCCTGCAAGGCTGAGTAGGTAAGTGTGACATTGGAAACGCTCGAGCCGATAATCAGACAACACGAGAGGCGCGCGAACAGGGCTCTTTAATGCCGATCTCATTCAACATTGATAGTTCTGGTTGTGAACCAAGACAACCATGTGATTCGGTGGCTAAGGAGAGCGCTTGGCATTGTTTGTGATTGCTTGTATCAAGCAAGTTCCCGACACTACGGAAGTCAAGATGGATCCTGAAACGGGGACCCTGATCAGAGAAGGCATACCATCAGTCATCAACCCTAGCGACGTGAACGCTGTGGAAGAGTGCCTCAAGCTGAAGGATCTCTACGGCGCCAAGGTCGCCGTCATGACCATGGGCCCAGCTCAAGCAGAGGAATCGCTAAGGGACCTACTGGCCATGGGAGCCGACAAAGCGGTATTGCTCACAGACAGGGCCATGGCAGGGGCGGACACTTACGCCACAAGCTACACGCTGTCAGCCGCGGTTAGGAGACTTGAGAAAGAAGAGGGAATAGCTGACTTGCTCTTCTTCGGCAAACAAGCCTTGGACGGAGAGACCGGACAGGTGGGACCGGGCGTCGCGGCCAGACTTGGGATCCCCATAATCACCTATGCGACCCACATCGTGAAGGCCAATCCCAAAGAGCAGACCGTCGTAGCCGCCAGAAGAGCAGATGAGATGATGGAAACAGTGAAAGTCTCAATGCCCGCAGCGATCTCTGTTGTCGAGAACGTGAACAAGCCTCGCCGAGCCACTATAGATGGAATTCTGCGTTCGCAAAAGGCAGAGGTGAGTCACTGGAACAAAGACACCATCAACGCGGATCCGCCCAAACTGGGTCTCCTAGGGTCTCCAACGACGGTCAGAAAGATGTTCATCCCAAAGCCGAGAGGAAGAGGAGAGATAATCGATGGCAGCGCTGATCCGGTCAGCGCCGCCCGTTGGCTCAAGGAAAAGATTCTCTCAAGCAGACCATTTAGCGGTAAGACGGCGGCTGCTTCGACCTTGATTAGCAACGAGGCTCAGCCGGCGACGAAGTCGCATCTGAGTTCGGATCACGGACCTGTGTGGGTGTACGTGGAGCAGAACGAAGGGCGCACAGCTAGTGTTTCTTGGGAGCTCCTCGGTGCGGGAGCATCGCTCGCGAAGAAGCTGAACACTACGCTCGAAGCAGTTGTGATCGGATACCGGATTGAAGACGCTGCACAAGAAGCGGCGAACTATGGCGCTTCGAGGGTGTATGTGATTGACAAACCCATTCTCAAGCACTATCGGACCGCCCCATATGCAAGAGCCCTGAGCAAAGCCGCGATCGCCTATCAGCCTCAAGTCTTGCTGATCGGAGCGACACGAAACGGAAGAGACCTATCGGGAATGGTTGCCACCACAATTCACACGGGTCTGACCGCTGACTGCACCTCTCTTGACATAGACCCCGAGACCGGCTGCCTACTTCAGATCAGGCCAACCTGGGGAGGAAGGCAGCTCGCCATGATCGTAACGCCGAAACATAGACCTCAGATGAGTACTGTCAGACCAGGCGTGTTCCCCAAACCACCCAAGACAGACGCGAAGGCTGAGGTTGTGAAAGTAGAAATGGACTTTAGCGAAGAGCAAATTCCGACCAAGATACTCGAATACGAATGGATTGAGATGAGCAGCCTGCTACAAGAATCCGATGTTGTGGTCTCCGGCGGCAGAGGACTCAGCTCAGAAAAGAACTTTCAATTGGTGAAGAACCTTGCGCACTCACTCGGAGGGGCGGTTGGAGCTTCACGCAGAGCCGTCGAGTCAGGTCTAGCAGACAAAGAGAAACAAGTTGGCCAAACCGGCAAGACGATCAGGCCGAAACTCTACATCGCCGTCGGCATCTCCGGATCCATTCAGCACTTGGTTGGAATAGAGGGGGCGGAGACTGTGATTGCGCTAAACGCTGACCCTGAAGCGCCCATCTTCAACTCCTGCAACTACGGAGTCATAGGAGACGCCGTGAAGATACTACCTCTGCTCATCGATGAGCTAAGCGGCATGAGGCCTCAGGGAAGAGGTTAGCACTCGTTGGTAGAGAAGTTCGACGCGATAGTCGTCGGAGCAGGCCCCGCAGGTGTCACAGCAGCCTACGTTATGGCCAAGAACAAGATTAACGTGGCCATAGTTGAAAGAGGCGAATACCCAGGAAGCAAGAACGTCATTGGCGGCGTACTCTACACCAAGACGCTGGACGACGTATTCTCTGGATTCTGGAGCGAGGCGCCTCTGGAACGTAGAATCGTTCAGCACTCCTATTGCCTCATGGGAAAGGGCGAACATACAATTGTAAGCCACATGAGCACCGGACAGGTCGATCCAAAAAGCGGCTACACGATCCTACGTTCGAAATTCGACAGATGGTACCTCAGGAAAACGCAGGAAGCAGGCGCCACGGTGATTACGAAAACCAACGTTACTGAACTCCTGCCCAATGAGGATAGGATAGTCGGAGTTAGAACAGACAGAGGAGACCTATCCGCTGACATCGTGGTCGTGGCAGAAGGCGCGAACACGATGCTGTGCGAGAAAGCCGGCCTAATCACGAAACCGAGACCTGATCAGATGGCTGTAGCGGTGAAGGAGATTGTGGCATTGCCATCGGACAGGATCCAGGAAAGGTTTGCAGTGAAAGAAGGCGAGGGCGCAGCAATGCATTACATAGGTGCGTTGTTCGAGGGGCTTGTGGGATTTGGATTCGTCTACACGAACAAGGAATCGCTCTCTGTGGGTTTCGGTGCGATTATCTCGACTATGATGAGGAAACGGATCAAACCGTATGATTTGATAGAGAAATTCAAGCAAGAGCCGTCGGTCGAACCATTCATGCGTGACGGGGTCGTTAAGGAATATCAGGCTCACATGATACCCGAGGCCGGTTACACGGGAATGCCCACACTGTATTCTGACGGGGTTCTTGTTGTTGGAGACTCGGCAATGCTAGCGAACCCTGTTACGGGGGAAGGCGCAGACTTGGCGATATTGTCGGGGAGACTGGCAGGCGAAGTTGCCATACAAGCGCATATGAGAGGCGATTACACGTCAAGAACACTGGTGCAGTATCAGCGACTGCTCTCCAATTCATTCGCAGTCAGAGACATGAAAAAACAGTCAGGACTGCTGAAGTATATCGAGGAGAATCCCGAGATCATGAGCACTTATCCCGAGGTAATCAATGCCGCACTTGGCATCTGGTTCAAGGTTGATGGATCTACACGAGCTGAAAAGTTCAGGAAAATCAGGTCCTTCATCACCTCGAAGCGCAGAATCACCAGGATAATGAAGGATATCTACGTGTTCGGGAGGAAGCTGATGTGAGACTTGAAGAAAAACTGTACCTGCTGAGACATGTAGTTGATGAGAAGTCACACATCAAGATAGATGAAGATGCCTGTATGAGATGCGCTGACAGAGTCTGCCTCGACATCTGTCCCGCGAACGTCTACTCGTACGTCGAGCCAAAAGTTTTCATAGCCTATGAAAACTGTGTCGAGTGTGGCACGTGCAGAATAGCCTGCCCATTTGTTGAATGGGTCAATCCAATAGGCGGGACAGGCATTTCATATCGATATGGGTAATTGGCTCGCAGAAAAACGCGAAAAGATTAGGCAACCTGAATCATGCTGTGCGGTCATCTAAGCGATCGTCTCGCTTTGACCCTGGCCCTTCGATGCGAATTGTCAGAAGAGATACCGCATCTGACGATACCTCGTATATATACGAAATTTACACTCACGAATTCCTATAGGCGAGCTATATATCTCGAACCAGCCGAGTCTGCGCAGTGATTTGATTGTCCGAGGAACCCGCAGAAAGAAGGACTCATGAACTCGGTGATGTGTTCCTCGACGCGATATACGGAATTCCCGGCGGGGATAAGATCAAGCAGTGTATTCAATGTGGGACATGTAGCGGCTCTTGCCCCACGAGCTACGCAATGGACTACAGCCCACGAGAGATCATAGCCGCCCTCAGAGCGGGAATGCTCGACAGGGTCCTGAAGAGCAACACTGTCTGGCTCTGTACTTCATGCTACTATTGCACAGTCCGGTGCCCATCAGGCATCAAGATCACTGACATGATGTATGAGCTGAAACGATTAGGTGAAGAATTCGGACTAGTCCAGAAAGGTGCGATGGCCCCAGTGATCTCGAAAGCTTTCGTCAACATGGTGGACAAGTACGGTAGAGTCCACGAAACGATGCTCATGATGAATGTGCTCATGAAGACCAAACCCTGGGCCCTGCTGAAGATGATGCCGCAAGGAATGAAGCTCATAGCTCGCGGCAGACTGCCGTTCTTACCTCACAAGATCAAGGGAATATCCGAGATGAACAAGTGTGCCGGTGCAATGACCGTCGCCATGGTCGGAGGCCTACACCCCGGAGGGCGATCAGCCAAGGAGGCCTGAGATTGGAGTCCCGAATGGAATTCGCCTACTATCCAGGTTGTTCTCTAGAAGGGATGAACAAGGCGTACGACCAGTCAGCACGCCTCGTTTCCAAATCACTTGGGATCGACCTCAAGGAATTGAATGACTGGAACTGCTGCGGTGCTTCTGCCTACATGTCTATCCGAGAGCTTCGGGCGCACCTGTTGTCTGCAAGGAACCTTGCCATGGCTGAGAGGGAGAAGAAGGACCTCGCAGTGGTCTGTCCCGCATGCTACACAAATCTGACCAAGACCAATCACTACATGGGCGAGGACGCGAGACTGAGGAGAACAGTTGAGTCCGCGCTCAAAGCAGCCAATCTGCAGTACATGGGAACTGTCAAGGTCAGGCATCTTCTTGACGTGATCGTGAGCGAAATTGGTGAGAGCGAGGTCAGAGCAAAGGTCACAAAGCCGCTCTCGGGGTTGAAGATCGCGCCCTACTACGGTTGCCAGTTCACTCGTCCCTTGGGAGACTATGATGACAAAGAATTCCCAACGATGCTTGATACGCTTCTGAAGTGGCTCGGAGCGGAACCGGTCTACTTCCCGCTCAAAGCCAAGTGCTGCGGCGGAATTCTGATGACGACGAACGAGTCGGTTGCACTGCCGCTCGTTAGATCTCTTCTAGACTCCGCCACTCAGAACGGAGGAGAGTGCATCGCCACAATATGCCCACTGTGCCACATGACTCTTGAAGCGTATCAGGGAGATGTCAACAAAGCATTCTCAACAGGCTTCAAGGTTCCAATGTTCTACTTCACTCAGCTGATGGGCTTGGCGTTTGGTTTCAACAAGAAGGAACTTGGAATCAACCAGGAACTGATCTCGAGCAAAGCCCTATTGGAGAAACACTTGGAGGTTGCGCGGTAGATGGCTGAGAAGATCGGCGTCTACGTTTGTCACTGTGGGTCGAACATCGCTCAGATGGTGGACTGCAAGAACGTTGTAGACTACGCTGCCACCTTGCCGAACGTCACCGTTGCTCGAGAGTACCAGTACATGTGCTCCGATCCCGGCCAAGAACTGATTAAGAAAGACATCAAGGAGCTCGGCCTCACGAGAGTCGTAGTCGCCTCCTGCTCACCACTAATGCATGAACTAACTTTCAGGCGCGCGGTCGAAGAGGGCGGCCTCAATCAATTTCTCTTCCAGATGGCCAATATCCGAGAGCAATGCTCTTGGATAAGCGAAAAGAAAGAGATGGCCACTGAGCGAGCAAAGGCGATCGTGGGTGCTGCCGTAAAACGCGTGGCCTTCCAAGAACCCCTCGAAGTCAAGAAGGTGCCCGTCAACCCGAACGTCCTCATTGTTGGAGGCGGCATCACCGGAATCGAGGCTGCGCTTCAAATTGCTGATTCCGGGAAGAAGGTATACCTTGTCGAAAGGGAGCCCACGATTGGAGGCTACATGACACGGTTCGACAAGACTTTCCCAACTCTGGACTGTGCAGCCTGCATCCTTACACCCAAGATGGTCAATGTTGCTCAACATCCAAATATCGAACTTCTCTCCTACAGCGATGTAACTGGATTCTCAGGTTACGTTGGGAACTTCACAGCACGAATACGCAGACGCCCTCGCTACGTTGAAGAGGAGAAGTGTAACGGCTGCGGCCTGTGCACAGAAAAGTGTCCCATTAGTGTGCCGAGTGAGTTTGATTGCGGGCTTGGGAAGAGGAAAGCAATCTACAGACCATTTCCACAAGCCGTGCCAAATATCCCCGTGATCGACCGAGAACACTGTCTGTTCTTTACGAAAGGGATCTGCAAGGTCTGTGTGAAATTCTGCCCCAGAGGAGCGATCAATTTCGATCAGAAAGAAGAATTCTTAGACTTGGAAGTGGGCGCCGCAATTCTGGCAACTGGCTTTGACCTATTTGACGCGTCAAAGGTCAAACAGTACGGATACGGCAGGTTGCCTAACGTCATCACGAGCCTCGAATTCGAACGTTTTTCGCATGCATCCGGACCAACCGGAGGTAAGATCCTACTAAAGAACGGACAGACACCCGCAAGCATAGCAATACTGCACTGCATAGGGAGTCGTGACACGAACTTCAACGAATACTGCTCGCGTGTCTGCTGCATGTATTCAATGAAGATGGCCCACCTAGCTCACGAGAAGACAGAAGGCAAGGTCTACGAATTCTACATCGACATTCGAGCATTCGGGAAGGGCTACGAGGAATTCTACAAGCGGCTACTAAGCGAGGAAACAGTTTTCATACGCGGCAAGGCGGCCGAGGTGACAGATGTTGCACAGACGCCGGCCGAGAAAGGGAGACTCACCCGTCGACATGGTCGTCCTCAGTGTAGGACTTGAACCTAGGAAAGACGCAGCCGACCTCGCTAGAATCTTCTCGATAAGCAGAAGCCAAGATGGTTTCTTCTTGGAACGCCACCCGAAGCTTGCGCCCGTATCAACAGCATCTGATGGCATCTTCATTGCGGGATCATGTCAAGGCCCGAAGGATATTCCTGACAGCGTGGCGCAAGGTGCGGCAGCCGCGGCGAATGTGCTTTCGCTGATCGACAGAAAGGAAGTCACTCTCGAGCCCACAGTCGCCGTTATAGATGAGGAGTCCTGCTCAGGATGCAAGATCTGCCTCGGCCTATGCCCGTACAATGCTATTACCTTTGACGAGACGAAGAAAGTCTCCAAGGTGAACGATGCTCTCTGCAAAGGCTGTGGTGTCTGCGTGGCCGGCTGTCCCTCAGGAGCTATTGAGCAACGCAACTTCACTGATGCTCAGCTACTAGCTGAGGTTGAGTCTGTCTGCGCGTCGGGGAAGTGAGGAAAGTGGAATCGAACTTTGAACCCAAGATTGTCGGATTCCTATGCAAGTGGTGTGCGTACACGGGAGCTGACCTAGCCGGGACCAGCCGGATCAAATACCCACCGAACGTCACTCCGATCCGGGTGATGTGCTCAGGCCGTGTCGACCCGGTCTTGGTGATGAAGGCTTTGTCATCAGGCGCGGATGGTGTGCTCATCGCAGGATGCCACCCCGGCGACTGCCACTACACGAGCGGTAACGTGAAGACAATAAGACGATTCAAACTGCTCCAGAGAATGCTAGACCAGTTTGGAACGAGTGGTGGAGAACATGACGGAGACACTTCGTACGCTTGGCCCCTTGAACTGGAACGGGAGTGAGGAAGTATAAAGATGGCAAATCCAAAGGCAGCATTCTACTGGGCAGCGAGTTGCGGTGGATGCGAAATCGCCGTGCTTGAACTTGGAAAAGGCCTTGTGGACGTATCAAAGAAAGTCGACATCGTCTTCTGGCCGGTCGCGCTCGACTTCAAGTATTCGGATGTGGAATCGATGCCTGACAAGAGCATAGACTTCTGTTTCTTCAATGGTGCCATTCAAACGTCCGAAAACGAGCATATGGCAAAGCTTCTGAGAGAGAAATCAAAGATTCTCATCGCTTTCGGGGCTTGCGCCAACGGCGGCGGCATCCCAGCACTAGCAAACACGACTAGCAGAGAAGAGATTTTCAAGCGCGTCTACAAGGAGACTCCGACCACTGACAATCCAAATGGCGTATTTCCCCAGACCAAGGTCCAGGTGAAAGAGGGTGTGCTGTCGCTCCCTGAATTCTACAACACAGTCAGGACACTTGACCAGACAGTTGATGTTGATTACTCCGTTCCTGGTTGCCCGCCTGTTGGAGAACAAGTCACCGCAGTCATGAACGACATAGTCACCGGGAAGCTCCCGCCGAAAGGCTCGGTCATCGGCGCCTCAGACAAATCACTCTGCGACGAGTGTAAACGCGTCAAAGGAGATAGGAAGATCAAGAAGATAGTCCGCACTTACGAGATCGTTCCTGACACAGAGAAGTGCCTACTTGATCAGGGCGTTATCTGCATGGGACCCGCAACGCGTGGTGGCTGCGGCGCACAATGCATAAGCGCCAACATGCCATGCCGAGGTTGCTACGGCGCGGTCCCAGGAGTACTGGATCAAGGCGCAAAGAT
>JBEKGZ010000054.1:0-10852 GCA_050012535.1 Bathyarchaeia archaeon | reverse complement strand
AGGTTCATAGCTGTTCCTTTGAACGATTGATGCATGCAATGATAATGTGCATACGGTGAGTTCCAAGTGAACCGAGTTTCGCGACAATTGTAGGGGTCGCCCGAGACGCAATTGAGAAAGTCCCGTCGTCAGTTACTTCTGGTGTGCTTTTTCGCCCACACATAGAGAATTGACCGTTTAAATGCGGCCAAGGCCGGTCTCGATCAATCCAAAAAACGCCTGATCAAATTCAAATTGCGATGCTCGCAGTATTAGCCCACACACAAATCACCCAAAATGGGTCAGGGGAAAGAATACCCTCACAAATCCTCTCTACGAGGAATGGTAGCCCGATCGCTCTATGGACTGAGTACCAGTAGAATGGGGAACTCACTTTCTAATACCATGGGTAGCCGAATCTACCGTAGCCGCCGTATCCCCCGTATCCGCCAAAGAAGGGCGACCCATAACCGCCAAAGCCCCCGAGACCACCGAAACCGCCGAAGCCTAACCATGGATGGCCGCCGCCCCAATGCCCCATTCCCCTTCCCATATCTGCACGGAGCCTCCTTGTCAAAGATTACCCGGACCTCTCACTAAAACCTTGGGCTGCCATCTTCGCCTAATCATCTCATCTACTGCGAGTGTTTAGGACAGGTTTTCGGGGAGAACTTCGTTTCAGCGCGTTAGTCGTATGGATACTTTACCTCCCTTTGAGGCTGCCCGCTTTGGTGTGAGATGAAGCCCTGAAACACTCGCAGTTCGTTGTTGGTCTCATGGTGCACACAGATCAAGTTACGATGTGTGCCTTACGTATCAGACCCACGCCATGATGTATACCGAAGGATAGCCTCTCAAATCCATTCCACAGTTGGGACAGAAGTTAGCTCCCAACCAGTTGCCGCAGCGCGAACAGAATCTCAAGATGCGTCTCCTCAAATACTATCTTCGCCTGATTCTACGTCGACACTCGAATTTGAACCATTATGGGAGGAGCGATCTTTCGTGTGCGCACGTGGAGATCAACGACTGTGTTGTTTAGGTCAAGGTAATTGTCATGACGGTGGCAGTCTGGGGGCATAATTTGGTAAATTCGATCGAATTCTGAACCTTCTGAGGTACTTCGGAGCGTGGAATCGGTTTGAAGCCGAGTTTGGGGAAGAACGTACTTGCCGTCTCAGTTAGGAGGTATACAGTAGTTACTTGATGATCCTTGGCCAAGTCCAATGCTGCCTTCGTGAGGCGTGAGGCCAATCCACGTCTCCGATGTGTTTCCTTAACGCCGACGGATCGAAGCAGTGCATATTCTCCGTACAGTTCTAGTGCTGAACAACCGACGATGTCCATCCCCTCCCTAGCAATGAGGGTTGTGGCCACGTGGTCGGCAAGCCCTTCTCCTGGAAGTCCGCATTCATCAAGCAATGTCAGGATCTCTGGTAATTCCTCCTTTCTCGCGTTGACGATCAGTACGTCTGCTGAATATGGCTTGTTCATCGTTAGCCTGGCTCCCAGAGCTTCAAACCTATGCGACGAGGGGTTCAGCTGTCTGCTTTCTGCGTCTGCGTCTCACCGAATCCACAATCGCCAAGAACTCAGCCTCGCCGAGCAATTCAACGCCTTTGTCGCAGTATTGTCCTGTCCTTCGCTCGATCTCACGATCTATCTCCTCGCGTTCTTCGTGGGTCGTATCGATCCCCAATCTTCGCAGCCACTCTCTGACCTTGATGCTCACTCTCACGCCACCCTGCCTTCAAGATGCTGAACGCGCCCAGTTTGGACATTTGCCAATTCCGTCTCACCCGAGAACAAGGAAGAATTGCATTCGCATAGATGTAAATGCTGCTGGAATAGTCGCCGCCACCAAGGGGGGTGGCAACATATGCATAGGGAGAAGAGGAAACTCAGAAAGACACGTCTGCCGGAAGTCGCGCTTGAAAGAGGCCTGGTGAAATGGCGCTCAGTTGCTTTCTTGGTCTAGTTTGCGAGTTCCCTTTGACACGTAATCAAAGAAACTCTCGACGATGTTGCCATAAGCCCATTCTGCACGGAGTCTGGTTCTCTTCTCCACTCTACGCATCTCCGACAATAGCACGCGATTGAGGTCTCGCGCACTCTCTCCTTCGAGAACTGCCTCAACTTCGAAGCCCTCCTTGATCGGTTTGACTGTTCCTTTGCCACCAACGATCCCCTCAAGGATTGACCTGATGGCAGATGGGTTATCACTGCTTATGCGCGCTGACAACCTGAACTTTCTCTGAGCCATCGCGGCGCTCTCCGTTTCATACAGTCAAAGAACCTAGTGGTCACCCAGTTCTGCATCCTCCGGCGCCCTCGTCGACTTCATAAAGCCTCCGGACGGAACTCTGCTCTCTCCAAACCTCTTCTTCCTATCATCATTTGAAGTGCTTGATTCAATTCTCTCACGGTGACCAGTGGAATCTTCCATCGCTTGGAACTTATGTTCACAGTGCTGCGGAACGAGCATGATGAAAACGTAGAAATCCACCCCACCACGTGTGTGAGAATTGAATCCCGCTCTCTTGAGGAGGCACGGAACCTGAGCTTCAGAAGGAAACTGTGGAATATCGTCCTTAGCGGATATCCAAGCTCTGGTAAGACCGTGCTTTCGAAGCGGCTTGTATCTGACAATCCAACCTTTGTAAGACTGAGCGTAGATGATGTCCGCTCAATGTTCTACGGTGTCTCTCAACCATCAGCCGATGAGGAGTTTGTGTACACGTGTTTGGCTTCACTACGCGATCTCGCCCTGAGAAGAGGGCTCAATGTGATTGTGGATTGTACAGCGCCTCGAAATTCCACACGCGAATTCCTGCTCAGTACAAAAGTTGAGGACGTTGTGCCGCTGCTTGTGGTCATGGTCGTGAGTAGAGATGAATTGGAGAGGCGTAACCGAGAAAGAAACCTAGTTGGAGCGATCGAAGCGTGGGACAAGACGCGGGAACCTTCGCTCTCAACTATGCCGGTCATGAAATTTCACAACGACAGTGGAGCCGATTTTGAGACCAGCTACTACGTCCTAACCGAGCTGCTCAAGAGCAACGTCAGCCCCTACCGGAGAAGATTCATGGAGCACATGTTTCCGGGAATTTGAGCGATCTACCCAGCTCTCGAATGGTGCACAAAACCATATCCGCGCGCTGGAATTGAGACAAGTGATAATAGCCGAATTATGACGTGCCACTACTATGTCCGCAGCTTAGTAGCTGCCGAGTGTAACTTGCACTTCTAGGTAGCTGCTGGCTCTGATGATGCCGACCCGAATTGTCTGTTCCGGAATTGTATGCCTCTCCAGATAGGTTGAGAACGCATCGTAGTTGACGATTCTCGTGCCGTCTATTGAGACTATGACATCTCCACCGATAAGGTACTGTTGTCCGCCGATCGTCACAACTTGTTGTCCACCTCTTAAGTGAGCTTTGTCTGCTGGGCCGCCTGTGACCGTTTTTTCTATCAACACGCCGTAGGTGGCATTAGTTTTCATGATCTGTGATAGTTGATAGTTCATGTCGGCGACTTGAAATCCAATGTAGGGGTGCTTGTCGTATTTTCCGCTGCTTAACAGGGACGACAGCTCTCTTAGTATAGTGTCCGACGGTATTGCGAAGCCCACGCCCTGAGAGCCGCTTGCAACAGCCGTCGTCATTCCGACGACCATTCCATTGGCGTCCAAGAGTGGGCCGCCCGAATTTCCTGGATTTATCGGAGCACTGAACTGGATAACATCAGCTATGGAGAAACCTCCTCCTGCTGACTGGTACTGTATTGTTCTTCCCAGCTGGCTTATGATCCCGAAGGTAACAGAACCTGAAAGGCCGAACGGGTTCCTGATCGCAACCACTGGTTGTCCGACCACAAGAGAGGATGACGGGGCGAATTCGAGAGGATAGAACTCGCTGGGTGAGGCTTGAGTGGCGATCACAGCTATGTCGCTGTATGCGTCGGAACCGATGATTTTCGCTTGGTAGGCCTGGCCGTTCCAGAAGGTCACCGTAGCGTTCACGATACCATCAACCACGTGAAAGTTTGTGACCACGTAGTAAGAGTTCGACAAGTCGATCACGAAGCCGGACCCGAGTACACCTGCTATGGTCTTCTGGGGACCGAAGAGGGTATCTACGACTGCGACCTCCGAACCTTGGATAGTCACAACGCTGCGGTTGGAGTTGCCGTAGATTTGCGCCGGATTAATCCCGTAGGCAGTAACGTTTCCTTGAGGTCGGCTCAATGAGGATAGGCTGCTCTCTAGCTGGCTGTTTCTGGTCTGCAGTTCCGCCGCTAGGTCTTGAAACGTGTTGACTTTGGAGCTCTCCTCTGTGAGGGCTATGCCGAATGAGAAAGCAGCTGCAGCAAACCCGATCACGAGAACAAGGAGAACAGCGAGTATTCTCGGGGAAGTCTGTTTCGTAGACATGGTAGACCGCCTAGTCGGTCTGATGATCCAAGTGCTTAAAGGCGTCTCGAAAGTCGTGTGGTTTGCGGACGAGACGAGGACACCAGACGATCAGGACGCGGCCTTCTCCTCCATAGTCCTGGATATTCTCTCCGTGCCTGTTACGGTAATGCCGGTTCAGTTGAAGCTTGGTGCTGAAGCGGCGCTCGCAAAGAAGGCAGGAGTAGATGCCGATGAGAAGTAGCCTATCCTCATGGCTCCTGCCTCTGTGATCTTGGAAGACGGCCAAGTTCTCCACGCTTAGGTGCGAACGAGGCCATGTGGTCTGCTAATAAGTGGAATGGACGAATCATCCTCAAGCAGCTTGTTGCCTCCAGAGAACGCGTAATCACACTCGAATTGAGTTGCACACGTGCCATAGACTTGAACGGGAAACGCAAGAGCGATCTGACTCGTTTCTCACTGCGTATGGTCAGCCGCCGGTTCCTTGTTAAATACAGGGCTCGCTAACAACTGACTCGAGCGCATATGGCCAGGAAAATGGAAAAGCCCTCGAGAAGGGAAGACTGCAGGATAGTGATTGTTGAGAACGGGCCGTATCGTGTTCTTGGCGGTTTGCCCTTAGCCAAGGAAACCATCTTGACGGACAGTGAGGGTTACTCGGTCAAGTGGAGTACGGGGCATCGTTACCCAAGTCGGGAGAAGTATGACCTTTGCCGTTGCGGTCAGTCAGGAAAAACGCCCTACTGCGACGATACACACGTCGCGATTGGTTTCGATGGCACCGAGACCGCGAGTCGGAAGAGCTACATTGAACAGGCCAAGAACATACCAGGACCTGACCTTGTTCTGACTGATGTTCAGGACCTTTGCACCAATGCTCGTTTCTGCGATGCTGCAGGCGGGATTTGGAAACTCACCCGAGATTCTGCTGACGCAAAATCGAGGGAAATCGCGATCAGGGAAGCACTCAACTGCCCCTCAGGGAGGCTCGTGGTTTGGGATAAGAAGACTGGGGAACCAATCGAACCTGAACTCGAGCCATCTATCAGTCTAGTAGAGGATCCGCAACAGAAAGCCAGTGGGCCGATCTGGGTAAAGGGCCGCGTACCGTTGCACTCATCGGATGGAACCAAATACGAGACTAGAAATCGCGTTGCTTTGTGCCGTTGTGGCAGCTCAGCCAACAAGCCATTCTGCGATGGCAGCCATATCCAGGTTGAATTCACAGATGTCTGAAGAAAGCAAACTTGTTGCCGTGCGGGTCGAGCGTTACGATCTGTTTCTCGATTTGAGCTTTCGGGATCTCAGATTCAACGGTAAGCTGCTCATAACACTCGACTCTAAGGAAGATATTTCTCTGAACTCTTCGGGACTACATGTCTCAAGCGTATCGAGCAACGGAAGGACCTACCGGTTCGAACAGAAAGACGACAACTTGGTGGTGAAGAGCGGTCCTTTCAAGGGAGTACTGGAAGTCCGATACTCTGGTGAGATTCCAGACACCTTGGCGGGTATCTATAAGGCTCCGTACGACGGGACATACATCATTACGACAGATTTCGAGGCCGCCAATGCAAGAAGACTCCTGCCCTGCGTGGATCGCCCCGAGTGCAAGGCCGAATTCAAGCTCACAGTGAGAATCGACAAGGACCTAGACGCGATATCAAACACCCCTTTTGAATCAGTGAAGATGGAAGATGGCAGGAAATTAGTTACATTTCAGAGAACGCCGCGGATGTCGACCTACCTCCTCTATCTGGGGATAGGTAGGTTCGAGGAGATCAAGGAACGACTGGGTAGCATAGATGTGATAGTTGCGGGAACTCCTGGCAAAGCACGCAACGGAGAATTCGCACTTCAGGTTGCCAAGAAATCGCTTGATTTCTATCAATCCTATTTCGGCACGCCGTACGTGCTTCCGAAAGTTCACTTGATTGGGGTTCCAGAGTTCGCCGCTGGTGCCATGGAGAACTGGGGTGCAGTAACCTTCAGAGAAACCGCGCTGTACGTCGACAAGAATAGCAGTTTTGCCACTAGGAAGAGCGTTGCCCAGGTCATATCTCATGAGCTAGCACATCAATGGTTTGGAAACCTTGTCACCATGAAGTGGTGGAACGATCTCTGGCTGAACGAGAGTTTCGCTACGCTCATGGGCCACAAAGTAGTCGACGCGGTATTCCCGGAATGGAATGCTTGGCAAGACTTCCTGATAGATGAGACCTCCCCCGCCATGAACATGGACTCCCTGAAAAATACGCACCCAATTGAGGCTGACGTGAAATCCCCGGATGACATACAACAGATATTCGATGCGATAACATATGGAAAAGGTGCAAGCATTCTCAGAATGATCGAAGCCTACACTGGACCCGACGAGTTCAGGAAGGGGGTCCACAACTATCTTGAACGCTACAGATTCTCGAACGCAGCCGGAATCGACCTGTGGAACTCATTGGATGAAAGCTCTGGCAGACAAGTCGCAAGGATCATGACCGAATGGATAGGCAAGCCTGGATATCCAGTCGTGACGGCAACTGTCGATCGAGAAAAGATAGTAGTGCGGCAAGAGAGATTCTTCCTCTCCGGTGAACACGAGAAGGCAATCTGGCCGATACCTATTATCATGAAAGTCAACGGCCAGTCGAAGAGACTGCTCCTAGACATGGAAGAGGACACAATCGACACAGAGAATGTGAAGTCTCTGCAACTCAACAGCGACCGAACGGGCTTCTACAGAGTGCACTACAAAGGACTTGATGACCTCGTTTGGGCAGCCAATCCATCGGCACCTGACAGGTGGGGAATCGCGTTTGACGCCATAGCCTTCCTTCTGGCAGGCAGGATGACGTTTGCAGAATACTTGGCGCTCGTGAAGAGGTATTCGAACGAGCCGGACTATCTGCCTGCACGCGAAGTCTCGGACCAGCTTGCATTTCTATACTCTATTGTGGGGTCGAAGATTGCTGAGGTTTCAAGAGATTTTCACAGGGCTCAGCTTGCAGCTCTTGAGAACAGGGTTGATGAGATCAGCTCCATGATGCGAGGTATCATCTCAGCCAGATTGGCAATGATTGATGACGACTATGCCGCCAAGCTCGGATCTCGGTACGACAAGTATGAGACCGTCGAACCAGACATGAAAGAGGCAGTTGCCGTGGCGTACGCCAGAGCATATGGGAATTTCGAAGCTGTCGCGAGGAAATACAGAGAGAGCACTTCTGATGAGGAGAAGGAGAGACTGCTCGTTTCGATGGCGACTTTCAAGGAACCTCGACTGCTTTCCAAGTTGTTCGAGTTGGTGAAGGGGGGTGAAGTGAAGAAACAGGATCAAGTGACCCTCATCTCAGCGGCCATGAGAAACCCCTATGCTAAGGACACGACCTGGACGTGGCTCAAGTCAAGCATGCCGCATCTGAGAGGAGTCTATGAGGGTACGGGGGACCTTTCGCGATTGCTCCAGTCCTGCATCCCTATTCTCGGTATCGGCAGAGTTGAAGAAGTTGAAAGATACTTCAACGAGAATAGAGTACCAGAAGCACAAAACGGGATCAAGGCTGGGCTGGAGAAGCTTAAGATCTACCAAAGGCTTGTGAACAGCTTCCCGGGCGAGGCATAGGGGACTCATTGTACCTAGGTTAGGACAATCTCACCAACAGAATGCAAGTAGAATCGACCCGTATCTAGCCGATTTCCTTCCCTGGCTGCTTGGTTGGAAACGGGATGAAGGAAACGCATTTGACTGTCGGTATTCGAGTTACTACTGGTCCTTCTCGTGCCAAGCTCCCTCCATCCCGGAAGACCTGCGTCGAAGGACGAGCGGAGACTGGCAGCCGTAATGTTCACGGACCTCGTAGGCTATACGGCCCTCGCACAAGAGAGTGAGGCAGTCGCTCTTGAGGTCCTAGAAAAACAGAAAGCCGTGCTACGCCCCATTTTTGAAAGACACGGAGGACAAGAGATCAAGACAATCGGAGATGCCTTCCTGGTAGAGTTCGTCAACACGCTAGATGCTGTTCGCTGTGCAATTGACATCCAAGAAACACTGCAAGAGGAGAAACAACTCTCATACGCAGGAAAAGAGACTCAGCTGCGAATTGGCATCCACCTCGGCGACGTAGTGCACCGTGAAGGCGACGTTTTCGGAGATGCGGTGAATATCGCGTCTCGTGTGCAACCGCTATCTGAGCCGGGAGGAATTTGCATCTCACGCCAGGTCTATGATCAAGTCTGGAACAAGATCGACCATGAAATCATCGATCTCGGAAAGCAGGAACTCAAGAACGTACAATCTCCACTAGAAGTCTACGCCATCTCGCTACGGAAAGCAACGAGTGGCCTTGAGGCCGTTCAACGTCCGCTTCCGACTGTCCCGTTCCAGGAGCCGCGTTGGTTCACATCTCTAGTTGGCCGAGCAGCAGAACTCACAAGACTCAAGACAGCCTACGAGAACGCGCTCAAAAATAGGTCGTCTGTGGTTGCACTGCAAGGAGAAACAGGCGTAGGGAAGACCCGTCTCATGCAAGAGTTTGCTATTCGCGCCCAGTCTGAGGGTGCGGCTGTACTTTACGGAACCGCCGAGGACGGCTTACCCTACGCAGCTTGGATCGATGCTGCAAGGCAATACGTGGCCCAAGCACCGGCCGAACTGTTGCGTCGAGCGCTGGGGCAACATGCCCCCGAATTTGCCCGTTTGGTACCGGATGTCGCTGCAAAGCTTGGGACTATTCCGCCATACAAACCAATTGAGGAACGACAGGATAAACTCCGATTCTACGGCACGGTTGCACAGTTCTTCATCTCGATATGCAGCCAGACTCCTCTGCTACTACTACTTGACGACATGCAGTGGGCTGACCAGTCATCCACAGACCTGTTGGAGTATTTCGTCCGGAGCGCTAGTGGTCTTCGAGTATTGACGGTGTGTTCCTGCAAAACGGAGGATGTCCAACCTGACAGCCCGATCTATCAGACGCTTATGAAACTGAACAAACAACGTCTACTTGAAACAATTCAGGTAAAGAACCTCAACAAAGAAGAGACAACAGACCTCATCAAACAGGCCTTTGGAGAACAGACCGTATCCTCAGAATTCGCAGAGCTAATCCACCAGCGGACCGGGGGCAACCCATTCTTCGCGGAGGAGATCTTGCGGTCCCTCGTCGAAGACGGAGCTATCTTTCGAACGGAGAAAGGCTGGGATCTCAAACCGGTTCAGGAAATAGTCCTTCCCGACAGCGTGAAATCTGCTCTGAAGTCCAGGCTCAAGAGGCTCGAGCCGGAAACAATCAACGTGCTAACGATGGCCTCGGTCATAGGTCTCGATTTCGATTTCGAAGTCTTGCGAGAGTTCTCTCAGATCGAGGAGGATCCACTGCTCCAGAGGCTTGAAGCCGCGTTCTCGGCCGGACTTGTGCAGCAGATTCCGCGTCAGAAGAACATCTTCAAGTTCACTGACGACCGGATAAGAGAGCTGCTCCTGAACGACCTGATCCCTATTCGAAGAGCCAAGTACCATCTCAAGATCGCCGAGGCTATGCAAAGAGCATACTCGAAAACCCTTGAAGGCCAAGCTGAAGCTATCGCCAACCATTTCTCGGAAGGAGGAGACACTGAACGAACCATCAAGTATTCGATCATGGCGGGAGACCGAAACAGGGCAATCCACGCATACCAACAAGCGACAACCAACTACAAGCGTGCGTTAGACCTCATTGAACTTGAAGAAGGGAAGGAGAGAGAGAAGGCAAGCATCCTCGAAAAGCTTGCTGCCTGCTACAATCTTGCAGGCCAACCACAAGACAGCGCTCGCCACTATCAGCAGGCGCTCAATCTCAATGAGAAGCTCCATGACTTCAAGGCATGCGCCAGAATATCAGTAGACCTGTCCTATGCGCTCTTCAGAGCCAAGCCAACTGGGATTCAGGACGGAATTTCGATCCTAAGACGCGCGCTCAAATACGTCGAGGCTGACCCAGAAAGTTACGAAGCCGCCGCACTTTACTCGAGCCTCGCACATTGGCTTTCGGACAACTACGATGAAGCAAAAACCTGGGTTGACAAGGGTCTGGAGGCGGGGCAGAAGAGCGGGAACCTTGCCGTCGTCGTGGAAACGCTCACCACGAAAGCTTCCTTCCTAGTGGAATCGGGTCGAATCGACGAGTGCCTGCTGCTCCTTGAGGAAGCTCTCGACTTGGCATTGCATCATGGATTCCATTACTTGGCAACCAATATCCTGACCAATCTGAGCGTGTACACATTTTGCAGGAACATTGCAAAGGGGCGAGAGTATGCTCTTCAGTCCCTCGAAGTGGCTAGGCGTGAGTACGTTATACCATCTGAGGCTGGGTCGTATGCTTGGCTGTCGTATCTGGATTGGTTGAAGGGGGATTGGTCCCTGGCCCTTGACGAAGTTGAGAGGGGCCTCGAAATGGCACAAAGGCTTGGCTTCATGAATGACCC
>JBEKGZ010000053.1:0-9506 GCA_050012535.1 Bathyarchaeia archaeon | reverse complement strand
TTCGTGACAGAATCGGTGTAGCAGCAAGAAGGATCGCTCAGAATTATCAGAAAGCCTTGAAAGAAGTAGAAGAAGTGAAAACGAGGATAAATGATCTGGAACTGACTGTCATCGATAGTGGACCTGCTAACAAGAGTCGACTGAACTCTGCATTGGACATGCTCATCCAGCTAACTGACTCTATGATCTTCGAAAGCGGTAGAGCGTGGGATGAGTATGAGAAGTTGGAGCACGACTGCAATGCAGACGGGTATGAATCCTCAGAATTAAACGGCCTGAGAGAGCTATGTAAGAAAACGGAGGAATTTGCGACAGATCTACTCTGTTATTCACTGGCGCATTTTAAGAGGGAGGGCGCATCGAATAGCTAGATGGCCTAGGGCTAATCATAGATGCCCACACACAACAACTCAATCTCAGCGTAAGAGAACCATCGGCTGGCAACAGGTAGACCAGCGGATCACCAACCTAGACCACTTTCATGAGTGTGGGTCTCGTGGTATGCGCACACACGTCATGAACTTGAATATTGCATAAGAACACGGAATTTTCCACATTTTCCACACGACGCTGCGGAGACTCACTTTCTCAGCTTGGTCTCTGTGATCTTCTCGATTCTTATCCTGTAGGCGTAAATTGGTCGCTTTCCGAGAAGTCTTCGTATGTGCCTCTTGATTCGAGCTTTGGCAGCTGTCTTGTTTGCTGCGAGGAACGCACATCTCGCGCCAATTTCGATGTCAACCTCGTAGCACTTCTGGGTCTTCAAGAACTAGTTCACCTCAGAGCCGGGATACCATGGGCGGTATATATTGTCCCCAGTTGTGGCTGTGAAAGGGTTCTAGTACTGCCCACCGTTGACGTGGAACACAGTTCCCGTAATGAAGCTTGAATCGTCAGATGCTAGGTAGGCTATGAGACTTGCTACCTCATCCGGAGTTCCAACACGTCCCAGTAGAATGCTGGGAAGAAACTTGTCATAGCTGCCAGTTTCCGCTTTCGTATGAAACGGCGTGTCTATGACTCCGGGTGCCACGGAGTTGACCGTTATGTTGTATGGGGCCAGTTCCTTTGCGAGCCCCTTCGTGAAACCGTTGACCCCTGCCTTCGCTGTGGCATAGACAGTGGCACATCGGGCTCCACCTGTAAAGGCTCCGATGGAGCTCATGTTCACGATCCTTCCGTAGTTGGCCTTGGACATGTGCGGTATGACAGACCTCGAACAGTAGAACACGCTGCGCAGGTTGAGATTCATCATTTCGTTCCATAGGGCATCATCCATCTCAGCCACGGGGACTCGTTTGGGGAGTCCTCCAGCATTGTTTACGAGTATATCGATCTTGCCGAACTCCTTCACTACTCGGGCGACCATCTCTTCGACCTGCTCGGCTTGGCGAACATCAGCCCGGACGAGCATGGCCTGTACGCCTGCAGATTTCGCGGAATCAAGAACCTTGTTTGCCTTCTCTTCGCTCTGGAGATAGTTGATCGCCACTTTCACGCCGCACCTTGCAAGCTTGATTGCGGTCGATGCGCCTATTCCGGTGCTTGCGCCGGTAACAAGCGCAGTCCTGTTGATGAAATTAAGCGACGATATCCCAACCTGGACTTGAATGCGGTCCGTCTTGTAGGGGAGGGTAGTATCAATTTAAGCTCTGCTTCTCGGCTCGAAGAGTTTGTGTGCGCACCAGTTCCCCCGATTCATGGCGCGCACGCACCTATAATGCGACGATTTGACAAGCATTGATTTGACGATATTCGCTGTGTGAAGATTTCTTCACTGAAAAGTCTTCAACGTAGCCGTTTAAGTGCCCGATCAGCGAGCGTCTCTCCCAGCCTAACTAGAACGATGCGTTACCTGAGAAAAGAGTGACGGTTCAGAAATGAAGCCTCGAGAACGCGTTCTCACATCTCTTGAGCACAAAGAACCAGACCAGGTGCCGAGGTTTGAGGTCTGGATCAATGACGACATGGTTGCTGAACTTGGATACAAAGACCTGCAAAGCGCTCATGTTGGACTTGGACTAGATTGTGTGATGATACCTACGCGTATACCCGCACGGAGCAATTATTGGCGAGATGGCCTGGACGAATGGGGCCAAATCTGGAAGAATGGCGTCTACGTGAACGGCGTGGTCGATACGTATGCGGATCTCGAAAAATACAGTCCGCCATTGGACTACGTGGATGAGTTCTTCGATATTGGTGCGACAAAGGATACGATTAAACGCTACGCTGATCACTGTTTCATCTACGGTTCTCACATCGGCCCGTTCACGATGGCTTACATGGCAATGGGCTTTGCCCGCTTCTTTCTAGCTCTTCATGAAAAGCCAGTGTTTGTACGCAAGCTGCTGGAGGCTCGCACAAGGTGGTGCATTGCGATGTGTCAGAAGGCAGCGAGCTTAGGAGCAGATCTGATAGTTCTTGGTGATGACGCAGGCCACCGTGGCGCTCCAATGATCTCCCCGAAGATGTGGCGTGAGCTCTTGCTGCCATGTCATCGTTCGATTGTTGAGGAACTGGACATCCCAGCGATATGGCACAGTGACGGAGCCGTCGAATCGCTGCTGCCAATGGCCATCGAGGCGGGGTTTAGGGGAGTTCACGGGTTGGAACCTGCCGCAGGAGTCGATCTTGGGAAGGTCAAGCGAGCATTCGGGGACAACCTTGTCCTAGTGGGAAACGTGGATGTCGCCGTTCTATGCGGTTCTGACCTCAACGAGGTACGTAATGAGGTCACACGCTGTATAGAGCAAGGCGCCTCAGGCGGCGGCTACATGCTGTGAAGCTGCAATAGTATCTTCAAAGGCATGAATGCTGCGTCGATCGCTGAGATGTATCAGTATGCGGGAAGAGTTGGTCTCTACAGGAAAGACCGAGTGGGGACCTAGGTCTTTCGACCTAGTATCTTGGCTGCGTTCAATGACCAATCCGGATCTGCGAGGATAGCCCTTCCTACGGCAACTAGGTCCACTCTCTCCTGCCTAATCGCCTCATCGGCAAATCCGGGATCCCTGATGCCACCCACGCCTATGACTGGGACTGCGACTGCCTCCTTGATCTTTTCGGCTTGAGGCAGGAAGTATCCTTGAGACGCTAACCCTTTGGGACTAGATCCTACGAGCCCTCCGGATACGTCGACCAAGTTGATACCTACCTCTACCAGTTTTCGAGCGAAAGCTTGGCACTCGCTAATGGTGGCTCCACCTTCCTGGCCATCAGAGGTGCCGAGACGATAGAGTAGCGGAAAGCCCGATCCCACTGTCTTTCTAACTTCTTCAACGACTTCTAGGGGGAACCTGATTCTCTTCTCAAATGACCCACCATATTCGTCAGTTCGTCTGTTGCTCAACGGTGAGGCGAACTGATTCAATAGGAAGCCATGTGCGCCATGAATCTCAACCGCATCGAACCCTGCCTTGCACGCTCGTCGAGCGGCTTCACCGAATAGCCTCACCAGACCCTCAATCTCATGCTTTTCGAGTTCTCTCGGAACTTCGTCTGAACCGCTCTCAGGTATAGCCGACGGAGCAATAGGCTGACTGCCGCAAATCGAGCGGTTAGCCTTTCGACCTGCGTGGGTGATCTGTATGCAAACTGGCGTTCCTTTCGCATGAATCGCCTGCGCCAGATCAGCAAGCCCTTTGATCAATGTGTCCTCATAAATCCCAAGCTGTCTTGAGGACAGCTTGCCACCCTTGGCGATATACGAGTGCTCCACGATTACAAGTCCTACTCCTGCGGCCCGTCGTGTATAATGTGCGATCAAGGCTTCCTGTACTTCGCCCTTCGTGGTTGCCAAGTCGTTTGCCATCGGAGGCATGACAATACGATTCTTCAGCCATAAGCCGCCAACGCTGAGAGGATCAAGGAGCTTTGGCACAGGCACTTCATCCAGTCCAACTAGTGCGTGCGAGTCTTCATATCAAGCTTCACGTCTCGAGCACACAAGTGGATAGCCCTGTTGTGAGGGGCATAGGCCCACGTAGCCTAGTGCGCTCGTTGTAGCTTGTGATGCTGGAGGAGTCGAGGCTCACGACTTATAGAGCGGGGCCGATTGTCTCCGTAGCGTCCTTGGATGACACCACGGGGACGATCTCGAAATCGATGAGGTCATGCCACTGGATCACCCACTGCTGAAACTTGCGTGCGTCATCACATTCCATAAGCTGGAAGCAACGATCGAAGTTCGCCTCGATCCAGCTATTGACATACTTCAAACCATCCGGCATCATGCGGCCATGCTCTCGGAAACGACGGTACACAGCAAGAGCATCTCTGTTCCTGAACTTCTCAATCACCATGAAGAGCATGGTCTCTCTCCTGTCACTGTGTGGCTTGAACCTATATTGCGCTTCTTATCTCTCTGTTCAAACTCGTCGAGGCTCAATGCATAATACGAGAAGATCAAGGCGAAATCCGAGAAAGCCATCATGAGAGTCAGGTTTGTCGCCATTAAGACTCCGACTAGCCCGCTCAGCCGACTGAAGAGTCCGAGGATTAGCCCAAGGCCGACGAGCGTGTCGGCCACTGTCTCGAGAACTGTTATGAATCGGGTTGTTCAGTGCGGCGTTCGTCAATGTGTCTCGAACCCAACCATAGTTTGGACCACTTTTGGACTCCGAAGTATAACCCGTACAGGCCGGTGAGTTCTCTAGCGATCACGAGCTAGGCTATGAACAAGTGGAGACTTCTTACGCTTGGGAAGATACTAGTTGGTTATGCGAGAAATCAAGCCCGGTTTGACAGGCGAATCAGCAGAAGTAGTTACCGACGAGTTGACAGCGAGCGCTCTAGGTAGTGGTCTAGTGCCGGCCTTAGCCACCCCAGCCATGATCACCCTAATGGAGAACGCAAGCGTCAACGCAATCCGGGAATACTTGCAGTTTGGAGAGACTTCGGTAGGTATCGAGGTGAACGTTAAGCACCTTGCTGCAACACCGGTGGGTATGTGGGTTCGAGCAAGTGCAGAAGTACTCTCGGTAGACAAACGGCGGGTCACGTTTCGGGTAGAAGCATGGGACGATAAAGAGAGAATTGGCGAGGGTACGCACGTACGCGCGATTGTCGACGAGGCGCGTTTCAAAGAGAGAATCGCCCAGAAACGAGAATAGCAGGGAACCCCCGCCGCAATATTCCTAGAACGGAAGCGGGATTGGGCCTTGTTGTCCGAACGGGAGACGCTAAGGGACTTGGAGCAACGAGGCAAGTTGCTTTGCGTCTGTAGGAGGGTGGCCAGAGTAGAATTTACTGAAGTATACGAATACGTCTGACGACAGATCTGCCCATTTCTTGATCTTTTCAGCCCACCTATTGATGTCTTCTGTTCTGTCAATCTCAACCTTACCGAGAGTGCCGTTCACTTTTCTCCGATCGCCTTCCAACCGTATGTAGACGAAGTTAGAGGTTATGACTTCGGTGATAGGCATGAAAGGCTGCTCCACTAGGGCTAGGGCAGTCCTGTTCTCTTGAAGCAATGAATACAATTCCTCCGTCAGGAGTTTCTTGTTCCTTACCTCCACGACGAGCTGGAGTGTTTTGGGCAATGGGGACAAGAAATCTTTCAAGAGGTCAATGTGCTCAAGCTTGAATGCGTAAGGGAATTGAAGCAACAACGGCCCATGTTTGACTTGTAGGAGGGACATTCTTTCAAGGAAGACTCTCACGATTTCATCGCAGTCTTTCAGCATTTTCTCGTGAGTTATTCGCCTAGGGAACTTCGCTGAGAACACGAACTCCAGCGGGGTTTGATCCCTCCACTTCACGACCGTGTCTTTGCTGGGAATTCTGTAGAATGTGTTGTCTACTTCAACGGTGTGGAAGTGCTTTGCATATTCCGAAAGGTAACTCTCCGGCTTTAGGTCTTTGGGGTAGAAGTTGACAGTCCAGAAGGCATAGCTCCAACCCATTGTGCCGATGTGAACTTTGGCTGCCACTCTAATCCCTTGCCTTGATCAGGATCCACTGCTTCTGTCCTGCTTTCTTGAATCTTGCAAGAACGTATCTGCCCACGAGTCTCCCTCCGTTGAGAATGAACTCGATCTTGTCGTCGTTCCAGACCAGGAGCTTGTAAGAGCCCTTATCCCATACCTTCACCGTTCCGGCGCCGTATTCGCCCGGAGGAATTGTTCCCTCAAATCCTCCGTATGCCAAAGGGTGATCTTCCGTCTCCACCGCGAGTCTCTTCTCGGCGGGGTTTTCAGGCATCCCCTTGGGAACGGCCCAACTCTTCAGGACTCCAAGTCTCTCAAGTCTGAGATCGTAGTGCAGCTTTCTCGCGCGGTGCTCCTGCACAACAAATGTGGTACCTTCTTCTTTCCCTATCACACCCACGGGTTCGGGAGTTAGGCTGAAGTCCCTTTTGGAGACGTACTCGTGTAGGCTTGCTGGCCTTATTTGATCGAAGGTACACTCGAGCGCGGCCTTGTCGGATCTCAGTCTGCGAAACCTTGGCATACGTAGCTTGTTGTCTTTGGTGACCGATTGATACGCGACTTCGCAGACCAGAATAGGATCAAGCCAGGTAACTTTCTCCGTAACTTCAGCTTGGCTGAGGGCACTGTCCTTCACTTGCGAGCCGTGAACGATCTGCATCAGCAGTTCCAATGTGTCCTCCGAGAATCCTGTTCCAACCTTTCCAACGTATACAGGTTTCCCGTTGTCATAGAGTCCGAGGATTAAAGCTCCGAGGGTTTCTTTCCTGCTTCCCTGCCCACTCGTATATCCGAAGATCACGCAGTCACAAGACGCGAGCTTCTTTATTTTTAGCCAGTTACTGCTTCTAATGCCGGGCTCGTAGGGACTGCCCCTTCTCTTTGCCACTATGCCTTCAATGCCTCGGCTAATGGCAGCATCGTAGTATTGCTTTCCATCTTCTTCCTCGAAGATCGAGGATATGACGTGCTGCCCTTCTCTCACGGATTCTCTCAAAATCCTCTTCCTTTCGATCAGAGGGAGACCGATTAGAGGAACGCCATCCTTCTCGAGTATGTCAAAGACTATGTAGGTTGCTGGGGATTCGTGCGATAGATACCCGATATCGCGAAGAGACGTGGTCCTGCTCCTTTCCAAGAGAGCTTCGAAGTCGGCTTTCCCGCTTTTCATTACGACTATTTCGCCGTCAAGGACTGCGTTCTGGGTTAGGTCTTTCAGTTCCAAGAATTCCGGAAAGTTATGCTTGAGCTCTCTACCATTTCTGCTGGCTATCCTAAGTTCACTGTCTACGTAGCTGATTGCCCTGATCCCGTCCCATTTGATCTCGAATATCCAGTCCTTGGAGTTGAACGCTGCTCGTCCGGTCTGTGCGAGCATTGCTTTGTAGAGGTCGGGATTCATTTCTTCTTCAGTTGTTCAAGGGTTTCTTTGAGGGCGACCATGAGTTCCTTTGCCTCCTCTTTTGCGGGTTTCTCAGAAACGATGACCTCGCCTTTCATTTTCTTCTCGATCAACGCATTCAATCTTTCCTCGTATGTGTCATTATACTCCGTTATGTCGAAGTCTCCTGACAGGTCAGCCACTATCTTTTGGGCAAGGTTCAGCTCTTCTTGGCTGGGTTCCTTTAGCCCTCGCAGTTCTTCAAGTTCGTTTGGATCCGCGATCTCGTTTGCATATCGTAGGGTAGTGAGGACGAGGGAGTTCCTGTAGGGATGCACTAGAACAGGATACTCTTTCTCGCGGAGTGTGATCTTTCCGACGCCCGCTTTGCCCAGCTTCTTGAGAGTGGCAAATAGCAGAGCATAGGCGTCAGCGCTCTTGTCAGGACTAAGTACGTAAGGCCTATCGAGGTATATGGGATCGATCGAAAAGTAGTCGACGAACTTCTGAAGGCGAATCGTTTGGTTTGACTCTGGTTTCGCCGCATTCAATTCCTCCTTATCAAAGACCACAAACCGGTCCTTGCTGACCTCGTATCCTTTCACGACGCTTTCCCACGGTACGACCTTTTCATCCTTCGTGCAGACTCTTTCGTACTTCAATGGTTGGCCGTCATCTTTGTGAAGAAACCTGAAAGAAATGCCCTTATCAAATATCATCGCATGGAGCCTAACTGGAACGTTCACTAGACCTATCGTTATGCTTCCGGACCACATCGGCCTCTTTGGGACTCTTTCCTTCTTACCCTTTAACATCCAAGTTCACACCAGCCTCTGCTTGTCTTGCAGGAGATCTTTCCACGGATTACTCTCAATATTACGTGCGCTCAATATGTTAAACTCTTCAGGATTCAACCCCTTTTTGACCTCGCTCCACTCCAGAGGCATCGACACCGTCGCCGTAGGCGTCGCCCTCAAGCTGTACGGGCACACCATCGTTCGTCCATGAGCATTCTGCAGGTAGTCTATGAAGACCGTTCCAGGATCTCTTGACCTAGAGAATTCCGCGACTACAATCTTGGACTCCCTAGCGAGACGCATTCCGATTTGATGAACAAATTCTCGAGACTGTCGGAAAGTGTACTCTTGAGCAATAGGGATTACAGCATGCAGTCCTTTCTTGCCAGAAGTCTTGACATATGATCTAAGGCCCAATGAATCCAAATTTTCCTTCAGTAGTAATGCGACTTCCACAGCATCTTGGTAGGAGGCTGGCGGCTCGGGATCTACATCAATCAGGACGAGGTCTGGGCTCTCAAATGAGTGCGTTCTGGAAAGCGTCATATGAATCTCTAGGGCAGCGAGGTTAGCCAGCCAAAGAAGGGTGTCAAGATCATTGCATACTATGTAGTTGATCCCACGCTGTGCAGTCTCAGAGTACCGGTTGAAAGTCTTCACCCAAGAAGGTGTGCCCGATGGGATATCCTTTTCATAGAACCCTTTCTTGTCTACGCCTTCGGGAAACCTAGTCAGAGATAAGGGTCTCTCGGCCAACAGACCTAGCATCTTCGGAGCGATTCTGATGTAGTACTCGATCACCTGGGCCTTCGTGATTCCGAGCTCCGGATACAGGATTTTGTCCACGTTGGTGAAATCTACTCTTGTGAGCCTTTCAGGCATACGAACCAAGCAACCGCTTCATCTTCCAAGCCGCCGTAACCGCTCGCTCACCTCAGCGGCGCATATGTCATCAAAGCCAGAATAAAATAGCAGCCTACGATCAAAAGCATACAGTCTTGCGCTCAACCTGAGAAGCCTAAGCTTCTGCCTCTGCTCCGCGTCAAACTGGTCCTCGGTGTAGCCAACGACACCATAGAGGTAATCCATGCTCGACTTGGCTTCCTGCTCCTTGACGTTGTTAAGCAGTTGGTCCGAAATCATCAGATTGTCCTCTCCCGGCGCCACAACCCGCTAAGCTTCACGGAACTACAGCAAATCGTTCTATTGCCGGCCGGTCCGATGGTGCGCACGCACACACACAAAACAACTCGAAACGACGGTTCAAATCCGGATGCCCGCACCAAGCATCTTAATTACATCATATGCCTCGACCAAGTATATTGGGGAAGGAAAGATGTCAATATATTGGGTAAGGAGCTATTATGGAAAACCAGGGAAAGTTACAGAGTACCT
>JBEKGZ010000052.1:0-9758 GCA_050012535.1 Bathyarchaeia archaeon | reverse complement strand
TGTTCCACGTCAACGGTGGGCAATACTGAACGCAATCTTCGATCTGCTTTGATTTTGTTAGCGAGGTGAAACAGAAGGACGTATCCCACGTTGCTTCTTGCTTTCGTCCCTCCCACGCAATCCGAACCATAGAAACAAGAGATCGCATCAAGTCGCAAGCGGTCGTAGGTTGAGTATGAGGCGAGAAGCCCACACCATCCATGGAGTGGGAGCTGATCGCTTGAACTTGATGACTTCCCCACATTCTAGGAACAGTACCCGAAGAGGCAGCGAAGCCAGTTCCAGAACTGAACGAGTGTGTCGACAACGGGCTTGACTGGGTTAGGTAGACATGTTCCCAGATTTTGATCTCGATACTGACCTGCTGGACATGCAATCGTTGCATTCGCTACTGTCTCTCTTGGAAGCTGTACACAAGTCCATGATGAACCAGTCCATGTTGGGGTATATCCAGCTTGACAACTAAAATCACTTGGAGGAGTAGGAGCCGTAATCGTTGTCTGAGTACAGGGAGGAGACTCATAGTAGCCCCATGCCTGCACCAAGATCGTCTGACCTGTCGGTGTTCCACTCACACCTATGATTCTACCATTATCAGCTGCTGTCGGTCTCGGTCCAACGAAACAACATTGACTGAAGTCTAATTGATAGATCGCAACAACCAGCGGGACCGCACATCCTTGGTTACTGAAACAACATGGTGGTGTGATTGATGGGCCGACCGTCAGTGTGTAAACGGTTCCATCGTAACTCAATCTTCCATTTAGGTTCGTCACTGGCCCACTCAACGTCACTGTGGTTTGGGTAGATGCCGAAGTGGCTGGATTCCAACTTGACACTATGGCAGTGCCAATTGGTTGACATGGGGTTGCCTGCCCATTTAACATGCAACTCGCCTCTGTGCTGTAGGAGATACTCCCCTTGACTTCTATTCGTTGGCCTACCTGTGGCAATGGTGGAGCTTGACATTGAACTCCAAAGGGACATTCAAGAGGAATAAAGATGAGCTGGTAACTATTACCATCAGTCCCAGCAAGCCAGTACTGCGGATTACATTGACTATTCAAAGCGCAAGGAACCTGAACAATCTCAAATGTACCCACCATATCAAATTCAGGGCCTGTAAATGTGATAGTGGTCTGTTGTCCGAGAGCTGGATCGCCAAGTGAAGCAACAGCAATTATGACTACAGCTATAAGAACCGCCACAATTAGCAATCCTGAGCTTGAGTTCTTCTTAGGCATGATCTCACTCATCAAGGAGAAAATCCACCGAAAATACATCCTGCCCGAGTATTAGTCTAGGCATTAGAACAGTGCTAGAGCACGACCCGTGGATTTGTGGATCTTCCTACCTTGTTTTTCGATGGCAACTTGGCTGTTTCCCTTCTTCATGTTTAGTCGTTTGAAGGCCTCTTCTCGGAACCGCTTCTCAAGGTTGTCGTTGAGTGTCGATTGAAAGACCTCACTCAAGTTTTTTCACAATCATGGCTCACAAGCCCAGTCCGTCCAAACACATCATCGCCTGCTCGCAGCACGAATAGGAGCAGACCAACAATGCCGGGCAATGATGATAGCGAGTTCGATGTACTCTGAACCGATGAGGAAGCCACGCTTGAAGAAACTGGTAGGCCTGCAAGACCGACTAGGAAGATAAGCAAGTATGGTAGGTATGAGGGCAATGAGCCTCTACCAAACAAGTCCTATACGCTGCTGATCCAACACTGGTTTTCTACGGAATATAACATGTTCCGAACGTGTATGTGAAGAGGGAGCGAAGCCAATTCAGAAGTCGTTCACCTGTGGGGTAAACGGTACTAGTAAACCGGTGCGCGAATCCCACCCCCCGCACCAATTCACTGGTGATTCGTGCGTCCCAAGAACTTGCCTCTGGCGGTTTGAGTCCCGGCGGCCGCACCACTTCTCAGACTGGAATCCCATGAATAAATACGTTCGAAACGAAGATAGAATAGTGAGAACCTGAGAATCGGTTTGTAGACGACCTCTACGGAGTAGAAAGAAGACTCGAATTAGTGAAAAATCGGATCAAAGAGTCGAAAGAAATCACCCCGCGAAACAAAGAACTCATTTTCAAATACACCGACAATTGTAGTCTCCGCGGCTTGAGCAAGCTTCGAGTCCCATTTTATCTCAATAGGTTCTGGAACATCGCAAGACTCGCAGAGAAAGACTTCGATAAGATGGATAGGAAAAGAATAGAGGAGCTCGTCAGAAAGATCCAGATGCGAGGATTCAAACCTCGTACCGTTTCAGACCATCTTACGGCCATCAGAACATTCTGGAAGTGGCTTGAAGGCAACGAGGACGTCTATCCAGAGAAGGTGAGGTGGATCAAACCGTGGCGCAGCGACAAAACCCGCAAGCTCCCGGAACAACTAGGGCTTCCTCGAACATTGATCTATATAGGTAAACTTGGCAACGCAATGTATGTCCTCCCACAGAATTCGGATCAAGTTCTAGCGATCTGTTCAATTCTTCCAAGGCACTGTCATACTGGCGAGCAAAAGTGTGGAGGATGCCCGCATACGCATGTATCTGTGGTGATAGGGGATCAAGTTCCTGCGCGGCCTTCGCTTCCCTCATTGCTTCGTCTAGGCGTCCAACGGATAGAAGGAGGAGGGAGCGCCATTTCTAACATAATCACGAGTCGAGTCTAGTAGGTCCCTGAAACGCACAACCTCTTCCCCAATGCAATCAAGATGCTGATTGTACCCAGGTTCACATACCATCCTGATGCCGAGATCAGTATTGCACAACATTCCGGCGAGTAATGAAGGCTCGACCCATACGCCTGTTCGAAATAGCTCCACTGTGCATTGTCCGCGCTGGAGCTCTGTCTCGGTTATGCTTCCTTGGAGGCTGATGGCGGACACATTCACGACCACAATCGGGGATCACATCACCTTTCAACGGACACCGGAGCTGAAATTGGGACGATTGGCGAGACTAGTTGTTCTTGCAAAATCTGGTGAAACGTCAGATGAAGGTCTTAGGCTCCAATTGTTGCCGGAAAGGCTGAACGGTATCCGAGGTCAGTTGTCTACTCGCAACCCCTTAGCGCGGCAGCTCGTCGCCGGGACCGAAGAACAAATTGTATGTTAGGCCAAGAAGCACGATGATGGAGCCACCAATACAATAGTAGCTTGAAAAGGGAACTCGGGGAGGAGCTACGACGCACTGAAGAACGGACTTGCTCAAATCATTGAGTGAAGATTTGAGGGTAAGCTGGTAGGTAGAAGAAAGCGCCTCCTAGACATCATTTCGGGGTCCCTGACGACTCCGTTACGACGGTAACTCGAACCCAGTTCTCGTTTGCAGGTCGGTATTCTATGACTTGACCATCAGCTCTCGACTTAGCATGGAACTCATGTTCTCGACGCCGGTGTCCGTAACCACGATGTCATCCTCGACGTTGAAATCAGCGGTCGAGCCTGGAAGGAGGATAGGCGTCTCAAGTGTAAACGTCATACCGGCCTCGAACATGATCTTGCCTTCCCTATTCTGAAACCGCGGTTGTTGTGAAGAGAGAGTCATGTATGGCTGCTCATGGGGTTCCAACCCAATGCCGTGACCACCAAATAGCCCGCCGGCCATTTCTTGCATCCGGCAGCCACACTCTTGCACATACTGATTGACTTTCATCAGAACCTCGTCCATAGATACGCCGGGCTTTATCGCTCTCTCCATTACTTCGTTGACACCCATCCTGCACTTATAGAGTTGCTTCTCGTCTTCAGTGGGCTGCCTCCCGAGCATCATCCCACGATTAATGTCGGATATGTAGCGCTTGTATCTACAGCCGATGTCCAGACTTACGCAGCCTTTCTGGATCTTTCTGTCGAGCGCCGAGCAGGCAAGGAAAAGCGGCCCCTCACCTCGCGCCATTACCTGGTTATGTGATATCTCGTCACCCCCCTCCTCCAGCATGAATATGCTCACCTTTCTCGCCAGGTCGAGTTCATTCATCCCTATCTCTGCAATGTCGTAGACCCGTTGCATGGCTCTAGCAGCCGCCACGACGGCCTTCCTGATGCGCTCTACCTCCAACTCCGATTTGACCGACCTCATCTTCCATATCGTCGTAGTCGCGTCCACGAAGTCTGCATGCAACTCACTTGATACCCGTTTTCTCAAAGCCTCGAACACAGTTGCGGTAATTCCGTGCGACGTACCTTGGCCCCATTCAGTTCCGACTCTATCTCCTTTTCCGATCCCATACTTCTTCATTATGTCGGCCAGTTCAATCTCGCTGCCACCGTCATAGTATTCCAATGTGTCAACCAAGGAAGTATCGAGCCCAACTGCATCGGTGTCGTACGGTCCGAACCTACCGCAATAAATCACGTCGTCTGGCGTGATAATCGTCGCCGATTGCGGAAAGACGGTACTATGGAGATCTGCATACACGCTTACGAATCGCGTCCCCGTCGTATAAAAGACGTTCACATTTCTTGCGAGCATCAGCGCGTCGAGATTGTCCTCCTTCATCATCCTCCGCGCTCTATTGATCCTCCACTTGTGTTCGCTTACCGGATGTTCCGGATACAGCGCCGGACTTATTCTCTTTACACTCCTTCTAGGCAACCTGCCACTCCACTCGCACGCGTCAAGAGGCTGAGATCAGCAGTATTTAACAGTTATTAGCGGGCGATCTTCGGTTCTTTGCATCCGGAACTTGCGTCACAAACGTAACAGATAAGTCCGTGGACTTGGCGTGACGTAGAGTCCCTCGGACTGGAGAAAGTTTCAGAGTCCCCTTCCGGTCCTAAGGATACCGAAGCACCTGCTCGCGCTCGGAGTTCGTCAATACATGGGAAGTTGCAGAATCTCTCAACCGATCACTTCAAACAGAGAACCAGTATAGTCCTCTCATGAGGCCGACGATAACTATCACCGCACAGAAAACGGCGCTAGCCACCATTATGGCATAGTCGACGCCCCTCATGGGCACTTCGATCAACCGGGTTCTATTCCTCTTTTCGAGATCAAGCCCCCGGGATTCATAGACAAGAGTCATGACATCAGCCGTCTTGATGATTACGACCAGCAAGGGAATGACGAGATTCTTCAAATGCCTTAATCGGTCCACTAACCCCCCCTTTTGTAGGTCAAACCCTCTAGCCCTTTGAGCATCGTAGACCGTCGTGAATGCGCCGGTCACGACAGAGACGCAACGGATGGCAGTTGTGAAAATCATCGCAACGACGTAGGGTAAGCCAACCTTATAGAGAGAATACGCCATGTCCGACAAACGGGTCGTCTTCAGTACGATGATAATGAGAAGCAATATCGTGAGGAACAGAAATGCCCTTCCCAAACCAAATGCTAGACTCTCCTCCGTCAAGGTGGCCCAGCCCCATTGGTAGATTACATGCTGCTGCGTCGCATACCATAGACCAACGTTCTGGAAGAATAGATTCAATACTGAGATCGTACACACAAAAAAGACGACCATTGGCCAGTTCCTCTTCAAGGCCTCGACTAGCGGGACCCTTCCTATAATGGCGATCACTAGGACTCCGAGGAAGAGATACAAACTGTACGTCCAAGGAAAGACTACCTTTCCAGTTGTCGTAGTGCTCAGGAACATCCCCGATATTACTACTGCGACCGCGAATGTCAGCTTGGTCAGAGGATTAAGTCTGTACAGAAGAGCATCTTTGTGGATATACTTGGTGAAGTAAGTAGCTATGTCGAGAAGAGTGTCTATTATTCCCAAATGCATTCCCTTATGATGTTGACAGCATCATCTACTGTTCTCGGGAGGGGCGCTTCCTCTCCAAACAAGAGGTTCATCAGTCGTGCAATGGCAGGCTGGTTGACCCCGCACCTCTCCAGGAGAGCCCCCTGTCGAAACACTTCATAATAGGATCCGTCAGTTAGTATCTTTCCGTCTGCCATGACTATCACTCGATCACAGTATTCAAGCGCAAGATCTGTATGATGTGTTATCAGTATTACAGTCTTACCCTCTTCTCGATTCAGCGAATATACTAGATCCATTATCGGGCGCAGATGTCCCGGGTCCTGCCCGATAGTGGGCTCGTCTAGGACAATAATGGATGGATCCATGACGAGTACGGAGCCGAGCGCCAGCCTGAGCCTTTGTCCCATACTCAGGCTTTCAGGATCTCTCTGCTCTAACCCCTCCAGTTTCGTGAGCTCCAAAACTCGTTCGATTCTTCCCCTTGTTTCTTTTTCGTCTGTACCTACGTTCCTCGGCCCGTAGGCAAGCTCGTCATATACCGTTGCATTGAAGATCTGATGGTCCGGGTTCTGAAAGAGATATCCCACCATTCGCGCCAGTTCACCAACTGACAGAGATGCAACGTCTTTCCCGTTGACAAAAACCGAGCCTTCGCTAGGATTGACTAGGCCAATGAAATGTTTTGCCAGCACGGACTTGCCAGATCCTCCCGCACCCAACAATGCCACATACTGGCCCTTGTCGATCGTGAGATTTATGCCGCTCAGAACCTCCTTTCGAGTAGCCGGATACTTGTATGATAAGTTTTCAACCCTCACTGCTGGCGTTGATGAGCACCCGCTTTTCCCCTCACCGACGGCATGTTTCATCGGCGGTGGGCGAGTTTTTATTATCCTTCTTGCCGACATCACCGTTGCCAGATCGTCAACAGTTAGCGGCAGATCCTCCTTGAGAAACTGGAATTTAGGTTCGGCCTTTGCAAGCATATACGCCATCCGTATCGCTATGGGCACTCTCAAGCCGATTTCTTCCAGCTCCTCCACGTGACTAAAGACTTGCTTAGGATCTCCGTCGTGATAGAGGGTGCCATCTGCATTCAGAACCACCACGCGATCGACGAACTTCAAAACGGTTTCTATTTTGTGTTCTATTAATACCGTCGTCTTCTTCAGATCGGTGCACATGTCCCTGACGGCGTTTAGTATTACTTGCGTGTTAGGAAAATCTAGATAGGCGGTCGGTTCATCAAAGATCATAATTTCCGGGCCAAGAGTCAACATCGCGGCTGTTGCTACACGCTGCTTTTCGCCTGCACTCAACTCCATGGGTGCTCTTTGCTGCATTCCGTCCAGCTTTGCGAGGGATATTGCCCAGTCAACTCGCTTCCTAATCTCACCCGGGGCGACTCCGAGGTTTTCCAACACCATTGCTAGCTCTTCTTCCACGGTCAAGGCGAACAGCTGAATCTCCGGATCCTGGAAGACCATTCCAACATGTCTTGCCAGTTCAGAAACGGAGGACGTCTGGGTGTCGATTCCGGAAACCGTTACCTTGCCAGAAAGCTTCCCCTCCACTAATTGAGGGATTACGCCATTCGCATGAAGAAATAGAGTGCTCTTGCCACATCCGCTCGGTCCCATGACTAGGACGAATTCACCGGGCTCGATTGACAGATTTATGTTGGATAGTACGTTTGTCTTTGCTTCCGCATACCTAAAGGATAAATCCTTGACGTTGATTTCTCCGAGCGAAGACACGAACGGCCACTTAGTCCACAACCCACAAGGGGTTGCGTAGTATGCTGGATCTCTTGACGAAATCTGGTCCGGAAATTGGTACTTTGGGAACGCGTCTTCTAACGCTAGGAACTGTTAGCAGCGCCTCAACAAGTATGGCAGCAAGGGTATAATCGGCGCCCACAATCCAGAATCCAATGAGCCATGTATAAGCCCATGGCAAACCTAGAAACACATTTAGAACGAGCCAATTGCAAACGAGGCCCAATGTCCAATATGCAATCTCCGTGGAGATGAGCGGTCTAAGGCCTAGCTTTGTGCAAAGCCAGCCTATTAGGGCTCCCACGGGGCCCGTGAGTATGAAACACCACGGGTGCCCCCAAAGAATTGGTGTGTACAGTTGCCCAATTATCCCGGCAATCGCTCCTAGAAGTATTCCGCAGCTAGCCCCCACTATTATCCCAGAGAAGACGTATAGGTTCAGGTGAGTCCCCGGAGCCACAGGTATCGCAATCAAAGTGAATATCATCCCAACCGCTCCCATCAAGGCCGTGTATATGGCGGCTTTGACAGTAATATGACCCTCTCTGAGCGTGGCAGTCATGACTATTCTCCCACCAACCCTGCGAAACTGTTCGCAATATATATAACATTTGCCTAATCTCACACGATATTTGACACTCGACATTATATTCCGACGGTCCAAATCGACTCTGAAGAACTGAGGGTCACCCCTACGTGAGTGGTTAGCCTGACCATGATCTCCGTCCATTTCACGGAGTTCCGCTCACGTCCTAGTGATCATCAGGTTTGGTAGGTTCCTTTTGGTGAAGAGTCGATTCTCGTCTCTTCAACATTCTCTTGTCCCATCTTAGAGGATTCTCGGAAGCTTCGTCTTCGTCGCCACGCGAGCAAGCCTCTCCGCATCCCCCTTGATCCATTCCGCATTTGTAGCAGGGCACCTGACACACTCGCGAAGAATCCGTTTAGGATTGGAGAGCCTCTCTAGAACTAGGACCAGACGAACGAACCTACGCCGCGTCGCAGAGGAAAGACCGAACGACGGACGTGAACCTAGTGTAAATTGGCGAATTGCGACCGCGATTGTCCTGTAATGTGCTGTACCACGACTTAGCTCTTAAGATCGGGGTGGGCAAATTTACCTTCTTCAATAACCAACTGATCGTCAAGATGCATGGTCGCATTCATTAGGACAATATCCATGTGTGACTTGGCTGTGTTTTGTCCTTTGAGAAGTCTGAACATATTTGAGCCGAACGCAACGTTTACGCCTCCAGCGAGACTTTCCCATTCTGTAAATTCCATGGAAGCAACTTCGGCCCTTGGGTCGCCCCCAAAGCCTGTGTGGCCAATCACGTATGAATTCGGATCGTTAAAGGATGAAAGCCATTGCTGCATTAGCATAGCCTCGGTTCCTCCAGTTATTGAAACTATTTTTCCCTTTCTAACGGCGATTCTAACAGGCGTCTCGCATATGCGTCTGTGGGGATGCATGTATATGGTATCTCCGCGATTTACTACGATCGTCCCGTCGGCTTGATCTTCGATGGGTGCGACAGCAATAATAGCGGTCGTGGCGTTGTCCCACTCTCCAGGTTCTCTTGCTACTCCGTCTTGGCCAAGACCCGGTCTTCCTTGACAGCCCATTGTGATGTTCGTTCCTGCTTCTGACACTACGTGGACGGAGTTTGCTTTCTCGAATAATGCTGCGCCCATTTTGCTTCTCTGAATGATCTCATCCGTGGGCGGTAGTTTCGCCACCGATTCAGCAGACGCCACAACATTTAGCATGCGGACGCCTGAATCGAGTATTTCTTCAAGGCCATTTGTATACATCCAAGGAACCGTAGGCAAGTCTATGACAATATCAGCTTGTTTCATCAGCTCGATGGCCATTCTAGATGGTTCTTGCAGGAACTTTCTGGTAGTGACTATGGAGAGAATAGCGTCGGTGCCCAATTGAACCGCTGCCGCGTAGAACGCGTCCACCAAATCTTTGTCTTTGCTTGCGTAAGCATAGACGACCAATTTATCTCCGGACTTAACTTTTGAGAACGTCAGAAATTTCGTAGCGGTTCCTAGAAGATCCAGGTATCTATAGCTCATGTTCAGCAGCCGATTCTAAGCATCTATTTAAGACTTTGCATGACACTGCTGTGTTGCATGACTAGGTCTTGAGGGGTTCTTTCCTTGAGGGTTGTCGTCTCAGGTTATGGGTTCACGGTTAGTCCTGTGAGGAGGTTGTACAGTGAGGCTTTGAGCATGATCTCGTTC
>JBEKGZ010000051.1:0-11945 GCA_050012535.1 Bathyarchaeia archaeon | reverse complement strand
CTTTCTCCAAACGTCTCAAACATTGTTGAGATAGGTCGCGCTGTCGAAAGGGCGGGTGCGGATGCTATCACAGCCATCAACACAATCAAGGGGATGTTGATCGACATACGTGTTCGACTGCCTGTCCTCTCAGCCAAGATCGGTGGCCTATCAGGCCCTGCGATCAAGCCGGTGGCAGTTCGCTGTGTATACGAGCTCGTCGAGAAGGTCAAGCTTCCCATAATCGGTGTCGGTGGGATCATGGGTTGGGAGGATGCTGTCGAGTTCTTCCTAGCAGGTGCAAGCGCTGTGCAGATAGGAACCGCAATTCTCCGAAAAGATCTCAACGTCTTTTCCGAGGTTACTCAAGGACTAGCGAGCTATCTGAAGGCGAACGGATTCACGAGTGTCTCCGAGCTAGTCGGCCTCGCCCATTCGAAGTCTTCATAGTTTGAAACCGCTTCGAGCTGTACACGATCCTGCCGCCGACTACAGTCGAGAGCACCCTGATTTCTCCTATCTTTCCCAGGGGAACTTCGAGGGGATCGCGATCAAGCACAACCAAATCCGCCATCTTTCCTTCACGAATCGTTCCTCTCAGCTTCTCTTCATGGGTTGCGTATGCCGCTTTCTTTGTGAACAGTTCGACCGCAGCCTGAGCGCCGATACGCTCTCCGTAGTCGCTCGTTGCGGAAGTCACTGCGGCTGAGATGCCCTCTAAAGGATCGATCGGTTCAACTGGGCAGTCAGATCCTCCCACCACGGTTGCGCCACTTCCCAATAGAGATCTAAGCGGATAGACAAACTTCGCACGTTCGCGGCCAACACGCGCTGGCACCCACACGTCAGAGGATATGAAGTGCGGTTGAACCGAGGCGATGACCCTCGCCCGTTTGATCCTCTTGATAAGGTCAGGATTGAGCACCGATACATGCTCTATCCTATGTCTCAACTTGTCGCATTCAGGGACGAGATGTCTCGCGTTCTCGATGGCTGTTAACGCCATCGAAATTGCGTGATCTCCAATCGCATGAATCGCAACCTGAAACCCCCGACGCGACGCAGATTCAACGATCGAGTTCAATTGATCCTGCGAATGGATCAGGACTCCTCGTTCATCCGGCGAGTCAGAATAGGGACTCTCTAGTGCCGCTGTGCGGGCCCCCAATGATCCGTCTGTGAACACTTTGATCGCTTGAATCCTAAGCATCTCATTCCCGAATCCTGTTGAGACGCCAATTTCACCTGCTGGGCCGAGCCATTCATCCGGAATCAAGACATAGATCCTCGCGTGAAGTTCACCTGCAAGGTTCATTGACTGCAAGGTGCGGACGTGCTCGGGATCGTCGACGATACAATGGACTGACGTCAAACCTGCAGACACGGCCTTGTGCACAGCCAATGAGATGGCCGTTCGCAGCTCCGCGCCCTCAAGCGCTGGCATGTGAGAAGATACAAGTCCCATCGCGTTCTCACGGAGTACACCGGTCGGCTCTCCCGTATCATCGTGGTCAATGACCCCTCCTGCAGGTGGGGTGGTCCTCGTCGTGATATTCGCAATCTGCAAGGCGGCACTGTTAGCTACACCAATGTGTTCGCAAACCCGCGTAATGAATGCCGGTCTGTCGGATATGACAGCGTCTAGATCATGTCGATTGGGGAATCGCGGTTCGTCCAGTCTTTCTTGATCCCATCCGTATCCAAGCACCCATGCTCCGAGAGGCGTTTTCTCGGCCTGCTTTCTGAGTACACTCTGGATCTCTGAGAGAGACGTGGTTTTTCTCAGATTTGCGCCATAGAGTTGGATACCATAGCTCACTAGGTGGGTGTGACAATCAACGAAGCCGGGCAGAACGGTCGCTCCGCCAAGGTCCCATACCTGCGTATTCTTTCCTGCTACCGAGAGCACATCACGGTCCGTTCCAGTCCTGGCGATACGTCCGTGCTCAATGGCGAGTGCCTGAACTCTAGGCCGTCGCCTTTCAAGCGTGATAATCTGAGCGTTGAGAAATATGGTGTCGGCGTCTCTTTGAGGTTTCCCGCTAGTCTTCCTTTTCGGGGCTGCGCTTATCGTCGCCCTTCTCGCCCTGTTTCTTGTCGGATAGGATCGGCTGGTACTTCTCAGGCCACTCAATCTTTCCGCCACAGTTATCGCAGTAGAGTGCGTTCAGAAAAAGCTCCCGTTCGCAGTTCTCGCAGAGGAACCTTTTCTGCTTGATTTCCGGTTTGGCCAAGACGGTCATTTGCTCCACTTGTCCTGCTACCGAACCCCCGCCGGGATACCTTATGGGTTCTACACACCGACCAACCAAAATAGCCTCTCTTGGGCACTCGGGTCTAGCAGCCTCACGTCAAGACTACGTTGACCTATGCTTCAAGCAGGTAAAACAGGATAGCCCTAGCGCAATGGAATTGGAGCTTCCAAGCAGGTTAGAATGACATCCGTTACGTGGCACGGGGCCGGCGTCCCTTTGATGACAGGACGACGGCCTGATCTGCGATGATATGTTTGAATCAGTCAGAGCATGGTCCCGTTTCGTAGTCCGGCACACGGCAGGGCCGGGTGGAACGCGACCTGACCTGCATGTGAGTGTCCATGTGGAAAGCCTGCTGATATGTTGTTGAATGAAACATGGGGAGGGCGCAAGCCTTTTCTTCTCACCATGGTGGGTCGGGTGCGTGACGGATAGGGAGAGGCAAAGAAGTGCGAGACAGGTCGGAAATGGGCCGACCCGCTCGAGGCTCGCGGATGAGCCTGGGGAGACGGGTTGTAACCTTTTTCGACTCAGTCTCGGGTTCGCATAGCGCAAGGATCGCGGCGTACGCGATTGGCGTACTGTTCTTTCTCGTCATCGTGTTCGTCCCCCCTGTTTTCGGGATTTTACTCGGTGGCTCAAAGATCTTCGCGATATTGTCACATCCGGATCTTCTAAACCGAGCAGGATCTGCGATTGCCGCTTCCTTTGCGATCGCAGTGACTGTTTCTTTGATGGATCTCGCTGCGGGATTACCAATGGCTTGGTTCATCGTCAGAAGCAGATCTGGTTGGGTCAGCACGATCGATACGCTCGCTAACATACCATTCATTGTTCCAACGGTGGCGCTGGGGTACTCTGTTCTAACATTCTGGGGAGGTAGTCAAGGGATCGGTAGTCTGTTGGGTTCTCAGTTTGTTTTCTCGCCGGGGTGGCAGATGATTGTATTACTGCATTTTGCGTTCTCTTATCCGGTCATAGTTCGAGTAATGGTAGGAGCCCTTGAAGGATACAAGGAGGTCTACGAGACTGCTGCCCGCACCCTAGGCGCGTCGACGTTCACTGCCGTCCGAACAGTCTCGCTACCTTTGCTCAAGCCAGCCTTGGTTGCGGGGTTTCTGTTAGCGTTCGCTCGCTCTCTATCCGAGACTGGGGCGACGGTGATGGTCGCAGGTGTTTTCGAGAATGGTCCCGTTTTCATCCGGAATGCTAGAGCTGCCGGTCAGGAAAGCCCGTTGCTCTTCGTCAGCCTGGTGCTAATAGTAGCATCCAGCCTATTCTTCATCGCAATCAGGATCTTCGCCCCGAAGATGCGGCTTCCGATCTCAACTGTGTGGCCAAGAGTCGAGAAGCGACTGAGCTCCACGTCAGCAATGATATCCAGGAATCTTCTCGCATTCGTAGTGTTCGTTGTATTCGTGATCGTTCCATCACTATTCGTGGTTTTGCCTGGTGCCGGAGCCGTGTTGGACGGAACGCTGCAGGAGGCAATCTCTTCGCAAGGCATTTGGTCGAACTATTGGCAATCCATGGGCCTGTCTTATTTGATCGCCTTGGTTGCAACTGGCCTGAACGTCGTTGCCGGTCTGCCAATGTCTGTGCTCATTGCACGAAAACGAAGTGGGAGAGCCATTTCAGGCATACTGGACACTCTAATCAACATCCCAATTGTAGTTCCATCGATAGCCCTCGGTGTATCGATAGGCATCTTCTGGGGCGGAGTCACTGGCATTTCGGAGTTTTGGTTACTCGTCTTCGCTCATGCAAGCATTACCTACACTTACTTCGTCAGGTCCATGATCGCGGCTGTAGAAAGCATCCCGGTCGAGGTTGAGGATGTCGCACGTACCTTGGGAGCGAAACCTCTCATGATATTTCGAAGGCTCACGATACCACTTTCGAAGTACGCCCTGGTAGCCGGGGCGATCATGGCCTTCACCCGAAGCATCGACGAGACAGGTGCCACCCTCGCCGTTGCGAAGAATCTGACCACTGCACCGGTTCTAATGGTAAACTGGGTCACAGGCAAAGTTCCTGCCTCCTCGCATGCGATAGGCCTGGGCTTGGGGATCTTGGTGTTGACATCATTTGCATCGCTACTGGTCTTAACGATTGCAACTCGGAGGACGTGAGATTCATGCCAACGATCAAGCTCGTGGACGTAACCAAGGCATTCGGCAGAATCAAATCGATCGATCGAGTGAGTCTGCAGACCGCGGATGGAGAGTACGTCTGCGTTCTAGGGCCTACAGGTGCCGGGAAGACAACGTTACTTCGCCTCATAGCGGGGCTCGAGACTGCAACAAGTGGGCGCATCGAGCTGGATGGACATGAGATCACCAATGTCCGGGCTGAAGACAGAAACGCTTCCTATGTTCCGCAACAGTACGCACTCTTCCCCCACATGACGGTCAGAGATAATGTCGCGTTTGGACCGCTTGCGCGCGGATTCACTCCCCAACAATCACTGAAGACTGCTGACGAGATGCTGAAGCTTGTAAGACTCGCCCACAGGGCTACCGCGTTCCCTCACGAACTCAGTGGGGGCATGCAACAAAGAGTTGCGTTGGCACGTGGGCTCGCAAGTCGTTCTCCCTTGCTCCTGCTAGATGAGCCGCTTGGTGCAATCGACGCCCGTTTGAGAGTGATCCTCCGCTATGAACTTCGAAAGCTAGCGAAAGGACTTGGCGTCACGGTAATTCACGTCACCCATGACCAGCAGGAAGCAATGTCCATTGCGGACAGAATCGCAGTACTCAGGGACGGCGCCATACAGCAGTTTGGATGCCCCTCCGAGATCTACGAGGCGCCAGAGTCCCCGTTTCTCGCCAATTTCGTCGGTGGGGCGAACTTTCTGGAAGGAGTTGTGGTTCGACAGGCACGCGACGCGACCATGATCGACATAGCAGAAGGGTTCTCGATTACCTCCTCACATGACCGCCATGGCATGGGTGATTCCGTCGTGGCATCTTTCAGACAAGAAGGAACTCTCATCCTGACGAACGCGAGTCTCGAGGAGAACGTAGTCCCCGGAAGACTCGTCTCGACCAGCTTCCTCGGCAGCTTCCTGAGATGCGTTGTCAACCTGGGGAGAGTTGGAGAAGTAGTTGCGAAGGTGCCAGTCCGCGAGGCACTGGAAAGGAGACTCCCTGACCGCGCTGGAGAGCTTTTCTACGTAAGGGCCGACCGCGGCCGAATCATGATCTTCGACAGGCCAAAGAGGCCGTTGGCTGTGGAGTTGGAGGCCTTCTAAATGCCTAATGTCAGAGTCGTCGGTGTCGGGAAGAAGTACAAAGACGTGGACGCGCTGCGCGATGTATCACTTGAGATTAGAGATCGAGAATATGTCTCAATCATCGGACCAAGCGGCTGCGGAAAATCGACTCTCCTGAAATGCATTGCCGGTATCATCAGACAGGACTCTGGACAGATATTCATTGGAGACAGAGAAGTAAGCGCACTTCCTCCGGAAGAGAGACAGCTGGGATACATGTTCCAAGAGATCGCTCTCTTTCCACACATGACCAGTTGGGACAACGTGGGATACGGCCCGCGAGTTAGAGGGAAGGACAGAGAGCTTGCGCGACAGTTTGTCGGCCAAGTGATGGAAATGGCTAGGCTGAAGATCGGGTATCGAACATATCCTGACGAACTCAGTGGCGGAGCCAGACAGAAGACAGCCCTTGCGAGAGCAATCGCCGCAGAACCTCAGCTCCTGCTACTGGATGAGCCCCTAGGCGCACTGGATGCCCACGTTCGCGCAATTCTCAGATACGAATTGAGAAGGCTCGTCAACGAGCTAGGCCTGACCGCCATACACGTCACACACGACCAAGAAGAGGCCATGTCGATCTCGGATCGCCTTGTCATAATGAAAGCCGGTCAAGTGGTCGAGGTCGGCAAACCACTGGAACTGTACCTGTCTCCAAAGCGCATATTCACCGCGAACTTCCTAGGCGAGACCAACATCATTCCTGCGAAAGTGGAGGACTGTGACCAGGGGCACGTCACTGTTTCGGTAAGCGATTGGAAAATGAGTTCACAAGGCTCGGGATTCACCAAAGGGCAGAGTGTGGTGCTCACCGTACGTCCGGAATCAGCAATTCTGACTTCCAGTCAACAAGATGACCAGCAGTGGACCGGAACCGTTAAAGAACGGATGCTTCTTGGCGACTGCGTACGAACCGAAGTCGAGCTAGATAACGGTCTACGCGTGATTGCCCAGACAACTAGTCAAGAAGCCGAGTCCGTGGGAAATGTAGGGGAACGGGTTAGAGTCAATTTCGTCAAAGACGGCCCAATAGCTTATCAGCTCCCTGCCCACGGTCTGGATGTAGAACTTGCGCTCGAATGAACTGTCACGAGGTTCAAGAAAGTGAAAGCGACTTTTGAAAGCTGGTTTGCCGCAAGAACCAAGGCACGTTCCATAGAAATGGTCAGACAGGCGACTAGGATGCTGATGCCATCAGTCGAGGAGCTGATGGTATGTGTCAACAGCGCAGCTGCCGGAAAGAGGGATGAGCTGGAGAGTGCTTTCACAAGGCTGCACCAGCTTGAAAGAGAAGGAGACAGCCTTCGGAGGTTGATCATCACCGAACTTGCTCGAGGAAGTCTCCCCGTGGATGAAAGGCGCAGCTTCATGCGTCTCACGAGGCAGATTGACTGGGTTGCAGACTGGTGTCTTGAGGCCGGTCGACTTGTCAGGCAGGCCCCGTTGAACAAGGTGTCCGAAGAGACTCGGCGAACAGCTTTCGAGATGTGCAAAGTGGTCAAGGAATGTGTGGCAGGCGTACAGCAGTGCATCGACCTGCTAACCGACAAGAAAGTGCAAGAGGCGCTCGACTCGGCAGATAGGGTTGAGCGTCTTGAAGAAGAGGTCGACGATCTCTACCGCAATGCTAGAGGGCTCCTGAGCGAGATCAGTGGACCAGAGCTTACGGTTGGACAGATCATTCTGATGGCCGAATTCATGGACGCAATTGAGAACATCGCAGACAGATGCGAAGATGTCTCAGACCAAGCAAGAGTAATAGCGGTCAGCGTCGGCACCTAGTTGCCGGAACGTATCCGGCTGCTTCCATTCATTTGTTATTTACTTTCTAATCCAATATCTAGACGAACCGGAATGGAACTGAGAAACCATGAGCTTATTACCTTGTATGAGGCTACGCGACCAACTTTCGCTGGTGAGAGATCATGGTTAAAGTTGTAGTTGACCTGAACAAGTGCAACGGCGACTCCGTCTGTGTAGACGTATGCCCGGTTGCCGTATTCGAGCTACAAGAAATAAAAGGCTACGAAGGCAAGAAATCCGTAGTCGTCAATAACGACGCCTGCATCGTCTGCAGAGCTTGCGAGGTTCAGTGCCCGACGCAAGCAATAACCGTGACAGAATGAACTGTTCGAGGACTAGTCGTCGAATCCAACTGCGCGTGCAACTGGATATCTTTGCTCCTCGGCTTCGCTCTGATCGCCCTCGTGCTGCTCTTGGCTCCACTATGAGTCTTGTCGCGTGATCACAGGCGCCGATCTGCCATTTCACCACGATACCCCCCAGCTTAGAGGCCTTTTGCAAGCGATTCGTCCCAAATGCTCATAGCACAAATGCAGTAGAATACGAACAGATGCATGATCTGAGGACTCGTCAATGAAAGAGTATAGGCCCGGAACATTCGACAGGCATGTAGCCTATGGGCAGCGGCAACGAAAACTCTTGCTGGTCTCCAGGGGCATAATTGGCGGATTCAAAGTTCGTTGTCAATCGACAAAGGACGCAGAGAACCTTGCGCGCGCATTCAGGTCAAGGTCCCGCAGAATAGGAGAAAGTGTAAGAGCCAAGTACTCTCTACGTATCAAAGTAGAAGACAGGACGGTCTACGTCACTCGCAAGGGTTTCCTCGGCCAGTAGCCAGCTCTGTTCAACTTGTGGAGTCTTGAGAGGTCCCGCTTCTCGTCATGACTGAGCGCCTTCATCTGTCGCTCTCTCCTCATCGCCGCCCGGCGTGTTGAAAATCTCTGCAGATACACAATCCTCTTCGGTTGACGCATCTTCGTGTACCGTGCCCCACGCCCCTTCCTGTGCCGCTCAAACCTAGACAGCACATTACTCGTGTATCCAGTGTAATAGCTGCCATCATCACACAGGAGCATATAGACGAAGTAGGACGCGCGTTTCACGTTACGGCTGTGTGCGCCGTGCATTGTCACCGCTCTCCCGGCCAAGGATGCCCCTCGACATTTGTTGTTGAACAGATAGATACATGCGTTGATTTTGCCGATAAGCGGATGCTACGGCGCGGGTTCGGCGCATTATCAATTCACTAGACAAATTATGTGAGAAGGCCTGAGCTTGAGGAGCGCAGGCCTTTATTCCCGTCGCAAGCTTCCTGCATGCCATGAAACCCCAACCAGGACGCACACACAGCATACAGGAAGCACCAATCGTGAAACTGATCTCAGACTCGAAGTTACCCAGCGACGTTGTAGACCTGGGCCAAGGGGTACCGTTCTATGGGCCCCCAAAAGAGGCTATGCTTGCAGCGACCGAAGCGCTCCAAGAAGAATCAGGCTTCAAGTACTCACCAGACTCCGGTTTCCCAGCCCTTAGAGAAACAATCGCTAGGAAGCTCGCTTCCGAGAACCGAGTCGAAGCTGACCCGAGCAACAATATCATGGTCACAGCAGGAGCAAACCAGGCATTTGTGAACGCGATCCTCTCGATCACTCGGCCGGGAGATCATGTCCTAGTACTCTCGCCATACTACTTCAACCACATAATGGCCGTACAGTTGGCGGGATGCAAACCCGTAATCATTGACACTGATAGAAACTACCAGCCGATCGTTGAACGTATTGGCAAGAGGATAAGCAAACGCGCCAGAGCCATAGTTTTGGTATCGCCTAGCAATCCCACAGGCGCCGTGTACTCCAAGGACACGATCAACGAGATAGGTGCGCTCTGCGCCAAGAATGGCATTTACCTCATAACTGATGAGACCTACGAGCATTTCATTTACGATGATGCCAAGTTTGTGAGTGCACTTTCGCTCGACAAGGAAATTGGACACACAATATCATTGTTCTCATTCTCAAAATCGTACGGGATGTCAGGTTACAGGATCGGCTACGCAATCTTCCCAGCCGGCATCTATCGTGAAATGCTCAAGGTTCAGGATACGCTAACGATATGCGCTCCGAGCCCGCTCCAAGTTGCAGCAGAAGCCGCGATGAGGTTAGGCGCGGCCTATCCTAAGCAGTTCATTCCTCGGATAGAGAGAGTGAGAAAGATCTTCATACAGAGACTGACCGGTTTAGATTTTGTTGAGATGCCTGTGACGAAAGGCAGTTACTACTTCCTACTTAGGCTCAGGACAAAGAAGAGCGACTGGAACCTCGCGAAGAGACTAATCGAGAAATACGGAGTCATAACGATTCCGGGAGGAGTATCCCGCGCTCAGAGTAGCATACGCCAACGTGGACGAGAGCATGGCTGAGAAGGGGATCTCGAGATTAGAGAAAGGGCTTCAGGAGATGCTGTGAGGACTGCGTGCAGAGTGATTTGCCTCATCTCGTCTGCGGATCAGGTATGAATTCCAATTGGTGCGGCCGCCGGGACTCACCGTTTCACACACTTGTTGAATGCGAATTCTAGGGATTCAGGAAATCGATCTCGGAATAGCCTACGGGAGTAACTCACTGAACAGAACCTGAGTTGGAACGAAATCAAGTCAAAATGACGTAACTCTAGACCTCTGGCAGCTTCCTAGAGAAACTGAGGGTTCAAATTCGGGCACAGTTTTCCATTGAAGCGGTAAGCTATCCTTCTTTTTCGCAGTATTACGTCCAGCTCTCGATCAGCCACAGAGACTGATCGACTCTGTGCCTGTGCAACCGAAACTCGCTAAGACATCAGATGAGGTTGAAGAGGAGCTACATAGACTCATCAACGCGAACCAGGAAGAATTCTATGCAAGTACCTACCTACATCAGGAAGCTGTCCGCGACATCATTCTAGGCCCCCCAGAAACGAGAACTATGATCATCGACAGACTGCTCGGAATCCACTACTTGAAAGCTTCTGGGTGAAGCCCCAGGCCGAGGAAGAATTGGACTAGCCTTGACCACCGCCGAGACCCGCCTGAAGCCGGTTATCACCTCATCGAATACAAGCAAAGTTCCTGTTTCATCGGATAATTCTCGCAGTCCTTTCAGGAATTCCCGGCCGGCCGGTATCATTCCTCCCGAACCGAGCACCGGTTCCACCGTCATGGAAGCAAGCTTCCTCTTGCCTGATGCGTCGAGTTCCGTCAATGTCGTTATAGGGCAATACGACCGTATCGCTCAGTGTTGCCTGAGTCAGTCCGCAGGAGAGGAAATCATTGTGATGGAAAAACTTGAAATACGTCGGAACATCCTGCGCCTCTAGATTCTAATGAGTCCTGAAATCGTAATGGAGAACATGACTTGGGAGGAGATACGGGATGCCATCAGGAGCGGAAGCACAAACGTCGCTTTCGCCGTGGCATCATGGGAACAGCATGGTCCCCAGCTTCCAATTTCGACCGATACTCTTCTCGGAGATGAGATCGCCAGGAGGGTGGCTTCAAAACTTGCAAAGACTTTGGTTGGACCGACTATTAGACCAGGCTATTCACCTCATCACATGACCTTTCCGGGAACTATAACGTTGCGAGGTGAGACTCTCGAGATGTTGATTGAAGACTACTGCATAAGCCTGGCAAAACACGGGTTCAAGAACATAGTCGTCATTTGCTCTCATGGAGGCAATACGCCAACGATGAAGCTTGCGTGCCGAAAGGCCGCGGGAAGTGTTGTCGGCGTGAACGTAATCCCAATCTACGATATTGTGCCTTACGCCCCTGAGGGCACCTTTGATAGGGAGAGTGGTTTCCACGCAAATAGAGCGGAGACTTCGTTGATCCTGTATATCAGGGAAGGCTTGGTGAAGAAAGATAAGATCCAAAAAGATCCTATGAGGCTGAACAAGAATATTATCGACTATTCCATATTACTAGCTCAAGGCTTTGTTAGCGACATTTCCAGCACCGGAGTACTCGGCGATCCAACGGGAGCTAGTTCCCAGGAAGGAGAGAAAATCTTGGAGGTAATCGTTGAGAACATGACAAAAGAGATTCGACTCCTTCTAGGGGCAGATGATTCACTCGGAATCTCGGCTGGGTGACTTGCTGGCTTCAGGGGTCACGAGAGGATCTCTCAAACATACACACAGCGCCGAAAATGTCCACAAGGTTTCATTGCACTGCACCAGAGTATGCCGTCCACTCTGCGTGGGATGAAGTGGAGTCGATTGTTGGCGTCGATGACTGAGGCTGCTGCCTTCACCGTCTTTGTCGGTAAACCTTTCCGTGTTCTTGTGCACGGCAGGCGCTAGGTGGAATCGAAAGAGCGGTACCTATGACACCGACTGCTACTGGGTCCCCATGCGAATGGACCTTTCCTGTGAAGGAATGTGTGCCTAGAAGAAGGAGAACCTCCATCCGGACAGCCTCGGGCAGTTTACTACTCGTAGCTTGTACCAGATTTCTATGTATCCAAAAGCCTGGTGTCATGTGCTGTGTTGCATGACTAGACGTTTTCGGTCACATGTCTCGGTTCGATGCGGTGTCCTCTTGGCATGGGTATGGTTGAACGGCTGATATTCTCTGCGATCGAGTTATGGTCTGACTGTGA
>JBEKGZ010000050.1:0-12078 GCA_050012535.1 Bathyarchaeia archaeon | reverse complement strand
CTTTAAGTCAAGAATTTGTTCAAGCTGGTGCTCCATCTTCATCCTACTTTCAAACCTTAGGTGCAGTGTTTCTATCAGGTCATGACTGGGTATCATTTGGGGCTGGACCAATAGCTTTCAGCGTAGGTGCTCTGATGTACTATATCATATTTTATCAAACAAAACTCGTTCCTCGATGGCTATCAATTTGGGGTCTTGTTGGAGTAACATTGTGCACAACATCGGCCATGTTGGTGATGTTCAATATAATCGGTACATTCTCAACTGTTCAGATAGTTCTGAATTTTCCCTTCATATTTGCTCAAGAATTGGTTCTTGCGGTATGGCTGATAGTCAAAGGATTCAATCCATCCGCAATTGCTTCCAAGTCTCCTCAAGTGGATAGTTAAACAACCATGGAAACCCAAGCCTCAGGTCGAAGCAAGCGACAGACGTCATACGAGTTCTACAAGAAACTGTATAAACTGACTGTAGCGGGCGGAGTAGCATTCTGGGCAGCTAACTTCGCAATTTCCCTGACTCCCATCGCCGCCGAGTATAGAGCTGCTCTTTCAATTTCTTATCTTCCAATGATTGTTGAATCTTTAATTGGCGGCCTGATTATCGGATTCTTTGTCAGCTATTTCTTGCTTCGTTTTTTTGATAAGATTCCAACAAAGAATCCAATTCTAAAATCCGTGATACTAAGCTTCATCGTCCTAATCATTGTCACAATCCTACTCGGAGGTCCTGCAAGTTTTCTCACGCCAAGTGATCCCTTGCGTTACTTCCTCATCGGCGCAATGTTCAACGTACTAAGGATTCTCGCGCTTGGAATAGTTATTGGCTATCTATACAAAAGGCTGTACAAAGGATTCAATCCATCTGCAATCGTTTCCGAGTCTGCCAAAACGATGTAATCAAGATAGAATGACCAGATCAAAGTAATCTTGGAATACTCATGAAAGCGATCGTATGCACAAAATACGGATCGCCGGATGTTCTTCAGCTCAAAGAGGTAGCCAAACCTATCCCTGAGGACAATGAAGTACTGGTAGAAGTTCATGCCGCATCCGTAAATGACTGGGACTGGGGGCTCCTGAGAGGTAAGCCGTTCCTGAACCGCCTACTATTTGGGCTTCTAAAACCAAAAATCAAGATACTCGGGTGTGACATAGCGGGGCGGGTTGAAGCGGTTGGCAGAAACGTCAAGCAGTTTCAGCCAGGTGATGAGGTATTCGGGGACATATCCGGGTGTGGTTGGGGCGGTTTTGCCGAGTATGTATGTGCTCGTGAAAATGCATTAGCACTGAAACCGGCCAGTATGACATTTGAGGAAGCAGCGGCCGTACCTCAAGCGGCAGTCCTCGCCCTGCAGGGTCTTCGCGATAAAGGACAGATTCAGCCAGGACAAAAGGCTCTGATTAATGGTGCGGGTGGTGGTGTGGGTACGTTTGCGGTGCAGATTGCCAAATCATTCGGGGCTGAAGTGACTGGCGTGGACAGCACGAGGAAATTGGACATGGTGCGCTCGATTGGTGCAGACCAGGTCATTGATTACACTCAAGAAGATTTCACCCAAAGTGGGCAGCGTTATGACCTGATTCTTGATGTTGCGGCATATCATTCGATTTTCGATTACAAGCGTGCATTAAGCCCCAGGGGAATTTATGTCATGGTCGGAGGTTCCACGGCTCGAATTTTCCAAGCTATGTTCCTAGGTCCATTGATTTCAATGACCGGGAGTAAGAAAATGGGTATCCTGATGCATAAACCAAACAAGGATTTGGCCTTTATGAAAGAACTTTTTGAGGCAGGCAAAGTAGTACCTGTTATAGATGGACGTTACCCGTTGAGTGAGGTTCCTGAAGCTCTCCGGTATTTCGGAGAAGGACACGCCAAAGGAAAGATAGTGATTACTGTCGAACATAATAGCAAAACCTAACAAAGCGCTGCACGTGCCGCTATGAAGCGAGTCTATCTGCGATGAAAGACAGAATTGCTCGCCAACAATCTCGACACTGATGAAATGATTGCACATTTGCCATCAAAGAGCTCATGTGCAGTTGTGTCCGCTGAATATTGATGCCGTCATTAAGGTGGTTGACTTCGAGCCGAATCTAGAGGGCAGGCTTCACTTACCAAAGGATATCGATGCCATTGGCTGATACATAACAAAGCACAAATGCTTGCGAGTCCTATTCTATGATCGTCTGAGATTTGTGACCTAGGCCCCTCTGTGGGAACCATGATTCAATAGTGGTTCTCGGCGGCCGCACCACTCTAGCATTTACTACTGAGGATTCAGGAAAACCAGGGCGCCAGGAGATTTCATATTGTGGAAACGATAATAGGCCTGAGCTCGACAAAGCTCGATCGATCCCCACACGCTCTTGAACGCAGCCGGGGGTCAAGTCATGTCCACAATACCTGATGCACTGAAAGAGATTGTAGTTTTCATCTTCATCAAAGGCTCAGGAGGCGAGGATGAAGCCATCGGAACCGGTTTCTTTGTGGGCGTGGTAGACAAGCATAGGAAAAAAGGCGCCTTCCCATACCTCGTCACGGCAAGACACGTGTTAACTGATCGACAAGGTCGATACTACCCTGACATCTATATCAGAATGAACAAGATTTCAGGAGGATCAGAAATCATCCGGGTGCCTCTTTCCGGAGAGGGTGCTCTGCCAATCTACAAACACGTTGACGAAAAGGTCGACATCGTTGTTCTGCCTGTGAGGCCAAGGGATGATGTCTATCAATACAGAGTGCTCACTGACAACATGATAAGCACAAGAGAACAATTTGTCGAGGCGGGGATTAGGGAAGGCGACGAAGTTTTCTTCACAGGTCTTTTTGCTTCATTCTTTGGTGCGGAAAGAAACTATCCCGTAGTGAGATTCGGTCGAGTGGCAATGCTGCCTCAAGAGCGAATCCCTTGGAAAGGTGAGATGCTTAGTCTCTATCTGATTGAGTGTCAGTCATTTGGGGGTAATAGCGGATCGCCCGTATTCTTCTATCTTGGCGTTGCGAGAGATCCGTTGTCTTTCATTTGGAGCGGGCCCAAATTCCTTCTTATGGGCATCATGAAGGGAAGCTTCTTGGAACCGAATGAGGTTCAGCTTGTCGATAGAAGTCGCATCCCCGTCTCTTTCGAGAATGCTGGAATCGCAGCAGTTGTTCCCGCCTATTATCTACACGAAATTCTCTTTTCGGAGGAGCTGAAAAGGGCACGAGCATCCGCCAAGTGATTCTCCTGTATCTGCGTCGCCTGAGTCGGTCCTGGTCGAAGAACTAGGGTACGCACACGGAAGGTTGGTCGTTCATCGCAGGATCCTTACAGCTCGCCCATCCCTTTCGGAGAATCTTGAACCCGTCCAGAACCCTAAACAGGAGACAAAAGGGTATGCCATTTGAACCTACTGGTATCTTTGAAGGTTTTCAGTTTCAAAGATTCTTTCAAAGATTTTTGAACTTGAGCACTTGCCCAGAACCTTCGAAGAATCTTCGAGAAATCTTTGAGGAATCTTGAATATTGTTAAGATTCCACGGGCTCTGTTCGCTAGTCGGCGGGTTTAGGTTTCTGTTCGGTTTCAGCAGCTTTGGCGCTTTGAGCAATTAGAGACTTCCATCGGTTCTGCCCAAGATTCAAGTCAATACCAGAAGGAGTTAGTAAGCACGAAGCCAGATATCAAGTGGAAGAAGATAGGTCGCTACCGATTATTTTCGAAAAAGAAGCGAGGGAGAAGTGAGGCTGAATTGAACAGAAATTGGAAATTGGATGCTAAAAGGTGAGAAAGAGAGATGAACCATAGGAAACTAACGCTAATCGTTGCCGTGGTTCTTCTCGCTACTACACTGCTCTTTGCTCGTTCACCAAACGCTTACGCTTGGGACGCATCCAAAGTCTGAAATCCTTGCAAGTGAACTAGCATAGTGGCTTCCTGAGATTCACGGCCTGCCCGCATAGAGTTCACCGCCTGCCTGTTTGAAGTCAAAAGCAAGAGAGGAGGTGAGCAAGTGAAGTTCATAGGGTTCTGGGAGTACAGCTTTGAGGACACTGACAAGGTTCTAGAGAAGTTCATGAAGATGACTGCGGAAAGGGAGAAGGGGACGGAGAAGTTTCCGAAGCTAATCTTTGGACCTTATCATATCGGTGGGGAGAGCAAGGGCTTCACAATATACGAAACTGATGACATCGACCAACTCACGAACACCACGATTCACTACATGCCCGAGATGAAGTGGAAGTTCGTACCAATACATGAAGCTAGCAAAGTTGCAGAACTATATCTGAAAAGCAAAAAGTAGCTAGAAAAGTTACATGGCTGTATGCCTGTCCCAATCCCACTTTCTTCTAAACTCCGGTGCGCCGATGAGGGGCGCAATGACAGGCAAATACCCAAACCGGGCATGGCGAGAAAAAGGACTTGAGTCGATTGGCAAACACAAAAGGGCATATGATAAGTCTCGTTACTAGATTGCTTATCCTGACAACACAGAAAGCCCGCTTCGTTATTGGTCTAAGTACATGGAGGTTCGTTCAGTGAGAGGGTGCTCGGGATGCACTCGTGACGGGAATTGCCCTCTTCAAGAAATGGGAACGAAAACAAACAGAATCTGTAGATGGCGTGTCGAAAAGCTAGAGGCGCAATGCTAACCCAAGGGTATCGTGGCCGCCGTTACCGTATCTATTTCAGTGGTGACGGCGATTCTTCTGATACAGAAGTTCGGAGCGACGTGGAATGTTGTTCCCGTAATGGTTTTTGCAATCATTGTTCCCGCAACACTCGCAATAGCAATCAACTATCTGCGTTGGCGTCCACGATACAGGGTGCTCTGAAGAGACATCCGCCGATGCCGAACAACTCCAAAGAACAGCCATAAACCGAACAGAGCCTGTCTCTCCAGAGGTCGTTCAGGACGACGCTACTCTTGTCCTGAAGAGCCGCGAAAATCGTTGCGCCTTGGGCCTAGACCTGCTCGTAACGCTCAACTAGTGTCAGCGTCCTTCCCGTGGACGATCGCCTGAGAAATCGCTCCTGGGCGGGCGGACTTGGTAAGGAGCGACGACCCTCAAACTAGGCTACCAACCAACATGCCGGCCCAGAACTGCTCAGCCAAGCGCTCTCTTTCTTCAGAGGGACGAGCCTGATGTAATACTCACTTCTGTTTGCTTTTCGCTCAGGCTCGTGACTCGTATTCTTCAGCGCGTGCCTCGATGAATTCTTTCACTTTCTCTTCACTGAACTTCCTGGCTTCCCGTTGCTTCTGTAGCTGTCCCTTGATTTTTCGCAGCAGGTCTTCCATGGCGTATGGTTTCACAATGTATCCGTCGGCGCCGCGGTGTCTGGTCTCAAACGCTTCTCTAACATCATCGATGTGTGAAATGACCAGTATCTTCTTAAATCGTTGTCTCAGCGCCTGCAGGATTTCGATTGTGGCTCTTCTTCCCTCCTCATCAAGCGCTCCGAATCCTTCATCGATCACCAGTGTTTCGATTCTGCCCCTGTAGCCGCTTCTCCTAGTGATAGCTTCAGATACGCCCAGGCGCAGGGCGAGGTTGATTCGCATTCTCTCCCCACCTGAGTAGCGGCTCACGGGATGGCTTCTGCCTTGGTCAACTGCTTCAACGATTAGTTCCTCGGTGACTTTCCCTGTCTTGGTCTTTCTGCCGAACTTGAAGTTGATGTCCATTCTGCCGTTGGAGAGGTCCCTGAGTATCTTGGAGGCTTCCTGCTCAATCTCCGGGACAATCTCGATTAGAAGAGCCGTGGGGATACCGTCCTTGTGAAATATTTCCTTCTCAAGCAGCTCGTATGCCGTTCTGATTCTTTCCTTGTCGCCCATCTGCTCGACGAGCTCTTTGTGCTTGACCTTTGTCAGTTTGATTTCGTCTAGGTCTTCCTTGGCTGATAACTAACCATCAGGGCAGTCTTCCAAGAAACTCTCGCCTAGATTTCCAATTGCCACTTGACACAGCACCTCTACAATATTGGGTCATGGGAAACGTCTCAGGTTCAAACTGCTTGAATGACCACTTTTCTAGGTGTTTCATCGGGACCATTTGCCAGTTGACGGACCACCTCTGCAATCACCAGAGCTTGCGAAATGCCCACTTGCCGTTTTACATGCTTTCTTTGTAGTACGCTCTCACACCTGCAAGTGGTCCTGAATAGCTTGCGAGGTTCCTCTCGCCGTGGAAAAATGTGCCGTAGCTTTCTTACTCCATCCTATGTCGGCCCGGGTAGCCCGAGAGCCATCTCGTCAAGCTCTCGAAGAATTTTCTCCTTCGTCGGCTTGTCACACCTCTTAAGCAGCCGAATGATGGAGTGGCGAACGTAGCTCTCGATCGTTTGAATATCGTTATCGCTAACTCTAGGTTGGACCCCATGCACGATTTGGCTACGCAAGTCATATAGTTCGCGCATTCGCTTCGCGATTTTCAGTCGTTCTTGCGGGGTCTCACCGAGCATCCACGCGGCTCTAACAGAGAGTTTGTGTCGCAGTGCTGAGTCGGAGTACAAGGCTTCCAGCGCTATCATCCAGTTGACGAGAGATTCTTCTGGCCGCGTCGATGATTTCCCGAAATTGTAGTAGTCTATTGCCAGTCGCAGATGAAGGTACTCGCTCTTGTCGAGTATCTCCTCGTTGTCCCGAAACAGAGTTGTCGCATCAGTGAGCAAGGCAACTCGCTGTTCCTCTGATAGCGTAGGCTTGAGGCGAATGGTTATCGTTCCAGAGACGCTAGTAAGGAAACCCGTTCCAGCAACCTGGTTTGCACCCTCATCTCTCTCAATTCCCGCTGCGACCTGAGCAAGGACGTTGTATAGTGATAGAAAGCTGATGAGCTGCTTTCTCGACTTGTCCACAGGATCCTCCGTGCGTGGAGACACCGTGACCTGGACCGAGGCGCGAACCCTCGAATTATCTAGTCTTTCAAACGAAAGCCAGCTCGGACCAGCCACCGCACCTGTTGGGATAAGCAACCCCGCTACAATGAAGTTGGCTTTCCATCTCTCAACTGTCGATGCGTCTTCACTCATACTCATTCTAACAACCGCGATCTGGCGAAGAAGAAGGCGAGAACCTGGAATATGAGGACTTGCTACAAGAAGGTGGAGGAATTTCCTAACAACCCCTCTTTCGGATTCCGTTGAGTTCGTGTGACTTTCTCTATCTAGGCAATCCTGTCATGCATCAAGTGTAACTCGTCGAAATCCAAGGCTTCAGCTCGTGAGCGAACTTGGCGAATTCAGGAAATATCAGTAGCGAGGAGTGCGCAGTCTCCGAAGTGACAGGATCCAAGCTTGTGGGATGTCCGGCGTCGTTTCGCGTCATGCGCAGTTGTCCGCTGAACGATTGCCAAAACGACTCGTAGGATTCCTTGAGACGCGTACCCATGGTATTCTTGCGGTTGTCCAGCATCTTGGTGAGCTCATCGAAGACCTGCTTGATTCGCCAATCAAGAAGACTTGCTGACGGCGTTTGCCCTAGCGCTCTGATTCTTGTGACAATGCTGTCTCGAAGCTCAAGGACTATGCTCTCGGCGGCAGCTCCGATCATGACAGCTGTGGCTCTGTAGCAATCTGAGTTGTACGTCTTGAGCGCCTCAGATACGTAGGACTGGGCAACCGAGCTTAACGTGCATACTTGCGAGAGATATTTGGTGTAGCCATCCGGATTCGCTGGATCCCGACTGAGTGTTTCGAGCGTTTTTCTTCCGAGTGCGGTAACATGACAGAAAGGTGGCTCTGGGTTGGAAATATTGTAGCCCCAAGCAATCTGTCCGTTCCGGAACAGGTCGTACCAGACCGTCAGCGCGGCCTGTTCAAGCTCGTGGTTTCCCTTGATCCCTAAGACCTTGGAAGCTTCCTCTAGGACAACCCTAGGCTGGAGACTCGACGTACCCGCGTACTTGCTGACGATTTCCAACAAGACTCTTCGTATCGCATTGTGGTCAATCTGCATTTTTTCCTCTCCTGACATTGATCTCACCTCCCTTCAATCCCGTTCATGTAGCTGTTCAGCAGAGAAAGCAGTGAACTCCACACAGGCAGACCGTGAATCTCGGAAAGCCAGTAGACTATGTTGGTCGTTCAGGATTTCAGACTTTGGGTCAGGAGGGATTGTTAGGGGAGTCTTTGCCTAACGATTGGAGGCGTCAGGATCACGAGAGGAGTTGGACTCGTTTTGTGAGTGTGGAAATCATGGTGCGCACACACACCAAATCAACGGCTCAAATTCGAAGTCCGCGTCAACGAAGTCCGCGCAACATTCAGGTTCCCCGAACACAACCTGCCCAAATTGCGTGAGATTGCGAACAACTGGGCTGAACGAGGCTACATCAACGCGAAGCACTTGCTCATGCGGATTCACCTACAGAAAGAGAAATCAGCTCGTTTGCCCATTTCAACGATCAGCCAGCAAGGGGCCTTCAATGGATCCCATTGAAAGATGGCTTTCCTCGTACGACAATGAAGATAGCCGAATCAGACGTAGGAGAGCGCTTGAACGATTCTCGAAATGTGTCGGTACGCCTCCTGAAGTGCTGCTTGAGAGAACGCGCGACCAGACACGTTCGGGGCCCCCGAAGGATGCCGAAGATGCGTTGATGAAGTTCTACACCGACATGAGAAACCGCGGTTTGGCTCGCACCAGCAGGCTGCAATGGGTGAACGTCATTCGTGGTTTCTTCTCAAAGAATGGTGTGCACTTGGCTCCACTTCCTCAACTGAAATCGAGCGGTCATCCGTCGCCGAGGATACTCATAGTATCCCTTTCAGTCAGAAAGATGTCAAGAGAATGATCAAGTTGACGACCGCCAAAACGCTTGGTTCACTTATCGCACGCCGTAACAGAGCTGTGATCGCTTTTCTGGCGCAGACGGGACAAAGAGAAAGCGTCCTAGCGGGGATAACATGGGAAATGATACAGCGAGGCAAAAGGATCGCACTCGGTCATCGAGATCGATCCCATGCCGTTATTGAGATCGGCCCTGAATTTCCGAAGAACAAACTGCGTCAACGGTACCGATTCGTGATAGGGTCGAATGCCTTGAAACTCATGGAAAAACTACCGCGCCCGCACGTCGGGAGGGTATTCAAGACTGCCAAAGGCAAGGATAAGATGGCGGTGAGGACGATCGCGCGTATCGTAGATGAGGCCGCAGACACCTGCGAAATTCAGTATGAGACCGAGCGGACATTTCGAGGTTGGATGTGGCATGGGGTTCATCCGCATGTATTCCGACGATATTGGAAACGGCAGATGAAGTTAGGAGGGGTGAATGACAAGGATCTATTAGAGTACATGCTCGGTCACCGTGTGACCGCGTATGACGCATGGACGGACGCTGACTTGCTCAGTAACTACAAGATGGCAGAGCGTAAACTTGCGGTGCTATGATGACAATGGGAAGTCAAGTTAGTGATTGCTTCTAGGGACTGGAAGGACCTCGCTGCGAATCCTGAAGCGTTCGGTGAAGCTGAGAAGAAAATCTATTCGACGTTGGAGCCCATCTTATGTGAACTGTTAGATGAACTGAAGACAAACAACAGGATCGAGACTGTGTATGTGAATGCCGAACTGGATGACTTGAGGGTTGTCGTACACTCTCTGGAAGACTGCGGGAGAAGCTACAATCTGATCTTGAATGCCACCGACAGCCACGAGAAAGCTATGAACTTCACCCAGGCACTCACGCCCTTCGGGTTCGACAATGTATCTGCATTCAACTTGCTCATCCAGGTAGGCGTCCTTGGTACGATACTATCAACCGAAATGTTCAGGACAACCCTGCTATTTCATTCCAAAGGCCTCAAGCCGACTGCAACGATTGGTGAGCTGCTGAGGGAGCTGCAAAACGACGACGGAGCACCCAAAGCCGTTGCTAAACTCAGGCCATACCTCGACCTCAACTTCCGCAACGCTGTCGCCCACGGAATGTTTGGGCTCCAAGGAGACAAGATCGTGCTTTACAAGAACGCAAAGTTCGAGATTTTGGAAAAACTGACCTTTGCTGATTTCATGATTCGATCGAAGAAGCAGAGCGTGTTGACGCACTGCCTGATCAATGTAATCGTGGAGAAAAAACGAGCGGGATTCTTCATGGAAGGAACCTAGGACTTGCCCTCAACCTCCCTCGTAGCGTTGCAGGACCCGAATGGTTCTGACTACCTCCGACTCTCAGAAAACCCACTTGTGTCGGCCTTTAACCGGCTGAGATTTTCCTCGTAGGGTAGCATCTTTATTGTGTCGGGGTCGAATGAGAGTCTCTTCCGACATTTCGGGCAGCTCCCGTTGTATCGCAGAATTATCTCAGAAGGTGATTCGAGCTCGAGTCCATCGTAGAGGACGGCGCCGCATGCGTCACAGAAAACATGTTGAGGCATTCCAGCAGCTCTTCAGTCAGAAATTGGGAAGTGAGCCTCATATCAGGATATTGGCCCCGCCGACGCTTGATGAATCACTTCTTGGCTCCAGTTAACCGGCTGCGAGAGGCCACAAAAGTGGCGGGGCAAGCGTTGGCTTTCTGAAGGGCGCGGGGGTCATGCAACGCGGATGGAGGACGTAAATTTCGACGCCCGCACCATGAGACCCCACACACACGAGGATCCATCTAGACAAGTTGATTCTCTATGCTTCACTTGGCATGCGATAGCCTTGCTTGGGAAAAACGACTACTAGGAAACCGACTATTCACATGTCTCTATTCGTATTCGTCCATCTTTGTTCACTATCGCCAACTTCCTGTTTCCAAGAGGCTTCCAGGGTGCACTCCAAATCCTCTCCTGGCAGAATACTACACCGCTAGGCGACTCGAAGTAGTACATTGTGTAGTAGTCTTCCTCCTCTGTGAAATCTCTGAGAACGTAGAGGGATTCGCCATCTGACAGCATGAACGTTAGTGATGAGTAGGTTCTGCCCTTTTTGTCCGGCTCGCGTAGAATCTCCTCATGAATCAGTCCTACGTTCTTCGCAATGGCCTGCTCGATCGAGGATTCGCTCTCTTCAATTGCCCTCGCGAGCTTGTCAAGAACGACTCGGCTGTCTGATTGGACGCCGCCAGTATTGAAGCTGGGCGAGTATACTGTGCCGTTATGCCCAAAGCTCCATTTCCCAGAGACGAGTGGCTGAGTGTTCTCTAAGGATACCGCTCCAGAAGACGTCTTCCTGAGGTGCGCCAAGACAATTCGGTCCGTATTTGTGATTTTTTCGCAATCCAACCTGTACTCCCCGTTCTTCCAAGCGGGCTCTGTAGACCTGCCTAGGTACTCGGGCGAGTTGTTTCTGTAAGACAAGATCCCCCAGCCGTCCTCATGACCTGGCTGCGCGCCTGTCCTGACCTTTCCACATGCGGAAAGGCATCTGAACTTCAGAAGAAGATCTGACTTCTTGATGGAAGAGTCGCCAATGATTGCCATCATCCGGCACATTGTTCTCTTACACCCTACTAAGGAAGGTTGCAGCGGATTTACCTTTCCGAATCGCTTTCCCATACACCGGTGTTCTAACTACTCAGAGTGGAATCCCCTCTAACACCGTTTTCATTGGAAAGAAGCCTATCATGGCGTATGTTACAGCACTCATGATGCAATTGACCAGTGGCAGCAATGAGGTTTCAATCAAAGCGAGAGGGCGAGCCATATCAGCAGCCGTCGACGTCGTTGAAGTGTGCAGAAGACGATTCTTCGAAGGCAAACTTCACGTGGAGAAAATCACTATCGGAACCGAGCAGCTGGGTGAGGAAGGACAAGTGCGAAACGTCTCAACGATCGAGATCACGGTGACAAAACGAACCTAGCGGCCACCCAGCACAACAGAGCCCCCAGTTCCATTGTACGACAAACGTGACCGGGCTCGGGATTACTAGTAGGTTATGAGTCCCTTCTCTTCAAGTGCTTCCTTCAGTTTTGCGATGGCTCTGGGTACTTCTGCTTCTTTCTTGGCGCCTGTACACACTAGTTTTCCGCTGGCGAAGATGAGTATGACTACTTTGGGGTCGTCCATTCTGTAGATGAGGCCAGGGAATTGTTCCGGCTCGTACATCGTCCTCTTCAGCGAGTAAATTACTTTTTCTAGGTCGATGCGGCCTCC
>JBEKGZ010000049.1:0-10163 GCA_050012535.1 Bathyarchaeia archaeon | reverse complement strand
CTCGACATTGAGAGGGCCGCAGGGGTCATCCGAGCGACGCGACCCACAGCCAGGAACCTGTTTTGGGCTATCGAGCGAATGCTCAAAAAAGCCCGAAAAGCAGCGGATCAAGGAAATGACATCCGAAAGACTCTCGTGGCTGAAGCGCAACTCATGGCCGATGAGGATGTGGAAGCCAATCGCAAGATGGGAGCCCTCGGCGCCGAGCTAATTCACGACGGGGACACGATCCTGACGCACTGTAACACTGGCACGATGGCCACAGTGAGCTACGGAACGGCCTTGGGAGTAGTCCGAAGTGCGATCGCGCAAGGCAAGAAAGTTAGACTCATCGCAACCGAGACCAGACCCAGACAGCAGGGTGCCAAGATAACTGTCTATGAGGCGTTGTCGGACAAGATCCCGACGACATTGATAGTTGACAGCGCAGTCGGGATCGCTATGTCAAAGGGCATGGTAGACAAGGTCATTGTGGGCGCTGATCGCATTACTAGGACAGCAGTCACCAACAAGGTGGGCACTTTCATGATCGCGCTCGCAGCCAAACATCACGGTATTCCGTTCTACGTTGCCGCGCCTACAACAACGCTCGACCTGACCTCAGAGCCAACCCTCATGTCGATCGAAGAACGTGATCCTAGGGAGGTCACTGAAATCGGTGGAAAACGAATCACACCAAAGGGAGTCAAGGTTTTCAATCCAGCCTTTGACTCAACTCCGCTTGAACTCGTCACCGCTGTGGTCACAGAGAAAGGGGTCTTCTCAAGGGAACAGATCCAGAACATGGTGGAGATCTGAACACACTGGCCGTCAGGCTTGTGCGGTCTGCTTACTCTGATCTCTCGAAGCTGCAGAGGTCGCTTGGTTCTTCCAGATACCTGTTGATCGTCACTTCGGCGATCATCTGGCAGTAACGAGCAGTCTCTATCAGATTCCACGCGATCGACCTGAATGCCAACGCAACATTCCGGTTTGAGACGTCGTCCACGATCTTCTCCGAGATCTTCCTGTTTCTGGCTTGAATGCGTATACCGTCCTCGATCGACTTGTTCGCCAGATCGACATCAAGCTTAACGAATGCTTTCATCGTGTTCTCGGAAATCAACTTGACCGCTTTGCTCATTTCAGAGGTCTCATCAAGCACCGATTTGTGTTTGGTGTAATCTTCGTCTTTGATTGCAATGACTTCCTTAGCCTCGCTTTCGGCACAGTCTGCGATACATTCGAGATATTTGGAGACAATACGGTTCCCTAGGGCGTGTTGCGGATTGGCGACTCCAATGTCGCGGGCGGCGCTGAGTTTCGTAGTTGCAAGTATCAGTTGCCGGACTATCAGCCAATAGATCCTGTCCGCCTCGTTTTCCATCTGGAGGACCTCGCCTGCGATGTCCTGCCTCTTTTCCAAGAGGGCGGTCATCGCCGCGTCTTGCATGGAGAGGCCAACTCTGTGTAGCCTCTGTATTAGGCCGCTCACGGGGAACTTCGAGGGGTCCACGAAACTCTGAATCACTACCTGCCTCGGAGTTTGTTCGACAATGCTCAGCCCCATGAGCCTCTGAACGGTACTTCTGATTTCCCACAGATGCTCGGAGCTCAGGTCCTTGCTAGATGTGATTACTACTGAATCTCGCCCTTCGATGTAGTTGCCTGTGATTATCCGTGACAAGAGTTCGTGCTCTTTGCAGAGATCAGCGTTGACTCGGGCCACCGTGACATCTGTTTTCTCGCCAGCTAGACCTGGGATTAGCCTGAGGCAGCCGTCGTCGGAGCGCCTCATGGTCACAACGTTTCCTTGCTTGAGTCCGACTTGTTGGACCCAGTCTCGTGGCAGTGAGACTGTGAGTGTTGAGTGCCCGACTTTCTGGACCTTCCGAATTTCCATTTGCTTGACACCATTGAGAGCTGGGGAATGTTGCGCACGTCATTACCCAGTGTGTAGTGGTACCAGCGAAGTTTGGAGCATATATATTCCGATTAGAACATAGTGGCTCGTATATATTTCACGTAGGACCGATGGTTAACTAGGAATATCCTTCCGGGGTGAGTAACATACTAGCTGAGACAATGTCTCTCAGGGTCGCAGGCTGAAGCATGGTCCTTCGCGTTGCCCCGCTCTGCGCTAGATCCGACATCTCATGGTCGATATGATCTTGTGGTCTGCCCAAATCTTGCAGGTTCCCTCGGACGAGACCATTGTAGGACCAAGTGGGCTCGCAGGAGTACATTCATTCATGTACAGTGGGCATTCCGGAGGGTCGATCTTGCCGATGATTACGTCAGCGCAACGAGCATTCCTAACAAACTCCGCGCCTTCACGCTTCGTATTGAGGCCATAGAGTTCCCTTGCGTCCAGGCGGGGGAACTCATCTTTCAAGTCGAGTGCACTGTTCGGTATCGTTGCGACTCCACGCCAGTATCCTTCACGAAGGTCGAATGCTTTCATCATGGTTTCCTGGGCTTTCAGGTTTCCATCCCAGGTCACGGCTCGAGTATATTCGTTCTCCATCTTAGGTTCATTGTCATGGATCTGCGTCAAGATCATGGCCACGGACATGAGGACGTCAAGCGGCTCGAATCCTGAGAAGACCATCGGTTTGTGGCATTCATCAAAACACGGCTTGTATGCTTTCATTCCTGTAATCGTTGAGGCATGCCCTGCGTTGATGAAAGCATCAACCCGAAGATCGGGTGATCTCGAAACCGTCTCGACAGCAGACGGCACATACCGATAACATGTAAGGAAGCTAATGTTAGAAGGTGGTCCTTCAAGTATCTCATACGCCGTCGCCGGTGCCGTGGTCTCGAAACCAACTGCAAAAAAGACGAACTCCTTGTCCGGTCGTGACTTCGCGATCTTGACTGCGTCGTGGACGCTGTATACTAGTCGAACGTCTCCGCCGAGAGTCTTCGCTTCAGCAAGTGATTGCTTCGATCCCTTTGCTCGCGACATATCGCCGTAGGTCAGGATTGCCTTTCCGTCAAGCGCGAGGTCTACCGCTGAATCAATGTCAGCTGCTGGCGTCACGCATACCGGACACCCGGGGCCGGCTCGCACTTCCACATTCTCCGGCAGTAAGCTTCTCACGCCGTGGTGTGTGATTGTCCACTCATGAGAACCGCAGACATGCATGATCAGTATTCTTCGCCCGATCTCCTGACTGAGACGGTTGATCCTTGCCTGCAGCTTCTTCGCGAGGTCAGCGTCCCTGTAGCCATCAAGAATCGACAAGGCAGTCACCGAGCAGGGGCTCCTGGCTCCTGTTCGTAGGCGAGGATTTCCCTCCAATATGAGAGAGTCTTCTGCGCCTCCTTTTCGTCCATCACTTGAATCGCGTATCCCGCATGAACCAGAACGTACTGGCCGAGCTTGACCTCAACAAGTGATACGTTGATGCCCTCTCTCGCGGTTCCTTCGCCAAAGTCGACTTTGGCAAAGTCGCCGTCTATGCTGAGGACACGTCCCGGAAAGGCGAGGCACATGGAGACCTTCGCTGGATTGTGAAGAGCAACTATTAGGCTTGTTGCTCACGCGATATTTGGTGCAAGTAGGTGAGTTAGGGCAGTTGCTTGACCGCCTATTGACCGCAAAAGTCACTGCGTTGTCGTGGCGACGACCACGGCCTGTCCGAAGGACAAGCCTCCATCTCCGGGTGGCACGAACTTGTGGACTAGGAAGCGGAATCCTTCGCTCTCCAACGTTACTCTCAGAAGGTGTGTGATCGCATCGTTGCAAGCGACGCCGCCAGTGAAGCCTATCGTCTCAAGTCCAAGCTCGTTTGCGACCGTTGCCGCGCTCTTGCCCAGTGATCTTGCCATGTATGATTGGGCCGAGTATGCTAGATCTCGCACGCCAAGTCTCCCAATGTTCGCGAAAACCTCTTGAACCATCGAGGTTGTCTCAATGACTTCCCCCCTAAATACTGGCTCCAGCTTCAACACGTCTTTGCCTCCGAGCGCAGCTGACTCGAGCTTCATGGCCGGTTCGCCTTCGTATGTTCGCTCGTAGCATAGCCCCAGAATAGCTGAGATGCCATCGAGTACACGTCCGCAGCTGGTGGTCATCGTGTTCGTAGAATGCGCCTGTTTGAGAAGTGTGTTGATCTCTTCTTCGCCATGCCGGAACTGCCCCCTCCGTTCAAGCAGCCAATCTGCAATTTCCGGTTCCCCCTTGAGTATTCCTGCGACCATCCTAAGTGGGTACTTGGTAGCAAGATCTCCGCCAATCATGGGCTGTGGTTCGAGGTGCCTGACCCGTTTGTGTCCGTTGTGATCCGCGAATATGATTTCGCCGCCCCATGCTGATCCATCATCCCCGTATCCGTAACCGTCGCAACAGATGCCGACTATCTCGTCAACATCATGCTCAGCCATGAGGCCAGCCACGTGCGCGTAATGATGTTGGACAGGAACTGCTCGTATTCTCGATTCCTGCGCAAGCTCATCAGCGAATTTCGTTGTATTGAACAGTGGGTGCAGGTCCCTGCCGATTAGGTCCGGCCTGCATCCGGTGAGCATCAGTATGTGTCGCGTCGCCTCTTTCTGAAACTGGAAAGTCTGGAGGGTTTCCACATCGCCGATGTGTTGTGTCATGTATGCTCGCCCTTGATAGATAAGACAGGAAGTGACGTTCAGCTCTCCTCCGACGCCGAGCGTGCAAGCATCTTTGTGAACGGCGACTGAGATCGGGGCAGGTGCGTAACCTCTGGATCGCCTCAACATTGTGGCAGTGCCGTCAAGTAACCTCACGACTGAGTCATCGCATCTCTGTGAGATACGACGGTTGTGCACCAAGAAGTAGTCGACGATGTCTCCTAACCTGGCGAACGCTTCCTTATCATCTTTGATGATCGGCTCGTTCGGAGGATTTGCGCTCGTCATCACGAAAGCTCGTTCGCTTGTTTCGTCGAATAGCATGTTGTGGAGTCCCGTGTACGGAAGCATGACGCCGATATTATGAAGTCCAGGCGCGATCTGATCTGAGAGGTCGAAATCCGGTCGCTTCTGAAGCAAGACTATCGGCCGCACAAACGAAGTCATCATTTCTGCTTCAGCCGAAGCGACTTCGGCAAATGATCTGGCAGCCTCAAGGTCCTTTGCCATCACTGCAAGGGGCTTCTGCAGCCTGAACTTCGTCTTTCGCAGTCTGACTATTGGCTCGGTTAGCCGGGTGGATGATGCTAGGTGGTATCCGCCATTGCCTTTGATTGCGAGGATTTGACCACGTTCCAGCAGCCTTCCGGCTTCGCGTATTGGGTCAGCTGAGTCGACTCTCCGTCCGTCGTGCCAAAGAATCGTCGCGGGGCCGCAGTCGGCGCATGCAACCGTTTGTGCATGGAATCGTCGATTGCTCGGATCTTTGTACTCACGCGCACACTCGGTGCACACTTCAAAGTCTCGCATAGTCGTGCGTGGCCGGTCGTACGGCAGTGCGTCGATGATCGTATAGCGCGGGCCGCAGTCAGTGCAAGTTATGAAAAAGTAATCACGTCTTCGGTCTTTCTCGTCGCGCAACTCCTTGAGGCAATTGTCACATATGGCGATGTCTGGGGGGATGACTGAACCTGCATGAACTCGCGTCTCATTGCTCTCAAGGATTTGAAACTCGTTGAAATCTCCCGTCTCGGAGGGGTGCGTTGCATCGACCTGATGTATTCTGCAGGTAGGGGGTTGCTGGGTCTGAAGCTGTGTCATGAATCTGGAGATGGAATCTGGCGCACCTTCGACTACGATCTCAACGCCGGCATCACCCAGGTTTCGAACGAATCCGGCAAGCCCGTTGGCGGTTGCGATTCTGTAGATGAAGGGCCTGAAGCCTACTCCTTGAACGATACCCTTGACGAGAAGTCTGGTAATCGTTACACCTCACCTCCAGTTCATGCTCGGGCAGCTCGGTTCGCGAATTGACAGCTAGTGTCGAATGTTTCGGCACTGGACGCCCGCTCTGCTAAATAGTTCGCCCTATGCTCAATGTCAGACGCAGTCAGTTCCCCGCATTTAGACTAGCTACGAAACGCACTTAAGGGCGGCCGAGAGACCGCATGACGCCTTCAAGGTCGGGAGATCTTTTGGCACAGAGTATGCAGCAAAAGTCCCTAGTTAGGATTCTTGAAGAGCGCTGCAAGGGGTGCGAACTCTGCGTGTTGGCGTGCCCTCAAGGCAACCTTGCTCTATCGGACAGATTGAACAAGATGGGCTTCCACCCTGCTGTGTGGCGCTACGTGGGCACGAAGGGGCCTTGCACTGCATGCGGGATCTGTTACTGGGTGTGTCCGGACTTCGCCATACATGAGGTCTTGGTGAGGACCTGACAGATGACCGAACGAGTCTACATGAAAGGTAATGAAGCGCTCGCATATGGCGCGTTGAAATCGAAGCTTAACGCGTATTTTGCCTACCCAATCACGCCTTCCACAGAGATTCCAGAGACGCTTGCTAAGGAGTTCGGTAGCGAAGAGTATCCGGACTTCAAAGTGTTCCTGCAGGCTGCCAGTGAGCTTGAAGCCGTAAACATGGTGTTAGGCGCTGCTGCAGGCGGAGTTCGAGCGATGACTGCCACATCAAGTCCTGGTTTCAGTCTCAAACAGGAGGCGCTATCGTACGCTGCCGGCATGGAGTTGCCGCTTCTCGTCGTCAATGTCAACAGGGGTGGCCCGGGACTCGGGAACATAGCGCCCGAACAGAGCGACTATTTCCAGATGACAAAGGGAGGCGGTCACGGTAGCTATCGTCTCATTGTGTTGGCGCCTAACTCAGTTCAGGAGATGGCGAGCTTTCCCAAGATTGCATTTGATCTTGCTTTCAAGTATCGCAACCCCGCATGCATTGCGGGAGACGCTTTCACAGGCCAGCTGAAGGAAGACATAATCTTCCCAACAATTCAACCAACAAACTATGACGTTTCGAGCTGGGCTGCTACAGGTACTAAAGGAAGAGAACGTCATGTGCTCAATTCCATGAACTTGGATCCTGAGGTTCACGCGAAGCACGTGACACATCTCGATGAGAAGTACAAGACTATCCAACGAAGTGAAGTCAGATACGAAACCTACTTGACAGATGACGCTGAGATCGTGATTGCGGCATATGGTATAACCTCACGAATCTGCAAGAGCGTCGTAAACAAGCTCAGGCACGAGGGTGCGAAAATAGGGCTATTCAGACCGATCACATTGTGGCCGTTCCCGTACGAAGAGGCCCGGAAGCTAACTGAACATGCGAAGCGCTTCCTAGTCGTCGAACTAAACACTGGCCAAATGGTCGAAGACATCCGATTGGGTTCAGAAGGAAGGGCAAGAGTCGGGTTCTTCGGAAAAGTGGGCGGCCTTCTCCCAACCGAACGAGAGATTGAGGACAAAATCGCTGAGGAGGCGAATTGAGCTTGACGCAGGAGCCAAGCTTGGAAGAGTATCGCAAAAAGCTTGGAAAACTTGAGGCATTGACGGACAAGCCCACTCATTACTGCCAGGGCTGCGAGCACGGCGAATTAACGCGTTTGATTGCAAGCGCGATCGAGAACCTTGGAATTAGAGAAAGAACAGTCATGGTAGATTCGGTTGGGTGCAGCGTTCTAGCGTTCGATTATTTCAACGTCGACCACATACAGTCGCCTCACGGTCGAGCGCCTGCGATCGCAACAGGACTCAAGAGAGTCAGACCCGACCTCGTAGTCTATACAGTTCAGGGTGACGGCGATACATTGGCAATAGGCTTGCTGGAAGTCATGTACGCAGCGATTCGTGGAGAGCCTATCTCGGTGTTCCTCGTGAACAACGCGATCTACGGGATGACCGGCGGACAGATGGCTCCCACAACAATGCAGGGTCAAGTCACGACAACCACACCATACGGCCGAGATGTCGAGTTCACAGGTGCGCCTGTCGACGGATCAAAACTAATCTCGACGATCGACGGGTCCGCCTACGTGAAGAGGGTAAGCCTCGCTGTCAGCGAGTTGAAGACTCCCAAAGGTAAGACCTACAGCATAAAGAACATACTCGAAGCAAAGCAAGCCATTGAGAACGCGTTCAAGGTTCAGATGATGGGAGGATTCACATTCGTTGAATGTCTCTCAAGCTGCTGGGTGAACTGGAAACTGCCAATCATGGAAGCGAAGCGGTTCGTCAATGAGCGTCTCGTGAAGCAGTATCCGCTTGGAACTTACAAGGACAAGTTCGGGATTGAGAAGAAGTGACGAAGACTCAGATTCTTCTCTCTGGACATGGTGGACAGGGTGTGCTTCTTCTTGGAGACTGCATTGCATATTCCGCCATACTTGACGGTAGACATGTGGTGTACACTCCGTCGTATGGACCTGAGACGCGGGGCGGAAAAGCAAAGTGCTACGTGGTTATATCGGAGGGCGAGATAGACACGCCGATCCCAGAGACGCCTGATCTCATGATCATCTTGAATCAGCCCTCAATGGACTTTGTACCGATGCTGGGAAAAGGCGGCGTCCTGCTCTACAACAGCTCACTAATCCAAGGGGAGCCTCAGAGGGACGACATCAAGAAGGTCCCCATTCCAGCGACTGAGCTCGCTGACTCTCTTGCGAAGGAACTGAGTCCCGAGATCTTGGGAGACATAAGGGATACGAGGTTCGTGGCTAACTTGGTGATGTTCGGCGCATACCTCGGGACTCCGGCAGGCCAGACGGCAAAGAAGCACCTGGACGAAACCCTACAGCACTTCCTTGCAGGGAAAAAAGCCAGCCTCATTCAACTCAATCGATCGGCAGTAGAACGCGGCCTTCGCATCATGTCGACGATGTCCATAGCGAACCGATGAGTCCGATCCCGCGCTACAAGGGCTGTGCTTTCGGAGTATTACATTGAGAGCATATACGGAAGCCACATATCTATTTACCAAGTACGTGCTCGCGGAAGGCAATGCAAGATGCTCGAGGTTACGAAGGAGCAGCTGCTTGAAAAGGCAAAGAAGCCCGCGAAAGATGCGATGCGTCTTCACCCGTTCTATAGGGGCAAGGTGCAAACCGCCCCGAGATGTGTGATTCGTGATTTCAACGATTTTGCAATATGGTACACGCCAGGCGTGGCAGAGCCGTGTCGTGCTATTCAGAAGGATCCGAAGCTAGTCTATGACTATACGAGCAAATGGAACACCGTCGCTGTTGTGAGCGATGGGACCAGAGTTCTGGGCCTCGGAGACATAGGCCCGAAGGCCGGATTGCCGGTCATGGAGGGGAAGGCGCTTCTGTTCAAGTATCTTGGAGGCGTTGACGCGGTCCCCATCTGCCTCGACACGAAGAATCCGGACGAGATAATCACAGCCGTGAAATGGATTCAACCCTCCTTCGGAGGCATCAACCTGGAAGACATCTCCAATCCGAAATGCTTCTACATATTGGACAGGCTCCGCGCTGAGGCCGAAATACCGATCTGGCACGATGATCAACAAGGTACTGCGTGTGTGACACTCGCAGGTCTCATCAATGCTCTCGAAGTTGTCGGTAAAAAGATTGGTCGAATTACGGTTGCCATGGTTGGAGCGGGTGCTGCAAACATTGCCTGCGCCCGTCTCATGTTTGCGTACGGGTTGAAACCTGAAAACACCATTGTCGTTGACACGAAGGGCATACTGAACCGGCAAAGGAAGGATATCGAGGCAAAGAAAGCAGAATTTTCCTACAAGTGGAAGTTCTGTGAGACCACAAACAAAGAACAGAGGTCTGGAGGTATACCAGAGGCCCTCAAGGGCGCTGATGTCTGTGTCGCACTGTCACGGCCCGGTCCGGGCACACTCAAGAAGGAGTGGGTTGCAAAAATGGCAACAGACTCTGTGATCTTCGCCTGCGCGAACCCGATTCCAGAGATCTGGCCTTGGGAGGCCAAAGAGGCAGGAGCGAAGGTTGTCGCCACAGGCCGATCTGATTTCCCGAATCAGGTGAACAACTCCCTCGGCTTCCCAGGAATCTTCAGAGGAACACTCGATGTCCGTGCTAGAACAATCACAGACGAGATGTGCATTGCTGCTGCAGAAGAGCTTGCAAAGTGCGCTAGGGAGAAAGGGCTGAACGCTGACTACATCGCACCAAACATGGATGAGTGGGAAGTCTTTCCACGTGAGGCCGTTGCAGTGGGAATGAAAGCACAGGAGCAGGGAATAGCCGGTCTCAAGATCAGTCGAGACGAGCTCTACGATCG
>JBEKGZ010000048.1:0-10255 GCA_050012535.1 Bathyarchaeia archaeon | reverse complement strand
ACGCTATCCACAGACTAGCGAAAGAGAACAATGCTCGTCGAACGGCCGTGTACGCCATTAACGGAGGCTGGCGCGTCGTTCACAGATTCCGCGAGCACCCGGTTACACGCGTAGCGGCGAGTGAGGAATGCTAGATGTCTGAATGGAAACACAAGCGACTCGAATTCAGGACCGACGGCGAACTGGTAAGGCCGCGATTCCTGATCTGCGCTGGGTGCGGCGACACCTTTCTGAACCACGACGAACTTAGACACCATCTCCATACAAAGCTCAGGGTCGGCAAATCGAGTTTCGGCCGGTCGAGAACTTAGTCGTACTGAAGGCAGACTCGTGGACCTAGGGGAAGCAGTAGCTAAGCCAAGAAGCAACCTGCACCTGTAGCAAGGACATGTAGCGGAGAGAGGCTTGAGGCCCTGACGTCCAGCAGCGTCTGGCACGAATCACCTCTTCCCTACAAAGTCAGGATAACGAGCCTCCCGCAAACAGAGGAGAACTTGGCATGGTTATACTGTCTTTGTCCGAGATGCGGTTTCTCTGCTGAAAAGTGTCCTGAGGAGTCTTGGCATGGGGGAGACCGGTGCCCGCGATGTTACCCTCTAATGAAGCTCATTAGTGAGGAATCCCCTAACAGCTCCTCTTTATCTCTCGAGAGAGATCAGGAATAGGACGTGAGTATGTTGAGCGAGAAAACCAAGACTCATGCTCGATATTGTCCCTTGTTGCCTGTCTCAGAATAGCTGCGACAGGGTGGACAATAAGGCAAGAATGTTGTCAGAATCAGCCATCGCTCGAACGAGAGATATCGTTTTGGATGGTCATTCGGATCTTTCAATGCGTTGTCATGCTTGGGGAGGCCAGAGTGGTATCGAGGTTGTCTCTTTTTGAGATTCGAATACGAGACAAGTCAGCGTCTTTTCGACGCCCTTCACGAGTCTGAGCTTGTCGACGACGAATTTGCCAACTGATTCTACGTCGCTCGCTCTCACCTTGATCATGATGTCCCAGTCTCCGGAGATTATGTGCACCTCTTGAACCTCAGGGAACTGGGCAACCTCCTTGGCGACTTGTCTCTGAGACAGCGTCTTGTCTCCGTCACGTTGAGGGGCAAACGATGCCAACACGAACGCTGTTGTCGAGCAGTTCAGCTTGGCCGCGTCAAGCACAGCATGGTAGCCCTTGATGATGCCCACCTTCTCCATTCGCTTGATCCTAGCGAATACCGTCGTGATCGGCAAACCGACCTTAGCGGAGATCTCTCGCGCGGTAAGTCGACAATCGTCCTGAATCATCCGAAGAATACGTAGATCCTTCGAGTCGAGTCTAAGCTGCATAGTTGTAATTCTTTCAGCTCCCGCGCTATATGCCTATCCGAATTGGAGAAAATCTCCGTTTTTTCTGCAAAGAAGTTAAGTTACAGTAGCGGGGGGTTGTGGGGTTTCATCTGGGCATGATATCGATGTTGGAACAGTCATCCGTCGCCGTTGACCCCTCCGCACTGATCGAGAAGATGGGAAGCGAACAAATGCGGGCCATCATGGAGATTCAGACCACGGTCCTGAACTCGATGACCCGCAGGCTAAGCGAAAGTGGTTTCACCTGGATATTGCCCGTGATGTTGGCTAAAGCGACTGATCCTCTCTGGCCCGATCCGGGAGCCAGCATCGAGAAGCGGATAGAGATTGAGATCTACGGCCACAAAGTCAGAACAATGCAGAGCATGATCATACACAAACGTGTCCTGGCTTCTCTCGGCCCGGAGAAATTCTTCTCGCTATCCCCGAACATCAGGATCGAGACAAGGGAACGGGCGAAGACGGGACGCCACCTCTACGAATTCACTCAGCTCGAGATCGAGATGGCCAACGGAAAGATGGGAGACGTCTTCCGAGTCTTCGAAGATCTCATCAAGTCCTCAATAGCTGAAGTCAAGAAGAAACTGCACCCCAGCCTTAAGATACTCAGAAGAGACTTGAGAGTCCCTGAAACACCGTTCAAGGTCTACAACAGGAAAAAGCTCGAAGAAGAATACGGTAGAAACTGGGAGACCCGGATCTCAGAGAAATCCATCAACCCGGTATGGGTGACTGACATACCGAGGGAGTTCTACGACTACGAAGACGAGACGACGGCCGAATGGCGGAACTTCGACCTATTCCTGCCCAGGGGATATGGCGAAGTGATCTCAGGCGCCGAAAGAGAATACGAGTACACGAAGCTCCTAAGAAAAATGGAGAGAGACGGCTTGAACCGAGACGACTACGGGCTTCTCTTGAGGCTTGCGAAGGAAGGACGGCTCAAGCCTTCCGCTGGTGCCGGACTCGGCATCGAGAGGTTCATCAGCTACATGTCCGGGACCACCCACGTTGCGGAAGTTCAACCATTCCCCCGTATTCCGGGAATGGTACCCGAGCTATAGACAGGTCAATCAAGAATCCATTTAATCATGTGCGTGTCCATCAGTAGTGCGCACACACACAACTACTCCTCCTATGAGGGTTCAAATTCTGGATGCTTGCACCAAGGTACCCCACACACACGAAAAACCACGATTGAAATTGGAATGCTCACAGCAATAGTAAAAGCAGGTACGCGTTGAATGCGAGTATCACGCCGCAGAAGAAAAGCGAGATAGCGGTGGTGGTTCTTCGATTTACCATTGTGCCCATGAGTTTCCTATCCATTGTGAAGATTAGCAGCGGAATTAGGGGCAGAGGGATGAGGAGGCTTAGGACGACTTGACTGTATACGAGGAGATCCAGTGGATTGAATCCTAGCGTGATCGCTATCGTTGTGGGGACAACATTGACGACACGGATGATTATCCTTCTGAGCCAAGGATTCATGTGACTGCCTAGCAACCCCTCAAGGATAGATTGGCCAGCTAGTACTCCAGTGGTCGATGAAGACAGGCCTGAGCAGAGAAGGGTTACAGCGAAGATTGTGCTCGCAGCAAATCCAAAAAGAGGCAACAGCGTTCGATAAGCTTCCTGTATAGTCGCGACTTGGATTCCTCGACTGTTGAACGCGGCCGCGCCCATCATCAAAATGGCGCCGTTTATCAGCCCCGCTAAACCGAGCACAACAATTGTCTCATCCCTATGAAACTTGAGTAACTTTCGCTTCTCTTCACGATCTCCAGTCACAAGCTTGTTCCTCGCCAGCCACGAATGAACTGCTAGCGCGTGGGGCATTACTGTCGCGCCGATTATTCCAACAGCAACGACACCAGCAGCCGAACTTGGAATTAGCGGGAGGAATGAGTGGGTCGCGACCTGCACAACATTTGGTTTGGTCAGAAAGATTTCGTACACATATCCGAGACCGATGACTGCTACAAGAGTTGTTACAATCATCTCAATCCGACGAAAGTTCTTCCCCGCTAGGAGGAAGATTATGACAACATCGAACGCGGCTGCCCAGGCAGCTAGCAAGAGGGGGATTCCAAACAGTAGATAGAGCCCCAGAGCAACGCCCAAAAACTCTGCCAGGTCTGTGAAGACGGCGAAGATTTCACATCCTAACCAGTAGGCTATGACCTTCCATCTGGACTTGAGCTTCTCGCGAACGATTTCAGGAAGCGAGTGGCCTGTTGCTATACCCAGTTTGCCTGAAAGGTATTGAAGAACGATCCCCATGATACTGGCAAGCCAGACGACCCAAAGAAGGTCGTACGCGTATGATGCTCCACCGGCTATGTCAGTTCCGAAATTGCCCGGATCAATGTAAGCAACGCTCACAATAAGAGCGGGACCGAAATAACGGACGAACCCACGCGTTACGAAATGGTCCCATGCTCTACTGAGTTTAGTCGAGAAGACTGCCGCACCCCCTGACGAGACACCTATGCAATTTCGAGTAGGCTGTCCCGCATGCTTTAAGATGCTTTGTGTGTGCGCACCAAGAAGCGAGCGAGCTTCTCTTCCGCTATCTCGTCTCTTTTGTCTATTGAAGAATCAAGGAATGAAGAGTTGTGGAACCAATATTATGGCCGCGCCCAAGGTGATGAAGATCGCCGCTGAGGCCCATTTGAACCACATGGCGCCGTGAACTATCGCCTTCTCCACCGTGATAAGCGAAGCCAGGAGGACCATCGAGGGTATGCTCATGGCTGCAACTGCAAGCATGACGAGCATATACATCCAGCAGCATCCCACGCAGTAGTATCCATGCTCCGCTCCCATTCTAAACGCTCCAGCCAAGCCCTTCCTTCCGTGCAGGAGGAAGAATCCGAGGGGGGAGACGCACTTGGAGAGGCATCTATCCTTTAGCGGTGTAATCTGCCAAATCCCCGTTGCAAAGAGGATCCCTGAAGCCGCAGGAAGAGCGTACGCAGCCAAGGCAGGGATCAACGCGGCCAAGTTGAATGCAAGATAGATGAGTGCGTAGACCGCGGCCCCCAATACAGCGTAAGTCAACAAGTACCCTCCAAGAAACAGCGGAACGCCCAACGCTCTTACAGCATCAGATCTCGCGTCAGATTTTGCGACTGATGTTACGTACATCGAGACCACTGGTATCATAGCTGGGAACATCATAGCGACCATCCCGAGAATCCAAATGGAAAGGAAGAAGGAAATCCCAGATGCGTCTGCTAGTGTGAAAATGGAGGCCATTGACAGGATAGGCAGTGTGAATTTTCCAGTTTCATTTGCCGGATTCATCATCATGGAGTTCATGAGTAGGAAAGTTGTGAGCCAAGCCGCGATCATAACGGAGATCATCGCGCCGGCCGTCACGATGGCAACTGTATTCCTTTTCTTTCCGTGAGAAGTGGACGGCACTTGGGCATCTTTTTCTTGCATCTTGCCTAGCCAGCTTTGAGCATTCACAACATGTCAATAGGCTGCTATATGCGAACGTAAAGGAACCTGTTGATGTGGAACCTCAAGCGCAGTATTGTGTATTCAGAAGGTATTTACTTTGGCGGAAAAGTGGAATCTATCCGGAAGTTACTTTGAGGCCTGCAATTGTCAAGTTGGATGTCCATGCATCTTCCTCAGTGACCCAACAGAGGAGGTATGTACACTGCTAGCCGCTTGGCACATAGAAAAAGGTCAATTCGGTGACCTCGAGCTTGACGGCCTGAATGCAGTCCTGGCCGTGCACTCTCCAGGCAATATGTCCAAGGTGAAATGGAGAGCCGCCCTCTATCTCGACGCGAAAGCGAGTTCACCTCAGAAGGACGCTCTAACCAAGATTTTCGGAGGCCAAGCGGGTGGGGTTCCCGGCGCATTAGGATCCATGATAGGTGAAGTGCTGGGAGTAAAGAGCGTACCGATCGAATTCACGGTTGACGGAAAGAAGCGAAGCCTTCGGATTCCGGAAGTCGCGGAGGCCGAGATCGAAGCCATCCAAGGTCATGAAGGGACTGATGCTAAGATCAGTTCTGCCCCGCTCATCGCCGTTCCTGGAGAATCAGTAGTCGTCGCCAAATCCAAGCGACTAAACTTTCGCGACTACGGGCTCGCATGGGCGGTCTCAGACAAAAACGGCTTCTACTCGCCCTTCACATACAAGGGCCCGTAGAGCTACAGGCCCCCATTTTCTCACATTCCCGTTATCATCAGCGTGGCTCGGTCACTATTCCATGCCTTGCCTTGAAGAAGATGGGGGAGAACAAAGTAGAGACCTGTCACGCCCTCTTTGGCCGGGGGGCCACACACATCGAGTATCCTCCCACCGGTTAGGGGGGAATCCTCCATAGATCCTGAGGGTGACCAGTTAGGGGAAGATCGAGCAAGAAGACAAACGTTTGGATCAACCGAAGGCAGTTGTGGATAATCCCACAGTTGTCTTGTTCTTCGCATCATGAAACATGTGTGCAACTTAGACACCGGAAGAACACTAATTGAACCGTCATGAACCCTTATTTCAGGGGCTTTTTTCGTCGTCGTCTGGTTTTGTGTGTGTGCGCGCACCAAGAGACCCACCCACAACATTTTTCTTGGGCATGCCGCAAATGGAGAGCACAACAGGTGAAGTGTATTGCCCGAACCTCATGCAGGACATGAAAAGCACCTCTGCAAACTTGTTGCAACAGAAGGGATAGACAGCCTTAGGAAATACTCCAAAGATCCTAGCTGGATATGCTTAACTTGCGGCCGGGTTGCCAGCAAGCGAGAGAACCTCTGCGAACCAGATCCATTATAAGCGCAAATCTCAAATCCTCCGATTTGCCCTGACCACCGATTCCTCTTTTCATCTTCTTTTCCCGGTAATCCTGCGATCACCAGCCATTCATCGATCTTGAAAAGAGAGTTGCCAACACTGGATGTTGGATCAAGGGAACGAATCCCTCCAATACCTATTTTGAATTTGCTCGTTGGCCGCCACAGGTTGTCCGGTTTAAGGGAGAACCCTTGGAGCCGAGATCAATCTCAGCACTGAACTTCTAGGCTGAGGCGGTCGTCGCAAATTGAAACGTCGTCCGTCGTCGTTTGGGGTAATTTGTGTGTGCGCACTACTAGACCCACACACAGAAAAAGAGGGGAAACGGCGGAGTCTTGTGCAACTATTTTCGGAGTTTACCGATGAATTGGTCAAGAGGTATAGCAGGTAGGCTCATGATCTTCACTGTCCCTCTGGACCCAAGCTCGACTGAGACGCGTGAGATCGTTTCGTTATCCGGTGCTTCAACAATGTTCACGAAGTCGTAGGGGCCAAGCACAGCGTACTGGCTAAGTACTTTCGCTCCGAATGCTTCGATCTCCTTGTTAACTTCCCTTATCCTGTCAGGTTTCGATTTGAGTGTCTTTCTTCCGTCCGCCGTGAGCGTGGAAAGCAGTATGTAGTGTGGCAAGAGATCACACTCAGCAACTGCATTCGCATCCACGATATAATTGACTTTTCTTTCGGGCCCTTAGGTCAGGCCCCAAAAGAGCCATTCGTGTTCCTGTTACTGTGGCGCATTGTGCTTGACGAAAACGACAACGACAATTCAAACAAGAGACTACACCCACAACGCTCCCCCAATTCTAGGGGATCAATGAAAAACAGAGAAATCGCTGCAGTTCTGCTACTGAGATGCAAAGTCTGAAATCCTAGACGAAGGTGACGGAGCGCCGAGGATGGACGCAATGACCGAGGCTTCGGTTGAGAAGGAGGTCAAAGCAAGGTATGGGTATGCTATTTGGTATTCACTGGGATTGTATTCCAGAGAAGAACTTGAAGTCTGAAGTAAGGAAACTGAATGTGGAAGGCAAAGTGTGTGTGTGGGTAGGCTGGTGCGCGACGACGACGAAAGACTGTTTCTTCGATCATGGTTCAAATAACGACGCCCATACCAAGAGACCTGTATAGGTTCTTAAGGTCTACACGAGCTCCGATAGCAGAGTGGAACAGGTTATGTCCTCGGCCATAAGGGAATGTTGAAGCCATGACCGAAGTCCTGTTGATGCAACCTCCCTTGCCGGACGGGCTCCTCCCCTATCGAAAAGGGCTTGTGCTATGCCCGCCAATTGGCCTGTGCTATGTTGCATCCACCCTTCTCTCGCACGGATTCGGTGTAGACGTAGTTGATCTCGCTATCTCAGAACCGCAACCAGAAAAGGTTGAGTTAGAAATCCGTCGAGCAAAACCGAAGATACTGGGCATCACGGTTTCGACATGCATGTATGAGAAAGCCCTTCAGATTGCGAGAAAGGCAAAACAGATCGATCCAGGAATAACTACAGTGCTCGGTGGCCCACACGTAACCTTCACAGCTCAAGAAGCCCTTGCCCACGCGGAAATAGACTTGGTTGTCAGAAACGAAGGCGAGATCGCTATGCTAGAACTGTGCAAACTGTACCTGAGAGGAGAGGGAAGGCTCGACAGCATCAAAGGCATAGCCTACCGTAATGAGGACAGAGTAGTGAACAATCCCAGTCGACCTCTAATGCTGGACCTGGACAAACTTCCATTTCCGGCTCGGCACCTCTTACCTTTGAACCTCTACAGGATTCCTGGAACCCTGATTACAGGTAGAGGGTGCCCCTCGCAATGTGTCTTCTGCGCGGCAGGAGCCATGTCAGGCGGAACGTACAGGACTAGGAGTCCAAGCAATGTTCTTGCAGAGATTGATGAAATGAAGAGACAATTCAACCCGCCCTTCTACTTCATAGCCGATGATACGTTCACCGTCTTCCATGACAGAACGAGGGAGATCTGCGCAGGCTTGAAGAAGATGGGGGTGAGATGGCTCTGCGAGTCGAGAGCCAATTTTGTGAATAGAGACTTACTTCGCGCCATGGCTGAGTCAGGCTGTTTTGGCATTCAATTCGGAGTGGAATCAGGTTCCCAGGTCATCCTGAACTCCATCCGCAAAGGCATTACGGTTGATCAGGTTCGCAACGCGGCCAAATGGTCCCGTGAGCTTGGTCTTCTGACTGTCTGCAGTTTCATGGTTCCGCATCCGGAAGACACACTGGAGACAATCGCTGAGACCAAAAGAGTCATGCTAGAATTGAAGTCGCAGGGGGTTATCGTCTATGTTTCTCCGACGACGCCTTTTCCGGGAACATACCTTTGGGATCATGCGGCCGAGTTGGGTATCAGGATAGTTTCAGACGACCTTGAAGATTACGACCTCGCGACCCCAATAATGGAGACTCGTCACTTGAGGATCGATCAGGTCTCATCTATTTTTGAGGATCTAGTGTCGATCTGTTCTGAAATGCCTGAATGGCAACCTCTCGTCTGACTCTTCTCTGTCGATTTGTGTGTGGATCTCTTGGTGCGCGCACCACAAAGACCACACACACAAAGAAGATCACTGTCTGCATACCCGCAGCAGCAGAGTATCACCTCAGTTGTCAGAGTAAGCGTGCCAGGTATCCCAGGATGAAACCAACGAATGCAGATAGAAGAGCAACAACTAGATTCCAAACCCTTTCACTTCTGGTCTCTCCTCGTCGCCTTATCTCGGAGCGAAACTCCTTTACCTCAGACTCAGCACTCTGGGCGACCTTGCTTCCGTTTTGGGAACACGACAAAAGATCGTTCCAGTGATCGAAGAAGTTCAGCAAGTCTATGACGTTGATGGAGTACCTCATAGCCCACATTGGATGAGAAATGCCTTTGCTGAACATGCGATCTGCAAAGTACTCTACGAAGGATCTCAGCTCGAAGATCCCGAAGTATCGTATGCGTCCGACAAGCGAGTCCTCTTCGCTCTGGTATGCTTCCTGCGCCTGAGCTTCGAGTTCTGCATCTTCACTCCAAGATTCCTTCTCGAATTGGTCGCGACGCTCGTCTGACGAAGAATAGTAGCTAGGCTTTTCTGACAGTACAACTGTGCCAGCAGCATAGAAGAATAAGTCAATGGACTGCCCTAGTTTCTCAAACAAATAGTCGCTCATTGGAAGAACTGCGACAGAATAGGCTAGGAAAGCTCTAGTGTTTTGCCTGACTGATTCGAATGTTGCCAACAATGTGGTCTTAGTTGGAGTCTCTCGGGTGCTAATTCGCTTGGTAATGTCTCGATGCAGCTTTTTCAGAGTGGCTAGCACCAAGGCTTCCGCCACTGCTTGTGACGAGTACCTATACAGGAAGAAAGCGAGCATGACGAACAATGGAAGCAATAGCGGAAGTGTGATCCAGTATTTCTGTTCCATGCTTATGAGAGCTGCATAGTAGATAACCATGAAAACTGTCCACGGTACGATAACCACTATCCTTTTCACATTTTGCCGCAGATACTTTCCAGTAGACGCTTTTGCCCACTGGCTGTGATTCACAGGTCGGGAGAAGAGTGACAAATTCCGTCAGTTGATAGATGCTTCGTCCGCTCTTGAGTTTTCTTCCTAATTGGCACGGATGTTCAATTCATTGGAGTTCCTGACTGAACTAATATTTCGGGAAAGACTGGGTTTGTTTGGGTGTTTGTAGGGGAAAGACCCCTCTCTGGGGGGTATTTTCTTGTGTTGTTGTTTGTTTTCGCATTTTCCTTGGTCTGGTTTCGTTATTGTGAAGTGGGCCGTCAGGTTGGGATAATTTGTGTGTGTGCGCACCATGAGACCCACACACAAAACCACTTCCATGATGGTTCAGTTGAGAGTTCGTTTTCGATCTCCAACCTTCATTCGCTAAATACGACATCAGCAGTTCACGATTCAGAGTAAGATGAAGTTCGCGAGAGGGTGTAGACAAAGACCACGTTACGGCCTGTACGTGCCCAATTTTGGTAGGTCTTCTGAGCCCGCCGTGCTGACGGAGATGGCGCTCGAAGCGGAAAAATCTGGCTGGGACGGTTTCTTCCTTTGGGATCACATCGTAG
>JBEKGZ010000047.1:0-10299 GCA_050012535.1 Bathyarchaeia archaeon | reverse complement strand
TTCGTTTTGCTTGGAAGCGCGCCAGGCTCGTAAGCCCGTGCATCGAGATTGAAGAAACGCTGGATTTGTTGGTTGCCTGACGCCAAGATCTTCTCGTTCATCCTCTCGCGGTACTTCCTGAAGTCCTCTAGTGTATCGTGCACTGTACTCACGTGCCACACCATTCAGGAGTTTCTGAAGAAATAGTTTTGGAAGATCACAGTGATCTTCAGCCTGACTACGGGCAACCAGCGTCAATTGGAGACTAGGCGTTCTTGGCAGTGGTTCTACTGGCTCCCGATATGACGAATATCCCGCATGTTACGACAAGGATCATTGTCAGCGACGAGAAAGAGCCGAGATACCCTAAGCCTACTCCTAGTATTGCCCCAGTTATGATCGGTCCTAAGGTCTGCCCCAAGTCCATCATTGTGCCTAGGAAACCCATGCCCGTGCCCACGAGCGCCTTGTCTGTGAGCTCGCTGACCAGCGCAGGAGTTGAGGCGGTCACCGCGGAGAACCCAATTCCATAGAGAACTGAAATCAACAGGAGCAAGGGAAAGCGAACAGTAAATGGAATTGCTGCGAGAGCGAATGCACCAACAAGCGATCCCGTGACAATCGGGATGGTTCTACCTGTCTTATCTGACAGTCTTCCCATGAGTGGTTTCAGCAACGGTATCATCGCCAGCTGGGACCCCATGATTATGCCTTGAGATAGAGAATCGAAGTGAGCGATCTCGTTGAGGTATCCCACGAGAAAGAACTCCGTTGCGCCGAACGCGTAGTATTGTGCCGCCTCGACCAAACTCACAACAAGTGTCTTGCGGTTTCCTGCAACAGCAGCCCACCCTTCTAGGAATCCGCGGCCCGCCCTTCGTGGACTTGCGCTAGCTTCCGTGGTCTGGGATTTCTCTTTCATGAGAAGCAATCCCGTGACAAAGGCTGCAATACCAGCAATCCCAACAGCGAGGTAGAGTTCATGGAAACCGTTGTTTGTTACGAATAGAATGTAGCCGCCTAGGAATGGCGCGATTGTTCTTCCGACAATGGTTGCGGAGGAGAGGATGGAGATGCGCTCCGCTCTATTACTCGGAAACAGTTCTGCCACAAACGCATTCCCTACTGGAACAAACATCGCAGTTGCGAAGCCATGGTAGAATCTGACGAGGGCAAGTTGCCACCAAGAGTTCACCAGAAGATAGAGGAAAGGCGCTGAAGCAAACACTATGCCAGACACGAAGAGAACCTTTCTTCTGCCAAATCTGTCGGAAAGCGACGCGGCGGGTAGGCTTGCTAGTATACCCGGAATGGTGGAAGCTGAGGCGACGAATCCCATCAGCGAGTCCGGAGTACCCAGCGCACGTGCAAAAGGGTTCAGCACCGGATTCTTGGACATTGTCGAACTGAGTATTGCGAAGAAACCGACGATGCAGAGCGTCCAGAACAGAAGCCCGGCAACTCGTCCAGACGAAGTCATTGCACGCCCTCTTTCACTTTTTCTCTCAGAAACTCCCGCCTTTGACTCGGATCCAGCTTCTCAATTTCGTTTGCATACTTCTGCTTGATCAGCCGGAGTCTGCAGTACGCGTAGAGAGCCTCGTAGAGGTATGCCTGCTTCTCTATGGCTTCATGATCGTCCTTTGCGATCATCATCGATCCGGCTGCGATAGCTTCTAGACCAACGCTCTCTGGGGCGATATCGGTCCTGTTCGTATCTGCAGCCCTGACGATCTTCGCCAGTTCCACGAGAGCAGGATCATTGAGCTCATACTTCTCGATTATCGCGTCGAAGCTGCATTTCTCTCCTCTGTGACCGAGTTCAACCCCTTGAGCATCAAATGGAATCGCGCCTGTTGATTCGGCCGTTTCGTGCACTCTGTCCGTAGGTGCAAAGAGGAATTCAGCTTTCGGATCGACGAATCGTCTGATCAACCATGGACAGGCGACCCTGTCCACGTGAACATTCTTGCGTGTTACCCACTTCACTGCCTGCAATCCTGCCCGAATCACCATGTGAGTCTTTGAGCCTTTCACTTCAGGCTTTCCAAGACACTGACTACAGGTTTATGAGTGCAGGTCACTTGATTTGCGAAGAACGCGTCGCCCATTGGTTGAGACGTAACCTGTGCCAAGAAGCTGAGGTCTAGGAATTGAATGCTCGTGTTCTGGGAGGTTTCCCAGTCGATTTGAGCCTTGAGAAGACTCTGGAAAGACTAAAGTTGGATGAGAGAAGATCGCAGGCACTAGGAGTCGAGGATGTCTTCAAGACCGCGGCCGCTCTGATCCACCCTCAAGCCATCTATGGCGCAGCCTACGTTCGCAAACGCAGTTTGGGTCAGATAGAGATCGACGGTATAGAGTTTAGAAGTCGTGTGCTGGCCAAGAATCTGGAGCACATAGAGAGAGTCTTCCCATACGTCGTAACGATTGGCGACTCATTGGAGAAAGAGTCGCGTTCATCTGGCAGCATGACAACGAAGCTTGTGCTCGAAACCGTCGGAGATCTCGCGTTAGGATCCGGCTTAGAGCATGTTCAGCGACACATATCGGATCATTACAGGCTTGATGCAACGTCGCACATGGGCCCAGGCCAGCTGGACTGGCCCATAGAGCAGCAGAGGGAACTATTCTCACTCCTTGGTCACGTCGAAGACACGATCGGCGTGGCCTTAACCGCGGGTCTAATGATGGTGCCTCGGAAATCCATCTCCGGAATCATCTTCCCCACGGAGGAGACCTTTGTTAGCTGCCAGTTGTGTCAAAGAAACAAATGCCCCTCAAGGAAAGCTCCATTCGACAGGGCTGTAAGTGAGAAGTACGCCTACGATCCGGCAGTCGACAGCAGCAGGCCGTAACAGCTTTAACCATCTTTCAGAGCTGCAACCAAACCAGGCAAGTCGGCTTGAGCGACTGCCTGGAGATTTGCGAACATTCGGAGACTGAAGTTGAGTCTTGGTAGAGTGTGACGATTAATGGCGAGCAAGAAAGCGGACCTAGCAGGTCCGGGCGTTGGCAATTACGAAGAGTTGGAGAAGATCCTGCCTAGAGACTACAACTCCTCGCTGGACCGCAAGGATACGCAGAGAGCGATCTTTGCGGCGAAAAACTACATCGAGGAGAACCTGTGCAGAGAGCTCAATTTGATGATGGTTCAGGTTCCCCTAATTGTTGACGTTGAGAGCGGCGTCAACGATATGCTCGATCGCGATGGATCGCGCACGCCCATTCAATTCCATATTTCCAACGACTACAACAAGCACCCGATTGATGCTCAGATCGTGCAGGCTGCAACCAAGTGGAAGCGAGTTGCGCTGCAGCAGTTTGGCATGAAAGCGGGCGAAGGCATATGCACCGACATGCGCGCCGTGCGCAAGGACTACTTCCTCGATCACGACCACAGCGCATACGTGGACCAATGGGATTGGGAGAAGGTGATCACAGCCGACCAGCGTAACCTAGACTACCTAAAAGACACTGTAAGGAAGATCTGGAAGGTACTCAAAGGCGCTGAAACCCATATACAGAAGCTCTTCCCTCAACTGAAAACGGACAAATATCCCAGCCTACCTGACGAACTCAAGTTCTTACACGCCGAAGAAATCCTGGACATGTTTCCTGACCTCCCACGCAAGCAGCGCGAGACAGAGACCCTGAAGAAGTATCCGGCCATCTTCATCATTGGAATTGGCTGGGTGCTCAAGGACGGCTATCCGCATGAGATGCGCGCCGCCGATTACGACGACTGGATTACCGAAACCAAGTCGGACGAGGGAAGAACGATGCATGGCCTTAACGGCGACATATTAGTCTGGAATCCAGTGACGAAACGCCGACACGAACTCACATCGATGGGCATCCGGGTTAATGCAGATACTCTCAGAAAACAGTTGGAGATCTCCCACCAACTAGATTTCCTCAAGCTGCCCTACCACCAGGGAATCATCAAGAACGAACTTCCACTGAGTATTGGCGGCGGAATCGGACAGTCACGCACATACATGATACTACTCAAGAAGGCTCACCTAGGCGAAGTCAGCGTCACAGCCTGGCCCAAGATCCTCAAAGAGATCTGCGCGAAGAAGAACATCCACGTCCTAGAATGAATCCTGACCTTGTGCACTCTGAATCGCGCGCCGGTTGAGGAGAAGGAGCGAAAATACCTGAATTGAGCGACGCGAACAGATTCTTCCAAACGGTTCTTGTCCGTCCACCCGGTAATGCTTACGTGAAGTGCGTCTCGACTAACCCAGCGAAGACTAGCATTGACCTGAGTCTCGCAAAGGAACAGCATAAGCAGTACGTTTCAACTTTGAAAGAGTCGGGATTGCGGGTTATTGAATTGACTTCTTTGGAGGATTTTCCTGATTCTGTTTTCATGCAGGATCCTGCGATACTCGGGTCACGTCGAACTGTGATAGGTAGATTTGGTGAAACCAGTCGCAGAGGAGAAGAGGAAGCACTACGCGAGGATCTGAGTGATCTTAAAGTGGGCATTGGAACGATCAACTCCGTAGTAAGCCCAGGCACTTTGGAGGGAGGAGACGCCGTAATCACTGAGCAAGGCATCATCGTTGGAGAATCTCAGAGGACAAACGAGAACGGCATCAGGCAACTTGCCGCATGTTTAGATCATCTTCCCGTCAAAGCGGTGAAGACGAGTCTCCTCCACCTTCTTTGCGGCTGCTCGTATCTCAGCCGGAAAACTATGATCATAGCGCCCGACCTAGTTGATCCAATATCATTTCCTGATTTTCGACTCATCAAGATACCACTTGAGGAAGCCTATGCTACAGACGCCCTGTACGTAGGGGCCGATAAGGTGATTATCCCTTCCGGCTTTCCCAAAACAGTCATGAAACTCAAGGTAGCAGGCTACAGGCCCGTTGAAGTGGACGTTTCTGAGTTCTACAAAGGAGATGGTGGAGTAACCTGTCTCTGCTCGCCGGTCTACAATCTGCTCTAAGGTGAACCCTCACGATTTCGCCATAGAATCTGACGTTGACGAATCAAGCGGCTTCACCGTAGGACCGGCAGCGTTTGGTGCGGGCGCATCTTTCCTCAGGTCCTTCTCATCCTCGCTGGATTCTTGCCTTCTAACATGACTTGCTGGCACTCGTGTCGCCCAAGGCAATCCCGGGATATGTTTAGGTAACCCTCGGGGAAGAGGGATGTTTCTGAGGAGAAGTGGAAAGAATGCTGGACGTACGTGGCTAAAACCAAACGGCTAATACCGTCAGTGAACTAGTCCAATTTCGTAGAGGTGCGAGGTTTGCCCATTCCTCTTGTCGAGCGCTCGGAGAAAGAGATCGCGCGGGCAATCAAGAAGAGGGTCGAGACGCTAACCGACGTGAAGCATTGTCACCATGTAACTGTGCGCGTAACCGGAAAGAGATGCGATGTGGACCTTCATGTATCGATTGATGTTAACCTCAAATTCGAGGATGTTCACAGAATCGCTTCGAAGGTTGAACGCGAAGTAAGACATATCCTGCCCAAGTCTAGGGTGACTGTCCAGACAGACCCGCAAGGACATCATCGAGACGATATTCGAACACTCGTGAAGGAAATTGCAGACGGGGTGCCGGGATCTAGAGGAGTACACAATGTGCACGTTCAGAGAATCGACGAGAAGACGTGCCTTGACTTTCACCTCGAGGTCAGCGCAAATATGACAGTGAAACATGCAGATGAGATCTCAAAAGAGATTGAAAGGAAGCTGAAAGCTGCCAACCCACAGATCTCAGAGATCACCATTCATATGGAATCTGCCTCTGATCTGATTTCTAGAGAGCTACGAGGTGGCGGGACAGAATTCAAATCGTTTATCGAACACGTAGCGACGCGCTTTCCCGAGATCAAGAAGGTTCGCGGAATCAGAGCGAGTAGAATCGGCGACAGACTTCATCTCGTGCTTCATTGCTACTTTGGCCCGAACCTAACTATGAAGCAGGCGCACGATGCTTCTACCAAACTGGAGAACGCGATCAAGGCTGCGTACCCAATGATTGATAGAATAGACACTCACGAGGACCCTGCCTAAGGCGCCCGGACGTAGCGTTCACGAACCGGGGCCACGTAAACCAACAGAAGGCCTATATCGCGGCCGACTTTGGGGCGGTTTGACACTCTCGGCTGAGGCGGATGGAATACTACGGTATCAAAACAGAAGACCCAAGCCTCACGCGAAGATTACTGGTCCATCCATTCTACGGACGTATACAAGGCGCTTGAGACCGGTGAACAAGGGCTATCCTCGCAGGAGGCGCAACAGCGTCTCAAGACGTTCGGATCCAACGAGTTGCCTGAGAAGGGCTTCAGCTGGACCCAGGTGCTATTTCGGCAATTCAGGAATCCAGTGTCCGGAATTCTGTTTGCAGCCGCTATTGTGGCTGGTTTCTTCGGTCAATTCGAGCAGTCAATAGCGATATTGGCGATGATCTGCCTTAGCGTCATCTTAGGTTTCTATAACGAGTACAAGGCAGAGAAGACTGTGCAGGCCCTGCGCCAGAGCGTATCATTGAAGGCTGTCGTGACACGAGATGGCAAACCTTCTGAGATCGATGCGAAGCTTGTGGTTCCAGGCGATGTAGTTACCGTCTATGTTGGAGATGTTGTGTCAGCCGACATGAGGATAGTTCTGTGTAGAGAACTCCAGATCAATGAATCAGTACTGACAGGAGAATCGTTTCCTGTCGAGAAGACCCTTGATGCCCTCAACCTCCAACAACCGACTCCGCAACAGTTGACGAATTACTTGTTCATGGGCACCGTGGTGCAGCATGGGAGCGGTCGCGGCGTAGTCATCTCGACCGGAGGACACACCGAGTTTGGATCAATATCAACCAGTTTAGCCGAATCTCGTCCTGAGACTGAGTTTCAAAGGGGAGTGAGGAAGTATGGAACGATGCTCATCACGCTCACCTTGGCCCTTGTGATCGGAATATTCGTGTTGAATACCGTTGTCGGTCATCCGATCATAGGTTCTCTCTTGTTCTCTCTTGCGGTCGCTGTTGGCTTGGTTCCGGAACTGATGCCGGCCATCGTGACGATCAGCCTCTCCCAAGGAGCCAGAGTAATGGCGAAGAAGAAGGTCGTCGTCAAACGCCTAGTCTCGATCGAGGACTTTGGCAACATGGATGCCCTCTGCACAGACAAGACAGGAACGCTGACAAGCGGAAAGATTGTCCTCAAAGATTACTCGTCGCTTAGCGAGGTGAGAGAATCGAGAATCCTCCAGTATGCCTTGCTCTGCAACTCCGCTGTGACCGGAGAGAAGATTACAGGCAACTTGATGGATGTCGCGATCTGGGAGTACGCGATTGCAAACAGTGTTCAAGAGGAGATCAAATCATACGCATTCGTTGATGAAGTCCCCTTTGACTACCAAAGACGAATGATGTCGACAGTCGTCAGAAAAGACGACGACCTGACCTTAATCACCAAGGGGGCGCCAGAATCAGTCCTTTCAAGATGCAAATACGCTGAGTTGACAGAGAAGATCGAAGCCATAGACTCCGTTCAGAAGCTGACTGACGCGAAGCTGACCGAATATTCAGGGGCAGGATACCGTAGCCTTGCGATAGCCTACAGGAAGATAGATGCCAAAACTTCCTATTCAGCTGAAGATGAGTCGAATCTAACCCTCCTTGGCTTCTTGATATTCACTGATTCACCGAAGGAGGATGCTCAACAAGCTGTTGCTGAGCTGACGCGCATGGGAGTTGACGTGAAGATACTGACTGGAGACAATGAGCTTGTGGCAGTGAAGATATGTGAGGAGCTTAAGATCCCAGTAAAGAGGGTTATTCGAGGCTCGGATCTTACTCAGATGAGTTCAAACGAGATTCGAACAGCCGTCGAGGAAACCACCATTTTCGCTCGGATAACTCCAGAACAGAAACTGGACATCATAAAATCTCTAAGAGCAAATGGTCACGTTGTCGGATTCATGGGTGACGGTGTGAATGACGCTCCTGCGCTTCATGAGGCGGATGTCGGCATATCGGTGGACTCGGCGGTAGATGTTTCGAAGGGTGCCGCCGACATTGTGCTTCTCGAGAAAGATCTTAGTGTGCTAGCTGACGGAATCGAGGAAGGCCGCAAGATCTTTGGCAATACAATAAAGTACATTCTGATGGGAACAAGCTCGAACTTCGGAAACATGTTCAGCGCGGCAGCGGCATCGATCTTTCTACCGTTTCTGCCGATGTTGCCTATGCAGATACTGTTCATGAACCTGTTGTACGACGTGTCGAACATGACATTGCCGAGCGACAATGTTGATGAAGAGTACACGAAATGGCCTAGACGCTGGGACATAGGCTTCGTGAGGAAGTTCACACTCTTCTTCGGCCCATTCAGTTCCCTGTACGATTTCCTGACCTACGGGATCATGCTCTTCATATTCGGCGCTTCAGCCTCAGTGTTCCAGAGCGGATGGTTCGTAGAGTCATTCTGGACTGAAGTGCTCGTGATATTCGTGATTAGGACTAGGCGGATACCATTCATCAGAAGCCGTCCCGGAAAATGGCTTACGGTGCTTACGCTTTCGGCCGTCGCGTTTGGAACGATACTTCCGTTCACGATCCTCGGCAGATTCCTAGGATTCACATCGCTTCCAGTCAATTACTGGGCGCTCCTGATACTGATGGTCGCGACCTACCTGCTCCTAGTCGACGCCGGCAAGGTATTCTTCTACAAGATCTGCAAGTTCTGAAGTGACAATTGATGGTGCCATATCCTGATCTAATGGGATTCTGGGCGGTTTGCATCAGTTGGAGTGCACTATTCCTGACAACTGTGAGCATCTATCTCTACATTGACAGCAGAAAGAACCGAAAACAGGATACCCAGGCAACGACCAAGCTTAGGTTCGTGAAGGATTTCGTGTTTGTCTGGGTCCTGCTTGGCCTTCTTGGACTCTACATTGTCTCAATCAACCGAGGCTCCTCCATCCTCTTTGCATCAGGAAACTTGGTGGTTGAAGCACTGCTGATTGTCTACACAGTGAAGAACCGACCACCAAAAGCACTTGGAACAGACGAAGGGGACTCTTATAGTCCTCAGCTGAAGTGATCGCAAACAAAGTAATCAATCACACAATTGCTGAGGTCTTTGTAGATACAGAGAGCGCACGGGAAGATCAAGATGTCAGGATTCAGTCGAGTCCACGGGCCGGTGGGGAGAAATGACCTTCCACAGGTGGACCACAAGCGACAATTGCTCGTCCTGTACTTGGCGATGCTTGTTACCAGGATTGGCTTTGGATCGGTACTTCTCCTTTTTCCCATGTACTTGGCAGTGGGCAGTTTCGGTGTTGGGATAGCTCTGTCCACTTATCCGTTGGCGGAGTTCGTCTCAGCCGCATGGATCGGCGCGTATGTTGATTTGAAAGGACGACGAAGAATGCTATTGTTTGGCCTCTTGTCAATTTCCGTGCTCACGATGGCCATATCGCTAACGAGAAATGTCTACCCGATCGCGATTGTACATGCCGTCATGGGATTCTCCGGCGCAGCGGTTACAGTGTCTTCCTTGACCATGATCACTGATCTGACGGGAGTGAGTAACAGGGGAGTTAGCATGGGAGGCTTTGATTTCTCGAACATACTTGGCTACGCTCTTGGAATATCCTTCGCTACAACCATTCTGCATCTTACAGACCGCAACTACGAAGTCGCATTTGTCGCAACTGGCATTCTACTTCTTGCCGCTGGTGTGGCGAGCATCATTTGGGTTAAAGAGACAAGCCATTCCTCAACTGGGAGTTATCACGTGAACCCCCTGGCAGCTCTCGATCAGAACACGCGCGCTATTTTGCCTCTCTGGCTCGGGTTAACTTCCATTCTGGGGCTAGTTTTCGTGTTACCACGGTCACTCATGCAATCCGGACTCAGATTCTCACAGGTCGGATTGACTCTGGCTCTTGGAGCTTTCGGGTTGGGCGTGGGATCTATTGTATTCGGGAGGATATCTGACAAGATAGGAAGAGGCAAGACTCTCAGCATAGGTGTCGTTGGGTTGATACTGGCACTCATCAGCACATTGGAGGCGATTTCGCACAGCCCTCCACGTATCTACCAACAACTTCCACTCATAGCCTCGGGAGGTTTCATGGCAACAGCCACGGTTCCGTCGGCACTAGCCTATGTCGGAGACAGAGCCAGTAGAGATCTCCGAGGTTCTGCCATGGGAATCTACAGCATGATGCTGAGCCTAGGCATGGCAATCGGTAATCTACTCGGGGGATACTCAACCTCCCTAGGAGGCTTGAAGGGAATACTTGAGACAAGTGCTGGGGTCTTGGTACTGTCGCTT
>JBEKGZ010000046.1:0-11301 GCA_050012535.1 Bathyarchaeia archaeon | reverse complement strand
TCTGCGAGTCGCGTCTCTACTGACGCTTGGCTACCCAGACGAGCGACCCGGACCCAAGTACAGAAAGGAACCCAATGAGATTATCCACTACCAAAAGTATGGACAAAAAGAACCCTAGGATCAACCACTCATCGAGAAATTGCCTAGGTTCATACCCAAGAATACGAAGCTTCGACTTGATCGTGAAGAAGCCATAGCTAGACTTGAGCAGCATAACCGGGCTGGAAAAGTGGCGACGGTTTGGTTCCAGCCGGTTCCTTACGTGAATGCGATATGTTCTTGCGAGACCCCCCAATGCGGAGGTCTCAGACTTAGAACAGATTTCGGACTCAAATCAGTCTACAAAGCGGAGTACGCGATTCGATTGAATGCGGATGAATGCCAAGCATGCAAGCTATGTGTCCCCATGTGTCAGTTTGGCGCACTAAGGTATAGTCCATCACTGAAACGGGTGCTCGTGGATTCCACGAAGTGCTTTGGATGCGGCCTCTGCCGCCATGCATGCAACTTTGACGCTCTGCAGCTTGTCCCGAGAGAAGAAGCTCCCGGGCTGAAGGGCCAGTACTAAACGGGAGTGGTCATCGTTGGGTAAGACTAAGATCACAATCGACTATTCAAAGTGCGGAGATGGTGTCGAAGTTGACCCGCGAGACTGCGGTGAGTGTCTCCGAGCATGCGAGCCGGCCATCTTCCTGCGTCATGAGCCTCCTGGTATTCCGCAGGATCCGATTGATCCGCAGACGTGGCGAGTAACGGCGGTGTGGTTGGATCTCTGTAATCACTGCATGAAATGCGTGGACGTACGCCCCCAAGGAGCCATTACGGTTGCCTAAGACGGCTTGACTTGACACTCGGGGCGAGTTTTTCACGAGACATCCACTGATGATTTGATTGCACGATTGTTGACTATTCGAATAGCATCGACGAAGCATATGCCCTGAGTACAGGTTCCGCATCCTACGCATCGATCAGTCACTGTCACCTTGACGCCGGGCAATTTTGTGATCTTGGAGCCAATGTGGGGGGCAAGATGTGGCAACACTCGCCAGAGACAACAACACGGACAACAATTGCATATTGTCAGAAGCTTGTTTCCCGGCTCGACTCTAAGCCAAACTGCGTCAAGCTTGTTCCTTCCGATCAGGTGAACTAAGCCGGCTTCCCGGCACTTTTTCACATGCTCAAGTGCTTCTTGTTTGGTTGCGCGGTGTCCGATCCTCGGGTCGATGTTCAGTGTTGCTTCTCCGAGGAAGAGGCACCCCAAGTTGATTGGATAGTCTTTGCACTTTGTAGCCGAGCGGCAGATGCACCAATCCATTATCCAGTGATAGGTCGCTTTCTCGATGAAATTCTCCACGACCTGTGAAGGAACAACCATTTCGCCGGGATTCTCGATGGATTTGTTCATCTGGACGACTTGATCTCTCGGAAGGTAGATCATGTCGTCGTTTTCAAACAGCATATGGTCGATGACTCCACCGAGAATTGGCCACTTACTGAGTTTGGCGATCACAAACCTGTGAGGGAAGCCCCTCTTCAGGAGCTTGACCAGTAGAGGTTCATCCAAAAGCTACGCCTCCACATTCCAGAGGTTCCTGTAGACGGACGATTGGAACGGGCGTCTGAGCTCCTTGGGTTTCGAATCTGACGAGTGGCCTATCGGCAATATGGTCTCAAGCTTGTATTCCTGGGGCGCGTTGAAGACAGAGCGCACGTTTTCCGGGTACGACGGAGTGTACGTAAGTGTGGAGAGCGATCGTTCTTCCAGAGCGAGTATGATGTAGCCTATTGCCAGCCAAGTGCTCTCTGACGCATAGGGCATCTCTTGGTTAGAGAACACCGCCAGAAGTATCGGTGCATCTGTAAGGAAGGGCTTCCCCCATGTGATGTTCTTCGATACGAACCACTGTTTCAGGTTCGGTTCGACGCTTGCGTGGTGACGTTTCTCTTGTTCTTCGCATGCTGCACGAATTTCTACTTTCATTCTAGCATCGTCGACGAGCACGAATCTCCATGGCTGCCTGTTTGCTCCTGAAGGCGCTTGACCTGCAGCTTTGATGCAGTACAGAACATCCTCGAACTTGACTGGAGTCTTAGCGAATAGTCGAGTCGTTCTCCTTCTCGCAGCTAAGTCGACAATTGTTGATGACTGCGGTGTGGCCAAGGATATGGATCGCCTAAGCATGTTTCGAATACTGTCTCTTTCGACGGCTATTGTTACTGCGATGCGCTGATGCTTGATAGAGATCTTCCGGGCTCGTATCTGACTCCGTCGACCGTCTTGGGTGATTTGAGCCGCTCCATAAAGAGCTCGGTAATCGTGATGCTGCAATCCATTTGGCCTTTCGGCTGAAACCCGCCAATTCCCAGTATTGCTCGTGCATTAGCAACCGTGTCTCTAGGCTCCCCGTAGAATTTCTCTATGACATTCACAATTGATGAGATCCTAGCTCCAGTCTTCTCGACTAGCTGAACGACGGCCTTTCGAGTCTTTCCTGTGAAACCCACATCATCGAAGATGATCACGCGATCGTCAGGGCCTATCGCACCTTGAGGGATGGCAAAGTAGTTCTCTGTTCCCTTGGTTGCAGACCGGATCTTCATGTCTCCTACGATAGCCCCCCGCCAACTCGCTGGCACCTGTGAGTGCGCCTTATCATACACCTTGACGGCACGGACGAAACTCAGACCGGCCATGCTTGCGTAGACAGCTGCCAGCGGCGGTCCTGACGCTTCCGGCGAGAGAACCTTCGTCGCATCTTTACTGAGCTTTGGCCTTAGTACGTACCTGACAATATCGCCGAAGAACAAGGCGTCAAAACTCTGGTTGACAAACGGGACGTCGAGACCACCGTCGCCGAGCACACAAAATTGCTGCGGATCTCTGAGGTGGGAAATGAGCGTTTCTTCCAACTTTGCAACCGTCTCGTTGAACTTGGCCAGAAGCGTGACCTCATTGGAGGCCACGAGCATCGAGTCGCCGATTTTCGGGAAAAAGACTTGAAGAGCAAGGCCAAGTATCTGAGTTTCCCGAGGCTGCTTGACCAGCTGTTGGTAACGGTCAACGGCAATCGTAGACTCGGAGAGTTGTGCAGGCGCTGTCAGAAACCGATTGACTTTCTTCACAGTCCCAACCTCACCGCGGATTGTGTCAGGTGCGAGCACGGCGTCGTCATTCACTCTCACCTCATCGCCTTCCTTGAAGTACACGAAACCAGATTCTCTTCCGACGATCTCAGCCGGCAACTCGATAGGCCTCACCGGTAGAGTCCGTTGGCTAGTTTAAGAAACTGTTGCGCGACATGAATCGAGCCGCGGCTCTAACGGAGTCCGTTATTTGACTTCTTGGATTTGCGTTAGGCAACCTTCTGTCCGCAGTTTGTGCAGAATGCCGCTCCGGCGGGCAATGCGGTGCCGCATTTTCCGCAGAAGCGTTGGTCCAGTCCGGCAGCCGATCGGTAGTCGAAGACTATCTGTTCGAATTTCCAGCCATTTGACTCAACCAGTTCCTTGACTGGGCCGCGGATCTTCATGACATCGAAGTCGTAGTCATACACCTTGCCGAAGCTGCCGGGGTCGGCCGGCTTCTTGAATCCGAAGGCCACTCCTTTCTCCTTCTGAAAGAGAACTTTGCCCTTCACGAAGCTCTTCTGAAAGCTCAGTTTCGGTGCAGGCAGGACCCCAATGCTCTTGTCCTGTTCCTGTATGATCTCCCTGTACTTCACAGTGCGTTCGGGCTCAACTAGCCACATCTTGGCAGCGTATTGCTTCTTGACACCCTCTTTCGAACCGATGCCGTAGTATTTCGCGTCAACGATCGTGTGCGCCAAATACAAGTCGCAGTCATCGCCTGCGCGAATTGTGAACAGAGGGTTTGATGTGCCGAGGGCGATTAGTTTCTCACGAAGAGCGGCAGACAACAACAAACACCAAGGTTGACACGGGTAAGAGGACCCACTTAAGCTCTTACAAACTCGGAACGAAGCAAACTCCTAGGACTGTTCCCTAGTGTCGACTCTCTCACTCTAAGTCGGGCGTAATGCCAAGAACAAGCCTGTCATCTCCCAGACTGCTCCCAGTGCCAAGAGTATGACTACTATCAGGTAGATCTTTGCGGCATCCTTCCATGCCATCTTAAAGGCCACCCACCTGCTTTGTGTCCCATATCTCCTTGGCAGGATCGGGGCCACGGCGATGTTGATCCCGGCCGCTCCTGAAAAAACGTAGGCGCCAAGCTCGAGGATCATGGTTCCAAGCCCGAGGGCGAAAGTAAAAGGTGAGGAGCTGAGCACTTCTGGATATGTGATTCCGACCACAAAACCCCTGAGCAGCGTTACTGCGATTGTACCTAATGACCCGATCAATGGCACGATTCCTGGTAACGTTGTTGTCAGAAACGCCCCCGTGGTCAAGTTGACTAAGAACGTGACCAGAATCGCTTTGAGCAGCTCTCCTCCCTGAAGAGATTGAAGTATCGAAGTGAATGGCTGCTGTGTGAGGACAGACTCTTGCAGCCCTCGGCTCGTTTCAACGGCAATTGGGGACTTGACGCTGATTAGGTACCATCCAGCAAGGTATGAGCCAATGTAAAGCAAAGCAACCAGCACTACTAGCACTTTCATTCTTCGCATCGCTTGGATGGATTCAGATAAGATGCTCAAGAGTTGTGCACAATCCGTGTCACAATTTGGGCTTGCTTATACGCGTTTCATATAGTAGCCACCGCTATTACGACTGATGAACGCTGGTTCGATTCGATGACGACCATTCGCGTCGGAATGGCGCAGGTCAACCCAACCGTTGGCGACTTGGACGGCAACGCGGAGCTCGTCAAATCCATCATGAGCAAAGCGGAGGATCTTGGCCTCGACCTACTTGCCTTCCCCGAAATGGTCATAACCGGCTATCCACCACTGGACCTACTTCCTCCGAAGGAGATTCGAACCCAGAGCGGCGACTTGCCCGCTGGACCATTGGAGTTCATCTCAAAGAACAGATCACTCACAGAACGACTTGCCGAACAAGCGCCGAGACTGATCTCCATTCTTGGTTTCGTGGATCATGATCGGTCCGACATCTACAATGCAGCCGCAGTATGTCACAACGGAAAGATCGGTCAGGTGGTTCGCAAGACGCTTCTGCCAACCTACGATGTTTTCGACGAGCTGAGATACTTCAAGCCGGCTGCTCGGAACGATCCCACAACTGTGACTGTTGCTGGGAATCAGGTCAGATTGGGAGTTTCGATCTGCGAGGATCTTTGGGACGAAGAGCTCCGATATGAGCGTCACGTGATCGGTGATCTTGTGCAAAAGGGCGCGGATATCATCGTCAACATCAACGCATCTCCATTCTATATGGGTAAACGCCTCGTTAGAGAGAAGCTCCTGAAGTCGAAAGCCACCGCATTGAAGCGCCCATTCTTCTACGTGAACATGGTCGGCGGACAGGATGAGCTAGTCTTCGACGGCGAAAGTCTCGCTGTTGACAGTCGAGGAGAACTTGTCGGAATCGGCAAAGCGTTCGAGGAAGACCTCGTCATCGTCGATCTTGAACTCAGGTCGGGCACCGCACCGACAATCCAGTCACCGCCCTACGACAAGGAACAATCAGTGTTCATGGCTCTCGTCTTGGGCGTCCGCGATTACTTCAGAAAGACAGGCTTCAAAAAAGCAGTCATAGGCCTGAGCGGAGGGATCGATTCCGCACTCACAGCTGCGATAGCTGTTGAGGCACTCGGGCAAGAGAACATAGTAGGGGTCTCCATGCCATCTCGATTCTCGAGCGATCACAGCAAGCACGACGCTGAATCACTCTCTAGGAATCTTGGGATCACTTATTTGACCATCCCAATCGACGAGCTCTTCAAAGTGTACGAGAGGACGCTCGAAAGCACCTTCGAAAAACGTCCCGTCGATGCGACCGAGGAGAACATACAGGCACGAATCAGAGGAAACATCCTCATGGCTCTCTCAAACAAGTTCGGATACCTCGTCCTAACCACAGGCAACAAGACCGAGCTGGCCCTGGGCTATTGTACCCTCTATGGAGATATGAGTGGAGGACTCGCAGTCATAGGCGACGTCAGCAAATCCGAAGTCTATGCCCTGGCAGAGTTCTATAACCGGCGGCGGAGATTCGAAGCGATACCCAAACGTAGCATCACCAAGATTCCGTCAGCGGAACTCAAGCCGGATCAGTACGACCCGTTTGACTACTCAGTCGTTTCGCCTTTGGTCGATGAGATAATCGAGAACCGACGATCCGTCAAGGAACTCGTCGCCTTGGGCTACGACCCCAGTCTCGCGGGGGAGATGCTAAGTCGAGTAAGATCCGCTGAGTACAAGCGGCGGCAGGCTGCGCCCTCGATAAAGATCACTCGCAAGGCATTTGGAATAGGATGGCGGATGCCAATCGTCAACCGCTTGCGAGAAGAACAACTCTGAAGGCAGAGGTTCCGGGCGCAGCCACACGAGCTGTATTACCGCGCCGTTCCCGTGGGTGAAGGGTGGAGGAGGGTTACGGGTGCTGGTAACTTGAGGGGTGGTCAGGCCAGTTTTTCTTCGGTGTTAACTCGTGGGGGGCGTTTTAAGTGTGCTTGGAACAATACTCACTCTTATGCGCAAGCCCTTGTCCGTGATTTTCGCCCTTGTTCCGTTGATCTTCGTAGCTCTCTTAGCACATTGGAGTCTTGTAGTATTGGTTGAATATTGGACTCAACTGGCTGTCGGCTTGACACTATTGTCAGTAGGAGTCCTTTATTGGGGTTGGAAACCTGAGATCGACCGATGGTTTGCAGAGAAAAGATCGTCTGAGCCCGACAGACAACCAGAAATCACCCTACACCTACAACCGACCTTGCGCAATAAACTAGAGACACTTCATGCAAAGCTCACCGATAACACAACTCTTGCGATCTCATGGTTTGAATCCGACATTGAACGAATGGGATACCTTAAGGCGTTGCAAGACTTGTCGCCTGAACTAGTCGCGTCATTCAACGAAATGAGGAAACTAGTCATGGACCTAATGCCAAACGAAAATAACCCGATAACCCACAAAGAGGCTCGGGAACAGTTGGGAGACAAGGAATACGAAAGACAGACATCATCCCCCTCAAGGACAGTCAACGTTAGCTGGATTAATGTATGGTGGACCAGAATAGCTCCAAGTTCTGAGTTGCAAGCGATCATCAACAAAGTGAAAACGCAGATACAAGATCTATTAGCCAAGTCGAACTAGGCACTTGATTAGATGAGTAAAAAAACGTGCCTTCATCCCACCCATCAGGCACTTCCGACCCCATGTGAGGTCGGAGCGTAGTTGAGACCTTGACCAAGGATGGTATAGAAGTTCCTAATATCTCTTTATCTTAAATAGACGAACCACAGATTTCCATTTCGGTCTCAATGGGTGGCCGAGCCCATACTGGTGTTGGGGCGTAGTTGAGACCTGCGCGGGTGTATGCCCATCCGGGTTCAACTCCCGGGGCCACCGTACGCCCTTATGTCGGTTTCTTCTCTAGACCGATTGCTCTTAAATGATCTTGATAGGCTTGAAAGCGTGGACATGCTCTGAAATTCATGGCTCCCCCGCTGCAAAACCTCTTCCGATCCACCTCAGTCGGCTTGTAGTATCCTTCCTCCTTATCCACAAAGGGCTGCGCCCTACACTCATCTTTGATGAGATAGACACAATTCACAGGATCGTCACTGACATCCATCTCGGAGTACAGAATACAAGAGCCTTTCGCCATCAGTTCACCCCCCCTCAAGTTACCACCGACAAAACTGCGACTCGACCCCCTCTCAACTTGCCAGAACCGGGTTACGCATTCTCAAGGTTCGGATAGGAGGCAATGAGTCCTATCAGACAGGATACCAGGCGGAGCTTGCCATTTGTCTTGGCGAACTCTTATTCCTCACCGACGCTTCTCCTCTCCCCGAGAACAAATGTTGCGATTATCCGTTAGGACGAATCTGAGTCCGTTGCAGACGTTGGATCGGGCAAGCAAATACTTCGAGGAGAATGGCCTAGCCCTTGTTGAAACCATTGGCCACCTGCACGGAAAAGAGGGATTCACTGAGATACGCGTGTCTGGTGGGAAGCTGGTCGGCAAGACCGAATATGACTCCAAGTTTGTCTTGGATGAACTGACGAACCATGCTAGAAGTAAGTTCGGCTTCGAACCTGTCTCTTTTGGGCTGCATTTTCACGCCCCTCTTGGCCACGTTGACGTGACAGTATCGAACGAGAAACCTGTCGAGGTTTCCCTGGACAGCGTGGAATACGACGCTCAAGTGAAACAGTTCGCTGACAAGCTACCTAAGGCATGACAAGCGACATGCACTAGATCCGTGCAGGGCCCACAAAAGGTGCAAGTCCGTTGAGAAGTCCCGCACTTCCAGCGTGTTAGCTTTTGGTGGAATATTCGTATTCACAAACGCCGTCATCGGGGTACAGCCTGCAGTAGAAGGGTTTGGTGTCCTGGATAGTGCAGGAATAGAGGCGTCCTTGATCTTCCCTCTTCAGGAAGGGACAGCTCTTTGTGGTGAAAAAGCCGCGCTGGCTCTGGGGATCGCTGGAGTCAATGGACAGGTACCTGAGGATGTCTTCTCGTCCTTGACTTCTCCAGCGAATTATGTCTTCGTGGACGGCCTCGAAGGATCCCCAGTGAATGATGCAGCAGTTACCGGAGCGTCTGCAGGTGTGTTTCGGGGGCAACTTTTCAACCGGATTGAGATGAGACGTCCGATTACTAAGGAGACTGCGAAGGCTGAGGCAGCTGTTCCTCAGCCGTAGTAGCCTGCGGGGTAGCGGCAGCGGCCGGTTCTGGCCCAGTACACTTTGCGATGTGGTCTCGGTACTGGTCTAGCCTCACATGGGAATGACAACGTGGGCATTCCAGAGCTTTCATCTCCGTTCTGCCCTGACTTCTCTTGCTGAACCTCCGCCCCGTATTCTTCACACTCAGAGCGCCATCGTATGATCCGTCAGTATTGAAGCTACCTGAATCTACAATGAAACCGTGTAGTCTATGGCCTAGCTGGAAGCATACAAAAGGTGGCTAACCGCACATATTGGGCGCACTCATGCTGCTGACGGGATGCTTCCACCGCAGGAGAAGCAGAAGCCGGCGCCAAGTGGGTTCTTCTTGCCGCACTGGGGGCAAAAGGGGCCGCCCGGACCAGAGAGATCGCTCACTACGTCACCGAGGGCGTTTTCGATTTCCTGTCCTGCGATCTTGAAAGCCTCTTCCATCTCTCTTCCAGCTGTTCTCAGAGCGTCAGTGATGACCCTGCCTAGATCAGACGAGCCGCTATGGGTTGACGACCCGCATTTCGAGCAAAAGCTCGCCGTCCCGTGAGTTTCGCTCCACATTTGGCACAGAACGGCATCGAATCACCCGCTAGATATTCACGGCGGATGTCGAGCGAATACGAGGACCAATGCCCGGGCGACGATCGAGATCCCTACCAGGATGATGAGGCCGGCGATGAATGAAAGCCAAGTGAGCACTCCTTGAGACAGTAGGCTAAGGATGTACCCCGCTCCTAACCAGAACACGATGCTTGAGAATGTCTGTGCCTTTCTATGGGTCGACGATCTTCTTGCAAACTCGAGGCCAAGGACTAGAATCTGTACAAGACCGAACGCGTAGCAGAACTGTTCTGCGGCGTTGTATAGCACTGGATGATTACTTGAGGGTACGAGCCACCAGAAGTTCTGAAAGAGCTCAACTAGACGAAAGTCGGACACGAAGGCCTTGGCTTCGGATAGAAGGCCCGGTGTTTTCAGATAGATGACTGCAATGATTATCAGGAATGCACCGAATGAGATCCAGCCGGTGTCCTCCCGATGATACCCATTCCATGACTGCCTGCTTGGAGTTCCAGAACTCATCTTACTCTCTCCTTTCAACGGATATGGTGCACTCTGTCACCAATGCAGCGATCGCCCCTAAGGCAGCAAGCCAAGGTGCCAGTATGGCTCCGATCAAGCCCGCAGTAGCCGGTACCTCAAGCAGTATCTTGCCTTGTTCGTCTCTTACGATGATTCTGTTCACATTACCCTCGTGAAGTATGTCCTTAACTTTCTTGACCAGGTCGTCAGAGTTTACGGAGAACTCTTCGGTAACGACTTTGCCAACACGCGATCCACAGTTGAAACAATACAGGGCGGCTGGGGGAAGATCGGTTCCGCATTTGTCGCAGCGCACCAACAATCGTCTCCACCCAGTGTGTCCACCCACAAGCATTTGAACTATTCATTCGTTCTGCAAATCCGAGAAGGAGACAGAACATCTCTGGACGATACGTGACGACGCACATCGCCGGACAAGGAGGAAGGAGTTATATTCCATGCGAACATGGCTGATCACAAGGGGAATTGGCGTCAGCTTGGTCTACTGTGTAAGGTGTGGGGCAAAGAATCCCGATGACGCAGCGGTATGCGCACAATGTGGGAAACCTCTGATGGGCGTCGAAAGAACAAGAACTCGACGCGAGGAGGAGATGTGTTTTGGCCTGCCACACCATTGGGGCAGCGTCCTCGTAGGGCTGTTTATCATATTGCTAGGACTATCAATACTGTTTCGGAGCTGGATTGGACTGCAGGACTTCTGGCCGCTCCTGCTGATCTTTGTCGGACTGGTGATTCTGCTCGGCGGCCTCTATCGATACTCACGACGATAGTCACCGACCGACCGCATCAGAGAGACTCGCGACTACATGACACACAGCTAGTTACGGTTAGATAGAGAGATTCGCGACAGAAGCCAGAAGACCGCAAGGCAGACAACGAACAAGTCAGCCAGCAAGTTCGCCGTTAGCAGCTCTGTGGCGAGAAGCATAAGACTCGTTCCTACAACGAAAACAAATGCTGAGACGAATCTTGTTTTGGCATCAACGTCAGTTATGAGAGGCTGAAGTAGTCCTGTGATCACCGCCGCGACTCCGACATAATATGCGACATACACTGAATAGATGCGGATCCAACCTGGCCAGCCTGAAACGGTAAAAGCTGTGATGATTACTAGAGAAATGACTGCGCCAGTCAGCAATCCATAGCAGGTTGCACAGAAACTCCGTCCCCTAACGAGTAGTTCATGCTTTTTCAACTCTGATTCGGAAAGATGATGTCCATGTATGACCGTTAGGCCGAGCAGTCTTGTTGCTCGTATTCCGAGCACTTGAACTGATTCAATGGACGACAAATGAGCGCCTAACGCTCTGGAGCATGTGACCGGAAACAACACTGCCAGCATACCTGAGATACATACGGCATCATAGACTATCGTCA
>JBEKGZ010000045.1:0-10808 GCA_050012535.1 Bathyarchaeia archaeon | reverse complement strand
GAAGACTGAGTCAGAGGCGCAACTCACCAAACGCGTGGAAGTTGAACCGCAGCCTCTCATCGAGCTCCGCAGGTCGGAGGCCATCTACGAAGAGGCAAAGAAGATCCTCCCGGCAGGCGCCTCATCAAACGTCAGAATTCATGCACACGAACCGTTCCCAGTGATTTTCGAACGGGGCAAAGGCTCGAGAGTCTGGGATGTCGACGGGAACGAATACGTCGACTACCTACTAGCGTATGGACCCCTCATCCTGGGACACTGTCACCCGATCGTCGTCGACGCCATTAGAGAACAGATCCAGAGAGGAACGATGTTCGGAACAACAACCGAACTCGAAGTCGAAGTCGCGAAGAAAATTGCGAGCATGGTTCCGGGGGCTGAGATGGTCAGTTTCAGCAACACCGGCACAGAAGCGACAATGGAGGCCGTGCGAATTGCCCGCGCGTTTACTGGACGCGACAAGATCCTGAAATTCGAAGGACACTATCACGGCCACCACGACTACGTCCTATTCAGCGTGGAATCCCCGTTAACTGTTGCCGGGCTTGAGTCTGCACCGGCGAAGCTCGCCTTCTACCCAGGCATTCCGGAGGATATCGCGCACACGGTGATCGTCGCGCCTTGGAACAACTTATCTGCGCTTGAGAGGACATTGAAGAAGCACGCAAGCGATATTGCTGCAGTGATCATGGAACCCGTTGTCGGAAGCTCTGGCGTGATCCCGCCCGCCGAAGGATACCTTAAAGGCGTTCGAGAGCTGACGCAGAAGCTAGACGTTCTGCTGATCTTCGATGAGATACTCACAGGTTTCCGTATCGCGAAAGGGGGCGCTCAGGAATACTACGGAGTCACAGCAGACCTCGCCTGCTTTGCCAAAGCCCTCGGAAACGGCGTGCCAATAGCTGCCGTCACTGGCCGAAGAGACGTGATGGGAATGATAGGCCCTGGCAAGATTGGTTACGGCGGAACCTACAATTCGAATCCACTGAGCCTAGCCGTGTGCAAGGCCACGCTAGATGTCCTGTCGAAGAATGATGGCGAAGCTTTCTCGCGTATGAACTCGACAACGAAGAAACTAATGGATGGCCTCCAACAAGCATGCGACAAGACCGGTCACGACGCAGTAGTCCAAGGTGTCGGCCCAATGTTCCAACTGTACTTCACGAGGCTCAAGAAGATCAGTACCTACAGGCAGAGCCTACAGTGCGACTATGAGAAATTCAAGGACTTCCGCGAGGACATGCTTGAGAGAGGCATATACTTCCACCCAGATGGGACAGAGAGGTTCATGGTCTCAGCCGTGCATACGGCAGAGGATATCGAAAAGACGTTGGTGGCTGCAGAAGATGCACTCAGCAAGCTACCTAAGAGATACTATAGATCTCGCTCTCTCAGACGGGAGGCCCCAAGAACTCCTCAGGCTCCTTCGACCGTCTGAGTCTTCCCGAAGTACAGCCCGAATAGCCAATCGAGACTTCCCGATAATGTTCGCCAGTAAAACCTAGCGAAAGCCATCTTCATCATGTAGCGTATTCGGGAGGGTTGTATCTCCTTGACGGGCATGTCGTACGATCCGATTACAAAGGCAGCTTTGCCGGAGCCCATCTCGAACGGACAGTTTATCCGCCCATTGTACTTGTAGAGCTGTCTTCCGTGCCGGATTGCTGAAACGATATTGTCCGATGCAGTGATCGCTTCAAGATGCGCAGTAACCCCCGTCTTTGAGACAGGTATGCCTGTGGCGTCCCCGATTGCATATGCATTCTCGTAGCCAGTGATCCTCATCGTGTTCTTGTCTGCAGGGATCCATCCGTCGGCATCCCCTATTCCAGACTTAAGGACAACATCTGCGCCTCGATGCGGTGGAACCATGATGAGGAGATCATACGATTGCGATTCACCTTCGAGCGAGCACATCTCTTTCTTGGTAGCGTCCACTGACTCCACGTTGAAGAACGTGACAACTTCGATCCCACGTTCCTTGAAAAGTGGCTCGACAACCTTCGACATCGGTTCAGCTGGGTACGGACGCGGGTATGGCGTGAGAAAAGTCATCTTCACCTTGTCCCGGATTCCGCGCTTTCTGAAATAGTCATCTAACAGGAAGGCAGCCTCGTTCGGGGATGGCGGGCATTTGTGGGGAACGCCTGCGATTCCAACCACCACATGTCCCCCTTCGAATTTCTGGATGACATCCCAGATTCTTCTCGACTCTTCTGGGCTCGTGTGGAAGTTCAGTGCGGCTTCGCCGAGTCCTGGAATTGCTTTTGGATTGGGAACACTGCCAGTAGCGATGATCACGTAATCGTAGTGAAGCGTCCTCCCCGATGTTAGGGTCACTACTTGGCTCTTCAGATCGATTCTTTCAGCCGGTTCCTCAATCAGCCGTACGTTCTCGCTCACTAGGGAACGTTCTTCGCGGACGATCTCCGTGGGATCCTGGCCGGCGAAAGCAACATGTAGGTACCCGGGTTGGAAAATGTGTTGTCGAGATCCTAGCACCAAGTGCACTTTGACTTCGCCGGTTTGGATCTGAGCTCTGAGTTGTTTGGCGAGTAGGTTGGCGGACAGCGTCCCGCCTGAACCGCCACCTACCACTATAATGTTCACTGTGGATTCTTGCATTCTGAGTCTGCTCGACTACTTGCCCTTCTTCACTACACGGATCTGAATGCGAATGTAGTCCTTCTCGTCGATGACCGCGATGATTTCATTTCCGCTTCGCTTCGTCCAAGCTTCCGTATCGCTTTTCGCGGCAGGATCGGTCGCTAAGAGTTCGATGACATCTCCAATGTTAGAATTGCGATACGCGCGGAAGAGGTCCGTGATAGGGCCTGGACACATAGTTCCACGTGAGTCCACAATCGTCGTTGGCTTCACGCCAGATTGAGTGCTCGCCACGACTGTCTTGCCTCCCTAGATGAATAGGGTGATTGCGTCCTCAGAGGCTAGCTCGAGGTATGTTGCCGCGCCGATTATGTCGTCTACTTCCGGAATGAGGTCTTCTCGTTTGAGGCCCATCATGTCCAGCGTGGGCGAGCATGCATGGAACTTGACGCCTGATTCCTTTGCTGTCTTGATCATTTCCCTTATGCTGGGCATCTTGATTTTGTCCATCTTCTTCTGCATCATTGATGTCAGCATGCCGGTCATTCCTGGAAGCATTCCCAGGATGTTTGGCATTGGGATTCCCGGATTTCCAACGGGTGAGATCTTCAACGAGTCAATGGTCTTCTTTGATATCATGTTGACGCCCCAGAACGTGAAGTATAGATGCACTTCCATGCCCATGGCTGCACCCGTTGTGGCAAGCATCAGGGGCGGATACGCCATGTCCAAGCTGCCTTTCGAGCAAACGATTACCATCTTATTCCGTTTCTCTCCTTCCTTCAAACTTGACATGTCTTTTTCATCTCCTACGAGCGGTTTGATGCAGACACCAACTGAACTAGTTTCGAATCTTCGCTTGCTTGATGGATCAGGACTTCTTGCATGATGTCGCAGGCCTTGTTGATGCGCTTGTCCACGATCTTGTATAGGACAGTGTTTCCCGCGCGTCTCTCTATCACGATCTTCCGGTGACGCATGATGGCTAAGTGTTGCGAGACAGTCGCCTGCCTGAGTCCTGTCGCGATGCACAGCTCGGTCACGCTCTTCTCGCCGTCCCGCAGTGCGTGCAGAATCTCCAGGCGCTTTGGATTCGCAAGAGTTTTGCAGATTTCTGATTGTCGTCTAAGCACTTGCTTCTCTGCCGGTGTCAACATACCGTTCGCCAATATTCCAAAATGTGCATATTGTTATATACGTATCGATGATGGCACCTAAACTTATCAGCGATGCTTTGAGACCCCTTCAGGCGACACTCTGATCGTTGTGATCACGGTCGAATGATAGATCCGAAACGTTAATACTCGCTCAAATGCGAACTAGCGGCGGTGCACGAACGGATGCCTGTGGAACTGCACGAGGAAGAGATACCCTTCTTTGCAGAGGTAATTGCTGGAGGACGAATAACCATCCCAGAAGAGATCAGAAAGATCTTCGAAGTAAAAGACGGCGATCACGTCTTTTGCCGAATCAGAGTCGTACGCAAGGAAGGCTCACCTGCAAATTCCAAGCAAGCGAAAACTCCGTGAGAGATCCCTCACAGCCATCTGACCATGCCTAGTGAGTCGCGAAAGTAACTAGCAAGTCCAGCTTGCCTTCTCTTTCGTCGTTTGTTCACGACTACGACCACTGCGACTAGTATAATGAGGACGAGAACTACTCCTGCTATGATCATTGGGACAGTCTCGATGTAGAACGCGGCGATCGTTATATGTCCAACCGCGGCCTCTGGCGAGGAGTACAGGGAATCTTGTGCCAGCTGAAGATGGCTGAGTACTTGCTCGCGGAAAGGAAGAAACGGGCCATACAGCAGTGCCTCTGCTCGCAGCTTGATGATTCGAGCGTTCATGCTTGATAGGTCTACGAGTTCGAAACCCCATGCGGTGAATTGGGAGGCAAGATTTGTCCGAGCGGCTAGACCCAACTCGTAAACTGCGACGTTCGCAGATTTCAATCCGACTTTGAGATCAGTCAACTCCCGGAAGAAGCTCGAATACAAGGAGAGACCTCCATGCTCGTCTCCGAGCGTCTTGAAGACTTCGTAACTTGCTGCATAGTATTGGAACAGTGACCCTGTCGTTCCTCCAAGCCCCCAGTACTGGATCATGCCGTAGTTCGCGCTGAGCTCACGTGCAGTAGTCTCGAGTTCCGTGGCCGTGGGTGTAGTTTCGTAGTTTAGGGGTTTTCCCATCTGAACAGCCACATAGTTCGCCAGACCTTCTTGGACCCACAGCAGTTCTGGGGAGATTCCTATGTGCGCTTCGTACTGGTGAGTGAGTTCATGGATTGCGATCGTTTCCATCGTGCCGGACTGCGCACGGAAATAGAAGAGGTTCAGGTAGATTGTGCCAGCTTGAAAGCTGGACGGATCTATGGGCGTGTAACCTCCAATACTCAGCTGCGGGAGGGTCGATGGAGCGAAGAACTTCATCGAGATTCGATCTACTGTACTGTTGAAGAGTTCATCCATCAGCGGAATGGCCCTCTTGTATAGCTCGACCATTCTCGTTCCTAGGTCTAGGTAGCGGCTTGGCACGTCAGCCTCCACTTTTCCTTCTCGGATGTGACTTGTCTGCTGAGCCCAGGATACCGTGAATGTGACTGCGACTCTCGACTCTGAGGGGAGATTGAAGAGCACCTCCTGCCTGGAAGAAGAGGTGTCGACTCGTACTGGGGTAGGTTGGATTTCGTCGAGGCTCTCTACGCCATCCGGAAACGTCAGTACGGCTTGGATGCTTGCAGATGATGGCACTGCAATCTGGGGCGAGTAGAAGAATCCGTTCGGCTCCACTATCATTGCGCCCTCTGTCATGTTGAAACGGAGGCGCATGGAGAAGGGTCCGTCGCTAGAAGCGTATGAGAAGGTTAGGTTGTCGTAGAATGGGTTAGCGCCGCCCCCATCCTCCGGCTGGTAGACCACACGCCTCACAGAAGTAATCGTTCCCTGTAGTGCAAGCATGGTGGTCTCAGTGAAATTCTTCGGAACAGCGACCCACGAGACGCCTGAGCCGACACTGCCACTGTCGTAGAGTATGTCGACGGTGGTGAAGCCGTCCTGATCAAAGGTCATGTTGTAAGTGTACTTCGCGCTTGGTTCCTGAGCCAATACGGGAACAATGACGATCGCGAGAAATATGTAGATGATAACTGCCGCGAGTAGTCTCGTTCGGTTTCCTCTGACGGGCAACATGAATAATCTGGCAACCTATCGATTGTGAGGTCTTCGCGGCATCTGTCGGACGGCAGGCGTTCGACTTGAGCCCAGATATGAACCTATGGGGGCACGAACCTTGGTGAATGGCGTGGAACGTCGAGGTCTGCAATTCGAGAGCGTAGAAAGCACGCAATCTAGGAGTTTACTGAAGAACAAGATCCCCGCCCCAATACCTTACATCTTGGAAACTCCCGTTCCGGCTGTTTTCAGTTCCCCCTTGATCCAGCCTTATAGCTGTCCTATGGCCTGTGCTAGTCGAAAGTGAGCGATGTTCTATGGCCAAGAAATCCAATTACGGCATCGCACTGCTGCTGGTCCTGCTGGTGATCGGTGTCTTCTTGATTGTTCCGATGCTGCGGATGTTCATGTGGGGTCACATGATGGGGGGAGGAATGATGGGTGGATGGGGCGTTCCCAGTGGATACGGTTGGGGTTACCCGACTGGAATGCGTTGGGGATTCATGTTCGCAGGCACGCTCATCCCGCTCGTATTCATCGGTCTATTGATAATCGGCGCATATGTCCTGCTGAAACCTCGAGTTGAACCAGTCGAAAGTGAAAATGCATTGAAGATCCTGGATGAGCGCTATGCGAAAGGCGAGATAACCAGCGAACAATACTCCGAAATGAAAAAGAACCTATCCAAGAGATGACAGAACACAGGCAGAGGCCAAATCGGGATGGCTTTCATTTTCAATGGCAGGTGCTAATCCAGCATTTTCGCCCTGGGCGGGAGCGAGTTAATACTACGAGGAAAGACCGCCCCCCGCCTTCTATGCCATCCATGTATTAGATCCTCGCGAGTTCTTATACACCCTCAGAAAGTATCAACAGCAGTTGGGGCTCTCCATCAGTGATTCCGTTGAGAACCTACCCTGACCTAGTTACCGTGGTGAAGAAGGAGGATGACGAGCGCCGAAGCCTTAGAGCGGAGAAGATTGGAACACATAGGATTGACATTGAACTGATTGAACAGTTACGCTTTGAAGCATCGTCTGGGAACTTCCGTTTCACAATCGATGAGCCTCGTGAAAGAGGAGGGACGAACGCAGGACTTCCACCGCTGTCCTACTTCGTAGCCGGAGCAGCGTCATGTCTTATGACGCAGTATGCGAAACTCGCCATCGCAAAAAAGATCCCATTGATCTCAATGAAGGCTGTAGTCCGAGGGCATTTCGATAGGCGCGTGGGCGGAGCCTTCAAGGATCTAATCTATGAGATCGCGATCGAAAGTCCTGCCAGCGCAGATGCGATTAGGGAAATAGCTCGAGAAGCTGAGCTGATGTGCTACGCACACAACACTCTCAAGAACTCAGTTCACATGCAGACTAGCTTGACGCTCAATGGAGAACGCCTGGACTTCCGATGGTAAGTCACACCTGTCGAGCCCGGTTTAGGGTTCTATTCTTTGAATCGCAGGTCAAGGTCGAGATCTAGGCCTTCAAAGGCATCGTGAATGTCTTCGGTTAGGCTCTTTGCGAGTTCACTGTCCGGTTTCGCTTTCAGGTCTAAGGTTATCTTGTTGCCCTCGATCTTCGTGCCTTGCAGTATCTTAGCGGAGATTATATCTACTCCTTGAACGGGGTCAAGTACGCCACGTAGTATCTTGTTGACGAAAGGTTCGTCCATCTTGACGCGTCCTCTCTTTGCTTCGTATTTGAGAAAGGCTGTCTCGAGACCCTGCCTTGAGAGCACTGCGCAGTGAAGCTTGATTCTGGGAAGGCCGCCTAGGGTCTCTGATATGTCCTTGAATGTGACCTTCCTTGCCTCCTCGATTGTCTTGCCTTTCACCATCTCTGTCATCATGGAGCTTGTCGCGATGTTGGCGGCGCAACCGTATGACTCGAACTTTATGTCTTTGATCTGATCTCGATCAGGGTCGAATTTCAAGTACAGTTTGATCAGGTCGCCGCAAGCCACGCTGCCGACCTTGGATGTAACATCTGCGTCCTCCATGACGCCGACGTTTCTGGGATTCTTGAAATGGTCCATCACTTTCTCGGAGTAACCGAACTTCTTTGCCAGAGTTTCAGACATCGATATCACTTCCTCTGATATGCCTTCCTTGCAAGGGGGCTATGGGCTCTAAGAGTCTCGACGACTTGTTTGACCGTTTCGGTCGCGTAGACTATGTCATCTCTCGTCGTCCACTTTGATAGGCTGAGACGGGTTGAGCTGTGGGACTCTTCGAGCGTACCTCCGATGGCTCGGATAACGTGGCTTGGCTCAAGCTTCTGACTGTAACATGCTGAGCCGGTGTTCACCACGAGCCCTTTCAGATCCAAGTGCATGAGGATCGCCTCACCCTCCACGAACCTGAAGGAGACGTTGACGTTGTTACAGAGCCTGCGTTCGCCCTTGGGTCCGTTCAAACGAGAGTCAGGAACCGCCAAGAGCAAGTCGATCAACTCATCCCTTAGCCCACGCATTCTCAAGGCATCCTCGTTAGTCAACAGCTCTGCAGCTTTCGCGAAACCAGCAATGCCTGCCACGTTTGGTGTTCCAGGCCTCAACCCCTTCTCCCTACCATCCCCTTCAAGGATAGGCTCGAGCTTGACTCCGTCCCTCACGTAAAGTGCACCAACACCCTTCGGTCCGTGAATCAGATGCGATGACAAGGAAAGCAAGTCGACCTTCATCGCTTGAACGTCAATCCTTTCCTTGCAGAAGGACTGAACAGCATCACAGTGAAAGAGAATCCCATTATTACGAGCGATCTCTCCTATTGCGGTAACGTCTTGTAACGTGCCTATTTCCTGGTTCGCGTGTTGGATTGACACCAGCCGAGTGTTCTCCAGGTTGGCTTTCAGAGAACTTGGGTCAACAAAACCTTGACGATCAACATCAAGCAGTGTCTTCTCGTAACCTTGCGTGGTAAGCTTATCGACAATTCGGAGAATGGATGTGTGTTCGATCTTGCTTGTGATGAGGCGCTTTCCTTTGTAGTAACTGGAACGTGCTGCTCCTAAGATGGCTATGTTGCTGCTTTCGGTTCCGCCTGAGGTGAAGATCACTTCTTCTGGGCTCGCGTTGATCTTTCTGGCGATTGTCTCTCTTGCTTGCTCGATCGCCTCGCCAGCTTCCTCCTCCAGCTTGTAACCGAACTCACCGGCCGGGACGCCGTATTTGTCCATCATGAATCCTTCGACTAGATCCAGAACCACGGGATCTAGCCTAGTCGTCTCGGCATTGTCAAGGTAGACGACTCTTTGTTTGGCTCCCTCAGAGTCAACTGGCTGTGACAAGCTGAATCGTCCGGGTGGAACGCTAGGCACGGTTAAAACCTGTCCCTTTACAACGTAGTGGGTACCGTGCGGCTGCAATGTCCGATATCGCACTACTCATGGCTGCACCGTTTAACTGACTAGCACATCATCGGGATCAACTTCGCAGCACCAACATCGACGATGCCTTTGTCAGTCAATCGAATCTCCGGGATCACAGCAAGCGAGAGAAACGACATGACCATGAAGGGCGACGAGAATGTGCAGCCGAGGCTCCGAGCAGCTTCAGAGAGACGTTTCTCGGCTTCGTTAACTTCCACAATTGGTCGCGTGGACATTAGCCCCGCAAATGGCAGTGCAAGTTCAGCCAGTATCTTGCCATCTTTGGCGGCGACCATTCCGCCTTGAGTTCTTGCGATCTCATTAGCAGCTACAGCCATATCCGAATCGTTTACTCCCACGACACAGATGTTGTGGCTATCGTGGGCGACGCTGCTCGCGATTGCACCCCTCTTGAGACCGAAGCCCTTCACGAACCCGCGGCCAATGTTGCCCGTTCGCTTGTGTCTTTCAATCACAGCAATCTTCAGAATGTCTTGCTCAATATTCCTTTGGATCTGTGAATCTCTGACCATAATCTCCTGGCACATCTTCTTCGTCAGTATCTCGCCTGGCGTGTATATCACCACGATTCGTGCTGTGCTATTCTCCCTGTTGGACCTAACAACGAAGTCCGAGGGCTTGAGCGGTCGCCTCAGCCGGACCGTCCTGAGTGACCGTGGAGCAAAGGGAGGTGAAATGATCTCTGTGGCAAGAACCCCGTCCTTGGCCACTATTCGTCCGTCTGCAATCACGGTTTCAGCTTTGATGTTAGAGGGATCTCTGGTCAGGACGATATCAGCCCGCCTTCCAGGAGCTATTCCGCCGATCTCATCGTCAACTCTGAAATGCTCCGCCGTGTTCAACGTGGCCATTCTGATGGCGTCAATTGGATCCATGCCCTCTTCGATCGCTCTTCTTACGTTGTGGTCCATGTGACCTAGTTTCATGAGATCGCTTGCATGTCGATCGTCGGAAACCAAGAGCGCCCGTCTTGAGCTTAGACCGTGACTCTTGATGGCGTGAATGAGAGCCGACAGATTGTGCGAAGTGGATCCTTCTCTGATTTCCACAACGCATCCGAGACGGATCTTCTCAACCAGTTCTTGCTCGGTTGTGCTTTCGTGATCTCCGCTGATTCCTGTGGAGAGATATCCGCTGAGTTCCTTACCTAACAAACCCGGTGCATGTCCTTCCACAACCTTTCGCGCACGTTGGGTCTCTTCGATCATCAGGTGAAGCTTGCGATCTCCTGCAAGAACACCGGGGTAATTCATGACTTCGCCAAGGCCAACGACCCTCGGCCATTTGAGCATCTCCCGGACTTCTTTCGGTCCTATCTTCGCGCCTGCCGTTTCCAGATCCTTCGTCGACGGAACGCATGACGGCACTTGGACGTAGACCTTCAATGGGATCCTCCGAGTTCGCGCTATCATGAGTCGGACGCCGTTTACGCCGAGGACATTGGCGATCTCGTGCGGATCGATCATGACGGCTGTCGTTCCTCTCGGAAGTACAACCCGGGCAAATTCCACCGGGTCGAGCATCGTGCTCTCAATGTGAATGTGCCCGTCAATCAATCCTGGAAGTGCATAGTGCTGACCTGCCTCAATGACCACAGACTTGGGTCCAACAAGCGGCTCGTAGTCGCCGACGGCGGCAAT
>JBEKGZ010000044.1:0-13000 GCA_050012535.1 Bathyarchaeia archaeon | reverse complement strand
GTCTCGATCTGATACTCTCCCATACCTGAAGTTTGGGCTTGGCGAATCCATGCCTCGATCGTGATCTGTTCAGCCCGTACTGGACGTTTCAGATGCTTGCTCAGGGTCTCAGCAACTTGTGTCTGTGTCAGTACTTCTGGGCCAGCCAGCTCATACGTCGCGCCCAGATGACCTGGCTCGGTGAGAACAACAGCTGCGGCTTGGGCAACGTCTTCAAGATCAACCATGCTCATGCGAGCTTCCACCGTATACGGCACAGTGTGCACTCCGCGCTCCGTAATCGTCCGCCACCCTGCCAGCACGTTCTGCATGTACGAAGCCGGCTGCAGAATCGTATACGCCAGGCCAGACTCGAACAGCGTCTCTTCTACACGCAACTTATTCCAGTGGTGCGACATCGCCTCAGTCTGTGGATGCATTACGGAGTGAAAGACGAACTGCTCAACCCCGGCGTCATGGGCGGCGATGATCGCTGTCTTTCCGATCTGGATTTCGTCAGGGCTCACATTTGGGCAGATGTGATAGACTGCATGGACGCCCTGCGTGGCTCGTCTGAGTATTACTAGGTCCCGCATGTCCCCGACGATTGCTTCTTTGGCTCCAAGGGATTTGACAACATGTATCTGCTCATCACGACGAACCAGAGCACGCACAGACTGCCTCCCAGCGACTAAGGCTTTGATGACTGCTTGTCCAGTCTTACCTGCCGCTCCGGTGACCAGTATCACATGCCATTACCCCAGATCAGGAGCACTCTCTCAAAGCCATCATAGGTAGTCAGCTAGTTCGCCTCGGAAGACCGTGACCGCTTGTCCGCTCAGATAGACTCGGTCGCCACTCACGCGGACTCGCATGGTGCCGCCGCGTCTGGAGGCTTGGTAAGCCATGAGCTCATTCTTGCCGAGTCGCTTGCTCCAGAAGGGGCCGAGACAGCAGTGAGCAGAACCGGTGACCGGGTCCTCGTCAATGCCTGAACCCGGCGCGAAGAATCGTGAGACAAAATCATAGCCAGGCGTAGTTGCTTGGCTTGTGACCATGACTCCGCGGACCTGCATCGCTCTCAGTAGGCCAAAATCTGGCTTCATGTTCCGAACAGTCTCCTGTTGCTTGTTGCTCGGGTGTGGCCGGGAAGTTGAGCTCAATCCAATCGCCCTTACGCTCGGCGGTCAACAACCCACTCAGCGTGTGGAATCTCGCCTCTTCGTTTGGAGCTAGCATCGCGGTTTCCCATAGGATGTGTGCGCTTGCGAGTGTTGCGTGACCACACAACGCAACCTCCACAGCAGGCGTAAACCATCGAAGGTCGTATCCGTCCTGTTGCCCGCGTAGGAAGGCGGTCTCGGACAGGTTCATTTCCCGTGCCAGATTCTGCATCCATACATCGTCACGCGGCTCCGTCAGAAAGCATACGGCTGCCGGGTTGCCTGCAAATGCTTTGTCCGTGAACGCGTCGGCCTGAAAAATCTTCAACCCCATCAAAGATTCCTCCCTTCAATCTTGCTCATTCAGATATCTCAGCGACTTTGGCATCGGCGAGTCTTGCGATCTCACGCGGATCGATCTCCATCAGAGCCTCCGCCGTTCCCGAGCCACCATAGACCTTGCCGAAACTCATAACCTTCTGATCGATCACAGTCAAGATCCTATTCTTGTGAGCCACAGGTGGCATTACGCCAACTTCGAAACCAGTGAACTCCTTTGTAACCTCAGGGGTACCTATCCTGACTTTCGACGCACCCAGGACGAAGGCGAGCTTCTTTCTGTCCACTTTCCTGTCCCCGGTCAGTATCGCAAGCATAGGAGTCTGTTTCTCGTCTGTGAAGAGGATGCTCTTGATGATCGTTTCGAGCGGAACATGCAATTGAGTTGCGGCGTCTTCAGCCGTCATCGTCGGTCCGCCAACAACATGGAGTCTGTAGTTTACGCCGTGCCCGTCAAGGTAACGCTTGATCATCTCACTCATCGCCGTCATCATCTTCCGGGTGAGATACTCACATGCGTATTTCAGTTTGGGGCTACGCGAACACTGTCATAGGTTGAGTGTCTTGAGACGTATCCTCCGCCTTATTCCTTTAATTGCGGCCGCCATTAGTAACTTTCGAGATACTGTCCGGTCGGACTGTTGTATGTGCGACACACTAGTGGCGCTCAAGAATAGCACATCTAATGGCTCAGTGATCCTCGCAAAGAATTCAGATCGGGAACCGAACGAAGGACACGGCCTACTATTCTACCCCAGACAGAAACATGATCCAAGCAAAGCACGAACGGCTGCACCGCAAGATACTCGAAGACTACCAAGCTCGGTTCGCGATCATCCAGGACGACCAGCGGGACTTTGAATCAAGATATCTGAGTCGTGTTTCGCAAGTTCGAGTAGACATGAGCGGGAGGCCGATAAATGACAGAATGAAGATCCTTCGTCAAATTACTGAAGAGGCCTTCGCGGAAGCCCAGAACCTTGAATTTAGGTGGCTGAGCAAGATAGAAGAACGCTCAGTCGACAGGAAACCCGGCCTATTCTACCGTCGGTATTGGGCCGACGTGAACAGGCGTGCCGCGATGCGGTAGGTTTCAGATTAGCACTTGCAGAACCAATTCGGTCTCGACGTTTGCACATGCTTCAGGTTGTCCAGCAGGTTACATAGTCCGCTCCCACGGCCTCGGTGATAATGGGTTTCCTCGTGTCTACGCGCGTTATCCGCTCATAGGATAGGGTCAAAACTGTCTAAGCGAGCGGTTTCGGAGGCTCGTAGTTGACGGTGTTCAGGTATTGAATTCTCAAATGACCCGGTGAGCGCCTATCGTATTCAGAGGAGAACGTAGGATGAGCAAGAGAAACGCGTTGACCGAGCAGAGCATCGTCATCGATGATGTCCTCTCAATGCTAACAGGGCATCCTAGAGGCACCATGGTCAGTTTCACGGAGATCACGAAGAGCCTGCACGACTACATCAAGATGAACGGCTTAAGACAAAGATTCTGTCCACACTGCAACGCACCGCTGAGTGGCACGCCGTCAGCACCAGTGCCCGTGGCAGCCGAAGTACCTGCAACCTAGGTTTATACTTCTGCCCTGGACGATCGGAATCTGTCGTTCGAGCTCCGCGAAATCTCAGCTTATTGTTGATTTCCTAGCGGAGACTCTGCCGACTTCCTTGTCGAACCTGAATCTGGAGAGAAAGATTCTTCGAAGAGAACCCGCGCCCTTCTGAGGCTAAAGCTGGGCGGCACGGGATGCTCAAGGCAACGCAAGTCGGAGACGTCACAGAAATCAAGATGGGACGATCTATCGACGGCGAAACCGCTCTCTATTGGGTAGCAGCATACCTGATCGATGGCATTCTGATCGATTCTGGCTGCGACTATTCGAAGAACGAGCTCGGTCAATTCCTAGAAAACAAGCAAGTCTCCCTCATTATCAACACGCATCATCATGAGGACCATGTCGGCGGAAATGCGCTCCTCGCCAAACGGATTGGGCTGAAAGCGTTGGCGCACCCCGAAGCGATTCCCTTCATGAGCAGAAAGTACGACTTGTACCCGTTCGAGGTTGAGATCTGGGGATATCCTGAACCTTCCACCGCTGCGCCGATTGGGGCTGCCGTCAAAGAGGGCGGCGTCAGTCTACGCGTCATCGAAACTCCTGGACATTGCAGGGATCATATCTCTCTCTTCGAGGAGGAGCGCCGAGTACTCTTCTCTGGCGACATATGGGTTGGAGAGCGTCCTAAGGTCGCTAGGGTTGAGGAGGACGTGAATCAGCTGATCTCTGACCTAAGAAAGTTCGAAGAACTCAAGCCCAAGATCATGTTCGCCTCCTTGGGAAAAGTCGTACCCGAGCCACAACAGGTTATCAAGAGAACTCGGGTGTATCTGGAAGAGACGCGAGACGAAGTCCGTCGCCTTCACTCCGAAGGCAAATCTCCAGAACAGATTCTAACGGACCTCTTTGGAAGAGAGAGCGTACTCGCACCGGCAACGCAGTATCAGCTTTCAACGAAGATCTTCATCGAGTCTTTCTTGCGAAACGCGTGAGCTCTTGCGATTTTTCGTCTAATCGTGATTTCGCATGCGTAATTGTTTATAAGCGCCCAGAAAGCCTAAACTGCAAACCCACCAGAAGTAACCAAGAATAGTCGATTAGAAGGTCATGCGCGTCATGGAGGTTGAGATCCTCGAAGAAAAAGCGGACTCGCTCAGGTTCATCCTGCGCGACAGTTCTCCCGCATTCGCCAACGCCCTCAGGCGGGGAATGCTCGCGGATGTCCCCGTGATGGCGATCGAGGACGTTATCTTTCTTGAGAACACCTCCGTCATGTACGATGAGATTCTCGCGCATCGCCTCGGTCTCGTCCCGTTAAAGACCGATTTGGATGCCTATGTTCCGCGTGAGGAATGCGACTGCAAGAGTGACCTAGGATGCGCAAAATGCACCGCATCCTTCGTACTAGAAGCAGAAGCAACCGACCAAACCATCACCGTCTACTCGGGCGACCTGAAGGCGGCTACAGAGACCGTGCCCACGTCGGATAGGATACCGGTCGTGAAGTTGGCGCCTGGACAGAAGGTGAAGCTGGAGGCTTATGCTCGTTTGGGAAGAGGATCCGAGCATGCGAAGTGGCAGGCAGCCTCAGTCGCAGCCTACAGGTACATGCCCAAGGTCACGCTTCATGATGAGAACCTCTCAAACCCAGAAGACGTGATCAAGATCTGTCCTACGCGGGTGTTCGCTTCCGACTCGACTCGGAAGATCTTCATCAAGAACGAGCTTGACTGTATTCTGTGTAATGCATGCGTTGAGCAAGCCGTTCCCTCGGACCAGAAGAAGGGTCCGCCAGTAGAGATCAATGGTGACGATACGACTTTCCTATTCAATGTCGAATCCACCGGGGCTCTCCCCACGAAGAGAATCGTCAGAGAGGCCGGGAGCTTACTCATCAAGAGGGCTGAAGCAATGACGGCTTTGGTTGATGCGGAGCAGAAGAAGTAGGTGAAATGATGGTGCGTAGAGTTATTACGAATCCTCAACTGAACGATACAATTGCCGCCCTGAAGAAAACAGGTAGAAAGAACAAAGCACAGATCTGGTTGCGCGTAGCGGAGTTTCTCGGGAAACCGAAGCGGGCAAGGGTCGCGATCAACGTTAGCAGAATCGCGAGGAACACAAAGAAAGGAGATATAGTTGCGGTTCCAGGCAAAGTCCTTGCAACCGGTTCCATCAGCCATGCGATCCATATCGGGGCTTTCAACTTCTCCCAGACGGCAAGGGCTAAGATCCAGACGGCGGGCGGCTCATGCATGAGCCTAAGCAAGCTTGCTGACGATCACCCGAAGGGAAGCAAGATCAAGATTCTAAGGTGAGAGAACCAATGTCGAAGCAACCTGTCATGATTGACGCCTCCAACCTGATACTCGGACGGGTCGCAAGCTTCGCAGCGAAGCATGCACTGCAAGGAGATGAAGTCATCGTCTTCAACGCGGAGAACGCGGTCATCTCAGGAACCAAAGCCAACATAGTCGAGGAGGCAATGCGAAGACTCAAGACGAGGACCCTTGCGGCTCAGTACAAAGCGCCGACGCATCCTCGAAGGCCTGACACTTACGTCCGCCGCGTCATTCGTGGAATGTTGCCGCGTAAGAAGCCGAAGGGCCGTACCGCGTTTAGGCGGGTCCGTGTTTACATAGGTGTCCCTGAGGAGTACCGGGACAAGTCCACGGTGAAGGTCCCTGGTGCTGAAGCTTCGAAGCTACGGTGCGCGTACATCACAGTTGGTGAACTCTCAGACGAGATAGGAGCGCCTTGGAGGACATGAGCGAGAGAAAGAAGATACTTCTAGTCACAGGAAAGAGAAAGACCGCAATAGCCCGAGCTGTCTTCAAGACAGGTCGTGGCAAAGTAACGATGAACGAGTTCCCCGTAAGCAGCCTCTCGCCTGAGCTTGCTCGCGCCAGAATCTTTGAACCGCTGACACTCGCAGGTGACCGTCTGAACACGATCGATATACGCGTCAAGGTTCGCGGAGGAGGCGTCATGGGACAAGCCGAGGCAGCCAGGATGGCCATCGCTCGAGGACTTGTGGAGTTTACCAGAAGCGCCGAGCTGCGAAGACTCTTCACAGGCTTCGATAGGACGATGCTCGCAGGAGACCCCCGAAGGAAGGAGCCTAAGAAGTTCGGAGGCCCAGGCGCAAGAGTCAGGAAACAGAAGTCTTACCGTTAGACCATACGAGTTGAATGCTTGATGATTATTCCGGTGCGATGCTTCACCTGCGGAAAGGTGATCGGTGATCGTTGGGAGGAGTATGCGCGCCGCACCAAGCAGGGAGAGAACCCCGCCAAAATCCTCGACGACCTGGGCATGAAGAGGTACTGCTGCAGACGTATGTTCATCTCTCATGTTGAAGTGATCGACGAGCTTCTTAAGTACGGTGAAGTCGCAGCACGTAAACGTGGCCGAATTGCGTAGGTGTCCATTTTGGCGGTTCCAGTCAAGATCACGAGCCTAGCGGCTCGCAGAATTCTAGATAGTCGCGGGGAATCCACGGTTGAAGTAGACCTCTCCAGCAGAGGAATCATGGTTCGGGTTGGCGCGCCCTCGGGTAAGAGCCGGGGCAAATGGGAAGTTCAACCGTTCCCAGACGGCGGAGTTGACGAAGCGGTCGAACGTGTAAGGAAGTTATTGGCTCCTGAACTCGTCGGAATGAACGCAGACCGCCAACAGCAGATCGACGAGAAGCTGCATGAGGTTGACGCGACCGAACGATTCAGCCGGATTGGTGGAAACACCGCTTACGCTGTCTCAATAGCTGCCGCGTTACTATCGGCGACGGTTCACAAGAAGCCGCTCTACCAGAAGCTTGCAGGTTCCTCGAAGGTCAGGATCTCTTTGCCGCTAGGAAATGTGGTCGGCGGAGGGGCCCATGCGAAGGGCAAGCGAACCGACATACAGGAATTCCTAGTCGTTCCAACGAAGGCTTCCTCGGCAATCCAGGCAGCAGAAGCCAACGTCAAGGTTCACTCGGAAGTCGCACAGCTGGCGGTGCAGCAGGGAGCGACAATGATCGGGAAAGGGGACGAGGGCGGCTATGTGCTCGACATGAAAACTGAGCAGGCACTAGACCTGATCAGCAAAGCCTGCCAAACCGTCTCACTCGAGACAGGTGCAGATGTCAGGATTGGCCTCGACGTCGCGGCCTCAAGCCTCTGGGACGAAAAACAACAAGCCTACATCTACAAGCGAGATGGAAAGAAACGCAACGAAGGCGAACAGATAGAATTCATGCTCGACCTGATCGAGCGCTACCGACTCGTCTACGTTGAAGATCCACTACACGAAGATGCTTTCGAAGCGTTTGCGGAACTCCGCAAGAAGGCCGGAGGAGCATTGATTTGTGGGGATGATCTCCTGGTGACGAACGCTGCCAGAATCGACCAGGCGGTCAAGCACGGATCAGCGAACGCAATAATCATCAAGACTAATCAAGTTGGGACACTATCAGATTCCAGACGAGCCGTCGAGAAGGCACAGGCCGCAGGCTACGTAACAGTCATGTCGCATCGCTCAGGAGAAGTATGCTCTGGAGAGCTCGCACAGATCGCAGTCGGCCTATCATGTCCGATGATCAAGTGCGGAGTCATCGGCGGCGAACGCATCGCAAAACTCAACGAACTCGTCAGGATAGAGGAAGACGCAGAAAAGCGCAAAATCTTATCTGGAATGGCACAGATCCCCAGCTAGAATCTGCATCAAGTCCTAGCACGTAGAGGGGTTTGCAAGATTGCCGAAACCTTCCAGCAGGAAAATCGGCTCAGACGTATACTGGCTGAGCGTGCCTGACACCGAGACTAAGCGTTTCGAGAATCTCTGGCCCATACCTCAGGGCGTCAACTACAATGCTTACTTGATCGGAAGCCAAGGAGAATACCTGCTAATAGACTCAGCAAAGAGGACAATCCCCGTCAAAGAATTCATCGACCTCATCCAAACGATCGTAGACCTAAGCAAAATCAAACACATTGCAATACTTCACGCGGAGCCCGACCACAGTGGTCTAGTCAGCGAACTCTCAAGCTTGCTTCCCAACGCGACATTGTATGCCACAGCAAGGGCTTGCACTTGCATGAAGCGCATGTTCAACGTCGAACCGAAACCGGTGAAGGGTGGTGATGTTCTGAAAGTTGGGGACCGTTCCCTCCGAGTAATCGACTTGCCATGGATACACTGGCCCGACAGCATGTTCCTGTATTTGGAGGACGAAGGAATCCTATTCACGTCAGATGCTTACGGAGCATTTGGCGCTCTTGAGAAACCCATATTCGATGATGAGGTTGACTTTGCATCCTACCTGAAACAGAAAAAGGAGTACTTCTCCACAGTCGTGGTCGGACACAGAACAATGGTCCTGCGAGACATCGGCAAGATCAAAACGCTTGAACTCAACATCAAGATGCTCGCGCCGGCACATGGCGTCGTATACAGGAGCAAGATACAGGAATTCACCGAAACGATGACATCATGGTGCAAGCTGCAAAATAAGAGAAAGATCACCGTCGTATACGGTTCGATGTATGGGCTCACAGGGAAGCTCGCACGTTTCGCGGTCGACGTTCTCAAGGAGAAGGTGGAGGAAGTAGCCTTGCACGATGCCACGGCCGACATAGTGAATCCCATATTGAGTGACATTTTGGATTCGGCGGGGGTTCTCTTAGTCACTCCAACATACGAGACGAGCATTTTCCCACTCGTGGCCAATCTATTGGAGATACTAAGAATCAAGAAGCTTGGCGAGGGGAAGCTGGCCGCTGCTATTGTAACGAAGCTTTGGGGCGGGAATGCCCCAGCGCTCATGGCTTCAAGACTGAAGGAGGCAACATTTAAAGTCCACGAGCCGGTCTCCGAATTCCTGAACTACCCATCCGAACAAGAGTTGGGGAATATCAGGGAGTTCCTGCTGAACTTTTCGGAGACAGCCCTTCAGGGCATTTGATCGTGTCCTGCTCATTCAGCCAATCGAGTATCTCATGATTGGGCGGGCCGGCGACCTCCGCAACACCTCAACGAATCCCGCTCTCTTGAAAGCGGAAATCATCCCTTTGCATCACCATCATCTTGAGGTAGCCCTGTGTGCGCGCTAGCTGGCACACAAGAGCGAGCCAGAAATAGCCACCGTTCATCTCTGTCGCTCGCACCTGCAATTTCTTCCATTATCGATAAGTAAGTCTGCCAAGAACTTCTGCTCACTCAGGTGGTATTGTCATCATGATGTTCAAAGAAGGTCCTTCGACACGTTGTGTTCATTACGGGAGATCGATTGATCCGTTAACGCACGCGATGAACATCCCGATCATGGAGAACGCGGCCTTTGCCTACGGAACTTTTGAGTCATGGCGGGAGGTTGCCCTAGGGGAGAAACCTGGAGATATCTATAGCCGAAATTCTAATCCCACCATACGAGCTCTCAATGAGAAAATGGCTGCACTAGAAGGAGCAGAGGCAGCAACAGATTTCTCTACCGGGATGGCAGCCATCAACACGACACTCTTCGCTCTACTAAGCCCGGGCCAATGCGCTGTGACCATCAAGGATGCCTACGGAGCAACTTACCTGCATTTCAAAGAGATCCTGCCTCGCTTCGGAATCCGCTGTGAACTATGTGAGACCAACGATGAGGAAGCGATCCTCGCGGAGATTGCAGAAGGATGTGATGTGCTCTATTTGGAGTCTCCAACCAATCCGTTGTTGCGTGTGGTTGATTTCGAGAAGCTATTCGCAGCGGCTCACAAAGTTGGTGCCATAACGATAGCCGACAACACCTTCGGCACACCCATCAACCAGCACCCGATTGAACTCGGAGCAGACCTTGTGGTTCACAGTGCCACGAAATTCATCGGTGGTCACAACGACCTCTTAGCAGGAGTGGTTTGCGGAAAGAGTGAACTCGTGAAGAAAGTCTATCGCTACAGGGAACTTGTCGGTCCGTCCCTCGATCCCCACAGGGCGAGTCTGCTTCTTCGCAGCTTGAAGACACTGGCTTTGCGTGTCGAGCGCCAGAATAAGAATGCCCTAGCCATGGCAAGGTTCTTGGAAAAACACACGAAAGTCCTCAAAGTGAACTACCCCGGCCTGGAAAGTCATCCGATGCACAACGTAGCCAAAAAGCAAATGCCCGGCGGTTATGGCGGAGTGCTCAGTTTCGAGATTATCGGCGGTTTGGAAGCGGTTGCTCGCGTTTTACCACGTCTGAAGTATGCGTATATGGCCGCCAATTTGGGTCAGGTCGACACCGTCGTAGGGCCGCCTTCGCTGACCAGCCATGTTGAGTGCACAGAGGAAGAGCGTCGTGCGGCCGGAATCCCTGAAGGCTTGATACGCTACGCCGTGGGAATTGAAGATACTGAGGATCTGATTGCTGACATGGATGAGGCCCTCTCGATTCTCTGAGGTGCAAAGGATGCGAGTCTAGTGGCCATTAGCTCTGCACTCCAGACGACGTCTTCTCCCGACGGTCAAAAGACATCGTTGTGGGGCGCGCCAGAACACAACACACAGAAAAGCAGCTCTAGGCTCATGCAATGGCTGCGAGAAGGGCCACTGATGCGGCATTTCTCGAGGAGGAATGGTTCTGAAGGAGGTTCGAATCGTTGAACCCAATCCTGACCAGGTACGTGCGCTAGGTAAGTTCGTGCTAGACGCTTGGAGAAGAGCGGGCCCTAAGGCTTTGGGATGGACAGGAGCTACCGACGACACAATCCACGAGATCTCCTCTGAAGAGTCTCTCATGAGGTTAGTATCCGATCCGAAATTGAAGTTCTTTGTTTGCGAAGAGAATGGTGAGATAGCCGGTTTTGCTGCAAACAGGGTTCAGGATGCCTCTACGATCGAACTTGCGGGCATCATCGTTCGGGACGATCTACTGGGGAAGGGTATTGGGAGTATCCTGATTTCAAAATGTGTAGGCTCCGCCAGAGACGCCGGTTTCGCAAGCATGGTGGTCAAAACCGAGGCGTCAAATGAACGTGCGATCAGTTTCTACGTAAAGAGAGGATTCGTTCGATTAGGAAACGCTGTCGAGACAGTCGATAACTCAAAGGTGGAGTTGGCAACGCTTAAGCTGGTATTGTGCTGAGTGCAAAGTAGGTCTGCCCACACGATAACTCATTTGGAATTGAAAGCTTCTGGAATGATTGTACGGTGTTTGCGGATGCTTTGGTGGGCAGTGACATTAACCTTCAAATTCACCATGCACCTCCATGACTAGATGTAGCTCACCCAGTGGTTTAGTAACGGAGTTGTTCGAAGGTGAAATTCACACATCTAACTTTTGATTGTTACGGGACACTGGTAGACTGGAGGAAGGGAATAGAGACTCATCTTGGCGAACTGCTCAGAAGTAACGGGCTGCCTTCAGGGGTGAATGTCTTTCCTCTCTATGTGAAGCTCGAAGCTGAAGAAGAAGGGCAATACAAGTCTTACAGAGAAATCCTGAGGGACACGGCAATCAAGGTCGCGGAGCATCTGAAGGTTTCTATTGGGGAAAATGAGGCGAAGATGTTCGCGGCAAGTGTCCCTTCCTGGCCTGCGTTTAGCGACACGGTAGAAAGCCTGGAGATGTTGGGGAAGAGAGGATACAAACGGGTCATACTGTCAAACATTGATAAGGACATATTGAAGGAGACAATTCTCAGAAATAGTCTGGATGTTGATGGCTACATCACAGCCGAGGATGTCGGATCGTACAAGCCTTCGCCAGAGCACTGGAACAGATTCTTTGAAATGTATGAAGCCAGCAAAGAGACAACTCTTCACGTAGCCCAGAGCATATTCCACGATGTCATTCCATGCAGCAAACTCGCCATCTCTACGGCATGGATCAACCGGTATAATGAAGCAGCCCCACAAGGAATCAATCCGACATACGTTTTCGACGATCTCAGGAGCCTACTAAAACTCCCAACTTAGTGTGTGCTCGAAAAGAGGCACACATTCCCGCTCCAGAATCATTGATCGGTGAAAGCGCGGACAAGATGACCTACCATGGAGCAGGCTGGGTTCAGGATCGACCAAGATGTCAAGGTAATTGTAGACAGAGAACTCCCTTTCATGGGGTACACCTCTCGTCGGTGGGGAAGTCACGCAATTGTGGTCTCGGGTTTTGCTCTGGATTCTCCGATGCTTGAGGGCTTGCTTGCTCACGAGCTCTCACACGTATACAGGAACATAACACATCATCCTTCGCACAGCGACCCGCTAATCGCAGACCTCATGCGTCATTTCATCGATAGTCACAGGCTTCACCGGGGATACGAGCAAGAGATATTGCATCAGGCGATAAACCACGTGCAGGATCTTGCTTGAGGCGTACGACGACAACACCCGTTTGCAACAGCTTGGTGATTTCTTCTTGGGCTGGATCAAAGAAGAGCCCGCAACAAGCGGAATGGGTCGAAAGGATCAATGGATCAATGCATCCATATTGCTCAACAACTCATTCGCAATCAGCAACATGGAGAGGCATAAAGTAGCGGGAGGGCAGATCGAAAAAGCGAGATTAAGCAACGTCCGGTTCCTGAACCGAATCAGATCAAGCGCCGCAATACGGTTCGACTACTTCAACAGGTTCATGGTCAGCCTGAAGGAAGACGTGTCTGAGGCTGGCCTCCGCGAACAATTGAAGGAGTATCTGCGCAACCTCCTCAGCTTAGTCGATATGATCTAACTGGCGCACGTCGTCTGGGTCCTAGCCGGTGAACGTATGTTTGCGATCGTTGGGGATCCTAGTGGATCACGAGGAGGCTAAGGCTCAAAAGCTGTTCGGGCCAAGTTCTGCACTTAACCCGCGGTCTGGATTTACTCTAGTCGCCGTATTATATGGTAGCCGAATTTCGTTTTCACGATGGGTGAGACTTGTCCTTTCTGAAGCGTGAACGCGGCTTGTTCAAATTCTCTGACCATTTTTCCTCTGCCGAAAGTGCCAAGGTCCCCGCCGCGTTTTCCCGA
>JBEKGZ010000043.1:0-12025 GCA_050012535.1 Bathyarchaeia archaeon | reverse complement strand
GGGGCCATGGACCTCTCTTTGCAAAGGCGCTTTCCGAAAAGGAAGCAATTCGTTCAGCTTGCGAATGTGAACTCTGCAATTACGAAAGCGGGCAGGTATTTCTCCTCAGAATGCGCGTGTCAAAGCTTCGTTCTCGGGGTTCCCACGTAACCGCCTTCGATGAGAACTTGGAGTTTGTCTTCCAAGTCTCTAATCCGAGACTTGTCATCCTTTGTAAGGAGATTCTGTGCGTCGAGCAATCTGCTCAATTGTGTGAGCAGCTCTAGATAGAGAGGTGCAAATGCTTCCCGATTGAATCCTGGAGGGAGTTTGTAGTAGTAGGGGTTGGCCTCTACTCCGATGTCTATTTCAGAGGTGTAGGCCGGGGTTCGCTTGATGTGAAGCCATCCCATTGCGACGCTCAGTGGAACTCCCACGATCGTTATGAGAATAGCGAAGGGTATGAAATGGCCGAAGATGCTTTCGACTTGTGGCATTTGGGCAAGTGCGAGATACCAAACTACGACCAGTGTTTGGACAGCTCCCAACACAAAGGTCAGATAGGTTGCGTAGCCTATTCTGAAATAGTACCACATGCGGGCAAGATAGCGAACTTTTCCGGTCATGACCGGTCTGAATCCAAGACTCGGTATCGCCCTATTATATGATTCCTCTTTGGAGGCCATGTCTAATTCAGGGCTTTGTTGATTCGTCATTGAATTCTGAAGACTTTGGTGGCACGGAGTGTCCATTACTGCTCTATTTTCTTTGGAGTTCCTCGCAGATCCCTAGCTGCTGCCTCGCCACTAGCTTCATCTCGCAGTTCTCTGCGATCCATGTTCGGCCTTTTCGACCATAATCTTCGCGTAGACGTGGGTCTTCGAGTGCCACCATTTGTTGATAGATCTCTTCTGCCGTTCTCGCCTCTGCCACTGGTGGTGCTGAGACGTGCCATCTAGTCCAGAGCAGAGGGTCAACATATGCGACGACTGGTTTTCCACACGACATTGCTTCTGGGCTAGTCGTGCCCAATGCTCCGAAAACATACTGGTCAAACACCACGTCAGCGGTGTTGTATAATTCCACAAGCCTTCGTTTTGGCATAACCGGCAGCCATTTCACCGAATCTTCGATGCCCAACTGCTTGACAAGATCCTTCGTCATGTCAAGGTAGTTTCGCCCACTTAGTACGTCACTTTGTCCCCATTCAGAGAGCAGCAGGAGGGCGTTCGGTTGACGCTTCAGATACCTTTGAAAAGCATACATTAGAATATCATTGCCTTTCTCAGGCCAGTCTTGGCGACTTGGAGAGAAGAAGACCGGTGAACCATCAAAAGTTGCCAGGGGCTTACTAGGGCGATAAAGGTCCATGTCAACTGCGAAAGGAGTGTAGAGCATCTTCGCTGGCGGATATCCGGCATTGACGAACATCGAATAGGTATCCACGTTGGTAAACAAGATCTTGGCTGCGCTCCTGTATCCGATTCTGGCTAGCTGATAGGAACGGAAGTTGTATCGATGGAGGTAACGTATCCACCCTGCGTCATAGATTACGTACGGTTTGTGGTGCAGCAACTTGTAGAACAGCGCGACCTTTGCGAAGGGAAAGTGTCCGATTACAATATCATAATCAGCCAGCTCCGGCATCCTCCGAAACCACTTCAACGGTACGCTTAGAGGATACCAACTCCTTCTCAGATCCCATATGTGAACGTAGTTAGGCATGCGCCAACTTTCATTGAGAATAGTCCAATCTGGATCGTAGAGGTTTCCGATACGTGTCATGTCGATCTCTCCTTCTTCCCAGTGAGGGAGGCTTGCCACGTGTGCTGGACGGTGAACAATGAGGTGAGCGTCTGCTCCGATAGCTCGAAGGCCCTTGACAGCAGACCAGCCATCATTCGCCATGTTAAAGCAGTGAAGGATCCTCATTGTATCCACCGACGCGAACTTCTTAGCGTGTAGATTACTTTTCCAATTCGTTTCGCTTGACTTTCATCACCTCCTTCTGGGAGGCACAATGGGCTGTTAGCTGAGCTATCGCCAAGCATCGGAATAAGATGGCAGAATGGCTGTTGACCCAGAATGGAATCCGGCGTTAGGGCCGCTCCACTTGACCGCCCGCTAGTGATGACAAGGTTCCAGTGGCTCACTTAGCATCCTCACCTAGATGGAGCTTGATATGCATTAGAGTGTATTCCTAAGTTCGTGTAGGACTCACTTGTCCTGCCTGCCATAGGTCTCTTCCGTTCCTCTCGTACCTTGCTGACCACAGTGCTAAGCTCTACTAGATGACGTGGTTCCCTTGTGTTATACAACGTGCGATTCGTATCTGGCGAAAGAGGTAGATGGTACTTCCTCTCCACTGAACAACTTCCCGTTGGCCAAGGGGGTCTCCCAGGAAATCACATCTTGTTTTGTTTGGTAGTACACGCCGCTAGGCTGCCATCCTTTTCTGGCAAAGTTGCAACTGCGACATTGTGCCAAAGGCGGATCAGATGTGAGGAGTTTCCGCCTAAATTGCTTCGCTCTTGAGCTATTCCAGACGAATAGCGGGTTCTGCTGGAAAACGTTTCCTAGGACGTACTCATAGTTGTAACAGAAATAAGCGTCGCCGTTCGGCTGGACAAACATACCGTCCCATGACATGGGGCAGTCGCGCCAGTTCGAACTTGGTTCCAGCATGTAGTCGAAACCGACGATCTTGAGGGGGGACTCGCCTGCAATTCTACGATACTCTCCAATTTGCTGCTCAAACTGAGTGCGCTGGATCATCAGCGGCTTTTCAAAGTCTTGGTAGTCTGGCCTGGTAATGGGATCGACCATCAAATAGGTGAGTTCACTTGCGTGAGGCTCTAGCATCTTGATCAAGCCCGGTATCTGGGAGAAGTTCCTAGACGTTATCACAGCGTTTATGTGAATTGGCGGGTTGTCAAACCTGCCTAGGCCGAGTTCACGCTTGAACTGCAAGAGTCGCTCCAGATTTTCCATAACCCGATTCAAGTCGGCGCCGCCGCGCAGATAACGGAACGTCTCAGGATCTGAAGTGTCGATGCTGAACACCATATCGTCGACTCGGAGCAATGCGTCCAGTATGTTAAGATTTAACGGGATCATTCCGTTTGTGGTAAGAGACGTTGAATAGCCACCTTCATCCGACAGCCAGCGGACGATGTCGGGTGTTTGCGGATTCATGAGAGGTTCGCATAGTCCCATTATGCATACGCCGCTCACGTAGGGCATCCGATGCATCAGTTTCTTGACTCGCTCTACGGTCATTGAATCTCTTGGCGGCTGGAATGTCTCACGCATGCAGTAGACGCAGCGAATATTACAGAGATGGGTTACACAGAGGCCCACTTGCGTAGGGATCGCTCGCAAGCTATGTCTTCGATACAAGTAACGGCCAAAACGTGCCCAGGTTCTTCTTGTGAGCTTCAGTCTCGACAACTCCTCAATGGCTCGGGTGATCTCTTCTTGCGTTGAAGAAGATGTCTTCGCTTTTGCTTGCCCATCTTGGGTACCGGCGTTCGTAGTCCAATCCTAACTCCTCGCACCAGCGCCTAATTTCGCGCTCCCCAATCTCCCTATTAATAGAGGGAGACAGTGCATCGAAGCCTTCGTGAACACTGCCGTGATATAGGCCGAGTTTGATCCACATACTTATGATTCTCCGGCGGGTTGAGAAACCGAATGGTTTCAAGACCTCTCGCATTGCTCTGACTTGACGAGAACGAGGTCGACTGTACACGTAGCAATGAATGAGACCGCCGCTCCTCACGGCGTCGACAACGGATTTGAATGCTCTCTCAGGATCTGCAGTGTGATGAATGACGCCCCAGCACCAAACCAAGTCAAACTGGCCCGCCAGACCCGCATTAGATATCTCGAACAGGTTCATGACCCTTGCATTCAACCCCCATTTTCGAGCAAGTTCAATCGCGCTGGGGCTTGTGTCAATTCCGAGAACGTCACACCCTATCTTCTTCAGTCCATACGCCCAACGACCCTGACCGCAGCCTACATCCAGGGCCCTCTTGCCGGCAAGATCGGCTGGGGCGAGACCCAGTTCATCTACGATCATAGTGTCTACTTTCTCTCGCCATCCAGGAGCCCACAGTAAGATCGCCTGATCTCCTGGAGGTCCATCCTCTGCCAAGTGTCGCCATTGCCAATCGAAACTTGCGATCGTTTGTTCCTCTTGACGAGAGACAGGCTTGGTGGGCATCTCGTTTCGCATCCTTACGTCTAAGCTACCTTAGGTTCGAAGGGAACGAGCGGCACCCTCTTTGAGGTCAAGCACATGTTCACTGTGACCGGAGGGCCGCGGTAGTTATTCAAGGTCATGGGCTTCACATTAGGATCTTCGATGCGTGCAAAATCGTACATGCTTATGCGTCTGTCGCCAGACACGTGAATGTGCCCCTTCATCTTTGCACGCATGAGGTCTGTCACGGCTCTCGCTACTTGATCCGGGTATAGGTAGGTACCGTATCGGTCTACGAAGGCTGAAGGATGCTTCCACTTTCCTCGCCCTGCGAAGTTCGTGCGGATAATCAGAGCTTTAAGATCCGATGTCGAAGCTCTTTCAACGACCGAGTGCTCGGCCAAAAGTTTCGTCATTCCATAGAAGTTCTTTGGATAGGGGATGTCCTCCTCACTGTAGAATCGCGTAGGCTCGTCGCCAGGAAAAACACAGGCTGTGGAGACGTAAACAAAGTAACCGTCAGGCTTGTGCCTTGATAGGGCATCAAGGATGTTCCTAGTTCCGTTCACGTTGGTTTGATACGCTTGCCTCTGGTTCGTCTCGCATGTGCTGACGCTGGCCAAGGCAGCGCAATGGATTGCTGTCTCCACTTGGTTCGAAGTCACGTAGTCGAAAACGGTATCCCTTCTCGTCAAGTCCAGGTCTGAATGGCTAGGCGTCAGAGCTTCGGGCACGAGTCTGGCAAACTCTCTTCCAAGTGTTCCAGATGCGCCCGTTATGAGGAGCACTGGATTCCGGCCTCTTTCAGTAGCTGCCTTGTTTCCTGTACTTCGAGTTGTCTTGCGTTGAGGCTAGTGAACTCCTCTTTCATATTGCCATGATAGCCACCGTGGGGATGGACCACGAAGCAAGTCTCACGTTCCTCGGTTCTTCGTGTTTCTTCCTCGTTCAGAAGCACTTCTACTGTCTTCTCGCCGGGACGGATTCCAACGTTCTCTACGGGGTAGTTTTTCCCCGCAAGAGCTTCGACTAGGTCCAATACCATGCAGGCAGGGTTCTTAGGAATGAAGATCTCTCCTCCATGCATATTCGCGCTTGCATAGAATACTAGTTCGATCGCCTGTCTCAGAGTTAGTAGAAAACGGCTCATCTTTGGATCTGTGATCGGAAGAGGTCTTCTTTGTGCAATCAGGTCTCTGAAGTAAGGAACCACGGAGCCCCTAGACCCGAGCACGTTACCATACCTTACGACGCTGAACAGCGTCTTCGAAGAAGGTTTCGGATCCAACCAGATCTTCTCGGCAAGAGCCTTTGTCATTCCATATGTGTTTACGGGCTTCACCGCTTTGTCGGTGCTAACGAAGATAGCCTTCTCGACTCCGTTCTTTGCGCATGCTTCCTTCACGTTTAGGGTTCCCTGAATATTGGTCTTCAACGTTTCAAGTGGGAATTGTTCACAGGTTGGCATGATCTTGAGGGCGGCTGCATGATACACGTAGTCTGATTTGATGCACTCGCTCACGCGGTCAAGATCTCGAACATCGCCAATCACGAATCTAAGTCGTGGGTCAGAGATGGCTCGTTGCATGTCAAGTTGTTTCTCCTCGTCTCTGGAGAACACTATGACCTCTTTTGCTTGATATTTCAGAAGTTCAGGGACAATTGTGCGACCGAAGCTGCCTGTTCCGCCTATGACAACAATGGATCTTCCTTTCAGGAGGTCAGCTATCTGCATCGAAATTACCTCATGAGACTCTCATAGAGCTCAAGGCATCGTCTCGCCACTCTGGTCGAATCATGGATGTCAACCGCATACTCTCTAGCCCTTGCTCCTAATGCCTTACGCGATGTCTCGTCCTCAGCCAAGGAGACGATGGCTGCCGGCACATCGGTGCGGTCCACGCTTGTGAATGGGCAATCTGGAACAAAGGCCTTCTCGTCCTCTCCGATCTGTGTGATAACCGGGATGCCCATGGCCGCCGCTTCGACAGCGGCGAAACCGTAGAAATCTTGTCCGACGCGATCTACCCAGACATCGATCTTACCGTAGTAACCAGTCATATGTTCATGCTGTATGATGTTGAGTAGAGGAAGTGCTTCAGCCTTCGTTGTCAATTTATCCAGTGCACTGTCGATCTCGCGGCTCGGAATAAACTTCTGCTTCGATGGATCGAGCGATTGGGCACAGTATCCGATTCGGAAGTTGTTGTGAGGGACCATCTTCTCGGGGGAAAATACGTCTGTGTCAACAGGAATTGGAAGCCAAGTCGCATTGGGCACTGCTTTGAGGATGCTGGGTAGAGACACAAATGACGGAACATTAGCCGGGTACAACGAACCAGTCGTTTTCGGATCATGATAGTGTTGGATCAGTTTTCCTCGCCAATGAACAATAACATTCTCTGGAAGTCTCAGGGAATCATGGCTGTGAAGGATATCAAAGTCGTAGTATCTCTTCCATTCAGAGCGACGACGGATTTCTCTCCACGTCCTGAACCGGTGACGGTGGAAAAGAAAATCTTCCTTGAAACCGAACGGATGTGGGGCAGAAGACAGTACTCGGCTTTCTACTCCTATTCTTTGCAGACTCCTGCTGATGATTACTCCCACGCCGTTGTGCTCATAGTGCAGTACTTTCAATCCAGCTCATCTTGTCGAGTGATTCAGTCCACTTCTAATTCGCGGGAAGCCCCAACTGCCAAACAATTCATTCACGATGTCCACCACACTCGGATTCAGTTGTTGCCCGGTCGTGCAGACTCCTGCAGTCTTCGAGCCTGAGGAAGCTCGTGTTTGCGCCCTGAGCTGCGCGTAAATGCTTATAAGGAATCGGTTGTGCTTCGCTGATTCAGTTAGGTCTACAGTGGAAGACTGCTGTTAGCCGTAACGTGAATGCGTGTAGGCCAACACTCCTTTTCCCTGTCCTAGCATAGAACGACTGTGACGTGAGGTGAATCTGTTGAGTTCCGAGGAAAGATCCGGTGGCAGGTCCTTCAACAAGCCAGTTGAAGAGGGCAAAGAGTACGAGGTTGACATCAAGGAGACCAGCCGCAGAGGCGACGGTGTTGCCCGCGTGGAAGGTTTCGTCATCTTCGTCCCCGAGACCAAACCTGGTGAGCACGTCAAAGTGCGTATTACCCAAGTTGGTCCCAGATTTGCAACCGGCGAGGTCGTCAAGTAGACGCCTCCTACAATAACCACCGATCGTTTCGGTGCTGCAATACTCCTCTGTTTTTCTCCTAACCAATCATGTTCAGACTGGTCACGATGACGAAGGGAGCGGCAGGCCTGCGCAGCCGACCTTGCCCCTTACTCGCCTGTTGAAGTTGGGGCAAGTAAAGCACTCAACAAAGGAAACTCTCTTCGCCTTGACCGGGCAATCGACAGCTTCTTTCTTCATCTTCGCTAGGGCTTTCCCTTTCACTGCGCCCTTGATCGCTTCAAGGCTCTCTTTGGATGCTGGAATCGCCTTCGGGGCCTCAACAACATCAACTGAGTACTTGTCTTCCGCGATTTCGCTCAAGCTCGATCACTCAGGTCTTCAATGTGCGGTTCAGACTAGAGAGGCGTCAGAATGAGTAGGGTCTTAAATGACTTCCGATCGTTCCTGCGCGGCCATCTCGATACTTCAGAGCGCTCCTCGGAAAAGGTCTCGGCCTCTATGTATGGTCAGTCTGGGGCGGGCATTGCGTTTGTTTACCCTAATTCTATTGGTGCCCTTAATGATAGCTGCCGGGACTCCTTCTGCACCTTGGCCCATCACGAGCTCCCCGGCACAGGCAAGCTCGTCGACGATCGACACAAACTTGAACTTCAACATGTTGCCAAACAGATCCTTGACTCCGCGGTAATCAACGAACGGATCAAGTCCGCTCGCACCGATCGCGAATTCGCTCTGTCCAGCTCTGAAGGGCCTACTGTATGTGTCAGTAATGATTACCTGCACGCGTTTTCCGGTTTGCTTCAGTATTCGTTTCGCGATATTCGCTGCTGACAGATTCGGGTTCTCCGGCAGGAGACAGTACGCGTCGGGGCCTTCCACGTTGGATTTGTCAATGCCAGCGTTCAAGCAGACGATCCCGCGCTTAGTCTCAACAAGAAGTATCCCAGGCTTGACCTTGATGACCCGACGCGACTCGTTGAGGGTCAACTGAACAAGCCGGGGGTCCTTGAAACATTTTCGGGCGATCTTGACTGCACGAGCAGATGGTTTAACCCCGGAGAGCTGTACGATCTGACCTTCCGATTTCGAGATGATCTTGTGACCAATGACGAGGACATCGCCATCCGCAATTCGAATGCGAAGGTGTCTCGCTCTCTCTAGCACCAGTTCGGCGATGTCATTCCCTGGCTTCACAAGCGGAAAACCCTTCAGCCCGAGAATTCTCACCTCGCCTCTCATTCTTCATCACGGGTTGCGCTCAGATCTTCTCGAATCATATTCTCCATATAGATAAGGTACTTTGGCGACTGTATCGAACCGGGCGGGTCGTGGTTTCTGGCAGTCGGCGCTTGCAGAGTCGCTGCATGTTCAAGTGTTCCGGATTTCGCGCCGAAGGGGGCTCAGTCACATGCTTGATCCAAGAAGAGCTTTTATGTGACTAGATCAGTGGAACGTCGAACTTTCACGAACAAGGTGTGCGCATAGCTTTGGCACTGCCATTTGAGACATTAGCGCTTTGGAGCATTCTCTCAATCGCGATAGCGGCATTGGTTTACGCAATGCTGCTCGCCCGTCAGATTCTACGTGAGGATTCCGGTTCCGGCAAGATGAGAGAAGTTTGGGAAGCCATACTGAGAGGCGCGAACGCCTACTTGAAGACGCAGCTGAAGTCGATCGTGCCTTTCATAGCTTTGTTGGTTGTCGTACTCTATCTGACCTCGGCTCTTGTCGGAGGGCCGTTCAACATCTCCATCGGCAGAGCCGGCGCCTTCTTGATGGGTTCCGTCTTTTCAGCCTCAGTCGGGTACTTGGGCATGAACATGGCTGTCAGAGGGAACGTTCGGGTTGCATCAGCGGCAAGGCGTGGCTTCCGGGACGCTCTCAGGATCGCCTACAGGTCTGGCACGATAACGGGCATGTTGACAGACGGACTTGGCCTTTTCGGGGGAACGATAATCTTCATGATCTACCGACAATCGGCTCCGCAAGTTCTTCTTGGATTCGGATTTGGAGGCACCCTGCTGGCGCTCTTCATGCGAGTTGGCGGAGGCATATACACTAAAGCAGCTGACGTCGGGGCGGATCTCGTCGGGAAGGTTGAGAAGAACATCCCTGAAGATGACCCTAGGAATGCAGCTGTTGTGGCCGATCTAGTTGGCGACAATGTTGGTGATTGCGCTGGAATGGCTGCTGACATATTCGAATCCTATGAGGTCACGATCGTGTCATGCATGATTCTGGGGCTCGCCCTCACACCATTCGACATCAAATGGATACTGTTCCCACTGCTTGTCCGTGGTATCGGAGTCGTCAGCACGATAATAGGAACCTACGCGGTCTCCTATTGGCCTGAGAGGTTCACTAAAGGTGACGCCTTCAAGGCAATGGATCTTTCTTACGATCTCTCCGCTGCGATCTCAATCGCGAGCTTCTTCGTCTTGGCCGAGTTCTACGTTCACGACTATCGAGTCTTCCTTGCAACGACAGTAGGGATTCTGCTCGCGATATGTTTCAATAAGATAACCGATCACTTCACGAATCCGAGAAAAAGTCCAATCGACCGACTGGCGAAGTCATCTCAGACAGGAGCCGCGACCGAGATCCTCGAAGGATTAGCGCTTGGATTCGAAACAACTGTCTGGGCTCTTCTGGTGATTGCAGTAGCTATCGTGGCGTCGATTCTCTTCTTCGCAGGCTCCGCGCAATTTGCAATATACGGGGTCGCACTTGCAGGAATCGGTATGCTCACGTTGACAGGCAATAATGTCTCAATGGACACATTCGGCCCGATCGTGGATAATGCTAATGGAATCGCAGAGATGGCGCACTTGGAGCCTGAAGCCCGCCAGACACTGGCCCACCTCGACGCCGCCGGCAACACAACCAAGGCAGTCACAAAAGCGATTGCAATAGCCTCAGCAGTATTGGCGGCGGTCTCGCTCTTCGGCGCCTACACAGAAACCACCGGCCTCCAGAAGATCGGTCTGAACATAGCTGACCCACTAGTCCTCGTTGGCCTGCTCGTTGGAGGCGCTCTCCCGTTCCTATTCAGCTCGATCTCGCTTCGAGCGGTCGGACGTGCGGCTTCCCTGATAGTGGAGGAAGTTCGTTCCCAGTTCAAGATTCCTGGCGTGTTCGAGGGAAAGAAGCCTCCGGACTACGCGAAGGTTGTGAGCATATGCACATCCGCGGCTCAGCGTGAGCTCTCCAGCCTAGCGCTGCTGGCCATCCTGACGCCGATCGCGCTTGGCTTCTTGTTGAAAGAAGCAGCCCTCGGCGGCTTTCTCGCAGGGATCATAGTCACAGGGCAACTGCTTGCAGTCTTCATGGCAACTTCTGGAGGAGCTTGGGACAACGCGAAGAAGAAAATCGAGGACGGGTTCTACGGTGGGAAGGGTTCCGAGGAGCACAAAGCTGCCGTGACATGTGACACCGTCGGTGACCCACTGAAGGACACTTCGGGACCAGCATTGAATCCCATGATCAAGGTGATCAACTTGATTTCACTGCTGTTCGCGCCGATCATTCTGGAGTTGAAGGGCGAACCAGAGAGCATGACTGAGCAAGATCAACTTGCGAGAAGTTTCCCTCCGAATCGCTTGATCAAGCCTTTAATCCTACCCATGAACCGTGTCTACCAGTGATCTAGATGAGCGAGGAGAAAGAGCAATCTCCGACCGGCATACTGTATCAGTGCATCAGCTGCGGTGAGAAGCTCACCCTAGATCAGCTAGCCATGACTCCTGAGATAAAATGCCCCTTCTGCGGCTACAGAGTCCTCAAGAAAACAAGACCGCCAGTTGTGAAGCGAGTCAAGGCAAGATAGTGACGACACGTGCCTCACCGTCCGTAGAGGGATATTTGTTCCCTCTTGATGACTAGTGCTCTTGGAACAATTTCGTATCCACGAAGGTTCGAACATGGGCGGCCCTATACGGGGGGAGTCTAGATCGCTCAGGCCTCGGCAGGAAGCCTCAGGCAGTTTCACCACGGAAGAAGGAGAGGTCCAATACCCTGTTGATTTGAGATGGATATGTGTCCGATGCACGAAGTCGTGCTGCGATCTTCCAGGGCGCACAAGGAACATACTACTCGCGCAAAGTGACATCAAACGGATCACAGATTCCAAGAAACTTACGGCTAAGGAATTCAGTGTATCCTCAAGAGGCTCATTTCCATACATTAGGAAAATGAGAAAACTCGGTGGAAGATGCGTTTTTCTTAAAGACTCAAGATGTTCCATTTATAGAGCACGACCTCTGATCTGCAGATTCTATCCATTCTCCCTCCACCCCGCAAGGAACAATATGTTTGAGATCGGATTCGACCTGAGTTGCTCAGGAATGGGCAAGGGGCCGTACCGAAGCGAGAGATTCTATCGCGATCTCGTAGAGCTTGCCAACAAAGAATTGAGGTCATGGTAGGATCCAACGAATTGTCTCCATAGGCCACGTGAGAACCGTAGGAATTGCACTAGGCTTAAGTCTCATCAGAAATCAGAGATGCAGACAACGGTCAAAACGGTGACACAGGCACTTGGCGAAGCCGGACAAGTACGAAATGGTTGCTGATCTCGCAAGGAGGAGGGGTTACTTCTGGCCCTCTTTTGAGATTTATGGCGGGGTGAGCGGATTCCTCGACCTAGGTCCGCTCGGAACGGCCATGAAGAGGCGAAT
>JBEKGZ010000042.1:0-11236 GCA_050012535.1 Bathyarchaeia archaeon | reverse complement strand
ATCGTTCCGAACCCTACACCGAATGCTTTTGTCTTCGGGAATTCCTCATCCAAGATGACTCTCGCAGTGCACGAGGGCTTATTGAGGCAACTGAACGAGGACGAAGTCAGAGGAGTTCTCGGTCACGAGCTGGGACATGTCAAGCATCGTGACTCGATCGTGATGACCGTCCTCTCGGCGATTCCGTTGCTTGCGTACATGGTTGCGAGAAGCACCATGTATGTGGGCATGGGTTCGCGTGACAGAGACAAGAACGCGGGATTCTTGGCCCTAGCCGGAGTTGCCGCGATGGTTGTGTATTTCGTCGCACAGCTGCTCGTTCTCAGGCTGAGTCGACTTAGAGAGCACTTCGCGGACATATACTCTGGCTACCTGACTGGCTCGCCGAGGAGTTTAGAGAGTGCCCTGACAAAGATCACGTACGGTCTTTCACTACGGCCTGAAGAAACTCATGGTGTGCGGGCACTGTACATTTCCGATCCTGCACTTGCAAGAAGCGAGATGCAGGGCATCATAGACAGACGAGCTCAGTATGATCTAGACCACGATGGGGTTCTTGATGAAAGAGAACTCCAGCTTGCAATGGAAAATGAAGCAAAATCCACTTGGAGCGGAATCAACGGATTGTTCTCAACGCATCCGCCCACATACAAACGAATCCTTCTACTGAGGCAGATCGAAGGCGAAATCGGACACGGAACAGACGAGAGCGCAATCTACAAGCGAATCTAGACCAGGTCGATCACAGCTGCGAGGGAGAGAGGTTGTCCGGAGAGCTAGATCGCACTCTGGAGGGTCATGAACGCTGGAGGCGAGCGCAATGTGTGAATCTCATAGCGTCCGAGAACGTGACGAGCCCGGCGGTACGCAAGATCTTAGGATCAGATCTTGGACATCGGTATACGGCACCTGACCACTTCTATATGGGATGTAGATTCATCGATCAAGCGGAAAACATAGCAAGAGAACTGGCCCGTGATGTGTTCGGGTCTGAGTGGGCTGACGTGACGCCTCTTTCGGGCCACGTTGCTGACATGGCCTTACTCTCCACATTTGCGCAGCGAGGCGACAAGATCCTGACTATGAGCACGGAGTACGGCGGATACTTCGGCACTTCCGAGGTAGGTTATCCTCGGATACTGGGGCTTGTCAACCTATACTTCCCATTCGACAAAGATCGATGGAACATCGAAACCGAGAAGACGGTTGAGCTGATTGCCAATGAGATTCCAAAGCTCGTGATCCTCGGAGCAAGCTACATACTCTTCCCCCACCCAGTGGAACAGATTGCGAAGGTGTGCCGCGAGACCGGCACAATACTCGCGTATGACGGATCTCATGTTCTGGGCTTGATTGCAGGTGGTGCGTTCCAGCAGCCGCTGAGAGAAGGCGCAAGGATCCTGGTCGGTTCGACTCACAAGAGCTTCTTCGGCCCGCAAGGAGGAATGATCGCAGCATTCAAGGCGGAAGGAGAAAAGCTGAAGGAGACGATCTTTCCTGCGATCATGGACAACGCGCACTGGAATAGAATTGCAGCTCTTGCCCAAGCGCTTCTGGAGATCAAGAAATTCGGCCGGAAGTACGCCGATCAGGTTATCCGCAACAGTCGTGCTCTGGCAGAAGCACTAGATGAGCATGGCATCCCAATACGCTGCAAAGACATCGGCTACACAGCATCACACCAAGTCCTCCTCGACATGGACAAACTGAAAGACGGCGCCCAGGTCCCTGAGAAGCTAGAGCGAGCGAACGTTATCGTCGACAGGGGGATACGGCTGGGCACCAGCGAGATGACACGGAGGGGGATGCGAGAGAGAGACATGAACGACGTGGCAGAGATAGTCGCCAGAGTTATCCGCTCGCAAGTGACTATCAGCGCCGCAAGAAGGAAGGCGACTGCGCTTGCGAAAAAGTTCCGTCAGGTTCGATATGCCTGACGACAAGAAATGAGCCTATGCGAGTGCAGCCGGGATCCGGTTAGCTTGACGGCCTGTACCTCAGTATGGCGGCAATACCGCCGAAGGATTCGAGCAGCATTATGCCTTCCTCAGTTTCTGTCGATATGACTTCGAGGTTTACGGAGCTCTTCTCAGCTGTCTCAACGAATTCGTCAAGGAGGTTCTGGGTGCTCTCAATCACGAGAGTTGTGTTGCCGCACTTCTTGCACTGTCTAGAAAGTAGTTCCTGTTCGAACTTGGTAAGCGCTGAGCGAGCAAGCAACGGGTCCTCGGTCTCTCCGCATGTCTTGCATTTCACGAAGACGTGAATCCTATCCAGCTTCTCTGACAGCAGAAGCGTGTCAACCAAGCCGGCGTTCAGGTGCTTTCGAACTTGTGTCTCTCCGTATGAGCCGAGGCCGGTTTCATGACCAAGCTCGTAGAGGAATTTCTGCACGATCTTCTTCTCCTCCATGTAGCGAACACCTTTGAGGAGGTCTTGGCTTCGCTGAACGACCTCTTCGACGCCCCTTTCAGAAACATACGTAGTGTCGAGAGTTGCGATGACCTTCTGCTTGAGCATGTAGTTCAGGTAGTCGCCCTCTGCAAAATCGTACTTGGTCGGGCCGGGGCCGCCCAAAATGATCCCCCGCAGGTCGGGAATCTGGCCGAGCATGTCATTCGTGTGGCGGGCAATTCGCTTGAAGTAGTCGTTCACGGCTGCCTCCCTGATTCTCTCAAATCTTCTTGCTGACTGGCCTCCCGCGCGATGCTTTCCTGGTATTCCTGATGTGAGCTCCTTTATGATGCTCATCCTTTGGCCGCGCAAAGTGGCCAAGATCGCTTCAGTGGAGTCAAGGATCAGTAGGCCGTACGTACTCTTCTCACGCATCATGTCGAAGAGCGGTTCCAAATGGAAATGGCTGTCGCACCGGTAGAAGTATACGTTGATCTTCTCGGGTGGTTCAAGTGTGTAGATCTCCATCTTCTCGTTTCCAGGGGCCCCGTATGGAATCGCGCCACAGAATATGACAAGGCCTTTCGGCGGTGGAGTCTTGAAGAGCTTAAGTTTCTGCTGCACCTTTTCTATTGCTTCTTGCACGTTCTTTCGAGTGACTCGGGATTTGATGTTAGATGCCGTTCCGTACTCTTCTCGGAGGTTCGTCATGACCTCATGTATCCTCCTATCGGGAGGAACATAGAGGCTGATCAGCTCGGTGCCTCTCCCCTCCTTCGAGGCCAGCGTCTCCAAAGTCCGCTTGAGCTTGAAGCGGGAGACCGAGTCGGTTGACGACACTAACTTCTACTCCCATTGGCTGATGCGTTCGAAGAACTGATTCTTATAAATGGCACGAAAAACCAGGCCATCAGGAAACCTTCAACAAATGATGCCCTCCTCCGTCTACGACACAACTCATACATACATCGTCAACCAGAACCGCGAGAGATTGAGGACTATTGAAGGCTGTGTTGAAGCTCGGCGGCTTCGTTTTCGATTCAGAAACGTCCGGGAAGAAGGTCGGCACCTACGCCAAAGTGATGAAGGAGTTCTCCAGGAAGAATCGGCTAGTTGCTGTGACCGGCGGTGGTTCCATCGCCCGCAAGTATATTGCCGCTGCCAGAGAGCTAGGTGCCTCGGAGTTCGTGTGCGATCAGATCGGAATCCACGTCTCGCGCTTGAATGCCAGGATCCTTGCGACAGCGCTGGGTGAAGTTGTATTGCCCAAGATGCCTGAATCTCCAGACGACTTGATGGCATCCATAGGTTCAAACTTGATCGTAGTTATGGGAGGACTTCAACCGGGGCAATCCACGAATGCGGTTGCCGCACTGGCTGCGGAGGCTATGCGCGCAGACTTGCTCGTGAATGCTACCGACGTTGACGGCGCCTACAGTGCTGATCCACGCAAGGATCCAAACGCAAGGAAGCTTGACGAGGTGACTCCTGACGAGCTAACGAAGATTCTCTCCACGGTAGGCTTCAAGGCCGGCGAGTACGATCTGATGGACCCCTTAGCACTTAGAATCATCAAGAGATCCAAGATCCCCGCAGTCATCGTGGACGGGCGGGATCCATCCAACATCGCCAAAGCGCTAAGCGGAAAGCGCATTGGAACAAGAATCGTGTCGACCGTGAGACGATCGAGATGACGAGGCTGACCGACATATTTCAGTCGCGCGCACAAGTGAGACTGGTGGAGCATCTGCTTGAGAACCCGGGAAAGGTCTTCAACCAAAGCACTCTAGCAAGCTTCCTGAACGTCTCGCCTTCTACCGTTGCGAGAATCATAGAGCCACTTGTTCAGCATGGAATAGTGCTTTTTGATCGATACGAAGGAGGGATGAAGATACTCGCGCTCAACCAAGACAGTCAGAAAACTAGGCTGCTCATGGATTTTAGCGAAAAGATGAAAGCCCTTTAGCCTGGCGCTAGTGGAAAAAGGTCCGCGCTATTTCGATGACCTGTCGTTCTGTTCCGCTACCGACTTGAACTTGTCCGCAAGTGACTCGCAGATAAGGGAGCAGACTCTCCATTGGCGCAAGTTGTAGTTGATGCGTAGTTGCTCCATTGCCTCTACAATCTTGTCTTCTTCGTCAGGGTTCATTGATCGGTCTGTCGCAACGTAACGGCCAACGGTATAAAAAGCTCACTAGCCCAAGTGGTTCTGCGTTCCCTCCAAAGGCGGCTCCCATTGAAGATACTCCTGAAGGACATCAAGCACGATATCATGAAGGTGGAACTCCGCAACATCGACGACCTTTGGGCCCTCTATAATGTCATCCAGAAGGGCGACAGGGTTGTCGGAAAGACAACGCGGGAAGTGAAGTCCACAGAGAGTGCCCGGCCATTCAGCAGGAGACTCACCGTCACGCTTGGGATTACAGTGCAGAAAGTCTACTTTGATCGTGATCTCGCTAGATTGCGTATTCACGGCATAGTCTTCGACGCCCCTGAGGAAGTGAGGGTGACCGGGTCTCATCACACTCTGAGCGTCGGGCCAGAGGACATCGTCACAATTGTGAAGGACAAATGGCTCAACCATCAGGTTGAGAGAGTCGAGAAGGCTGTGCTTGTAGAGGAACCGATAATCGTCTTGGCACTTGATTCCGAAGAAGCCTCAGTTGCTGTCCTTCGTTCTTTCGGGCTGGATTTCAAGGGTGAAGTGCGATCGCGACTTCCTGGAAAATCGGAAGCCGAGAAACGTCAAGTCGCGATGAAAGAGTACTTTCAAGGAATCGAAACCCTACTTGAGATTGTCTGCAACGAATCCGCTGGCCCAATCCTGATCGTCGGACCTGGATTCACAAAAGATCACTTCGCCAAGGAACTGAAGTCAGAGGCCAAGTATCTTGGGTCACGAACCATCCTTGTGAAGAGCGTTGGAAGCGGGGGGGTTGCAGGTGTTCATGAGGCAATAAGAGTCGGCGCAGTCAGCAAGCTCAGAAGAGACGCTCGTGCGACCCAGGAGACTGAACTTGTCAACGAAGCCTTAAGGAGACTTGGCGTGTCAAGCGGAGACATCTCTTATGGCCTTGAGCGAGTTCAAGCCGACACAGACGCCGGAGCTGTCGACACATTGATAGTGTCTGACAAAGTGGTTAGAGAAGCTGAAGATGACGAGAGATCAAAAATCGAGACGATGATGAGAACCGTTGAACAGCGCGGCGGAAAGGTAGCATTGGTAAGTAGTGAACAAGAAGCGGGAAAGATGTTGCAGTCGCTCGGCGGCGTTGCCGCACTTCTTCGATACCGTCTCCATCAGGGTTGAGATGATTCTACGTCACGTGCTGCGGAGGTATACTTTTAGTCAAGCCTCTAGCTGTACACGGCGCAGCCGTCCAGCATCATGAGGAACAGCCATGGATCCTGCAATTACCGTCCTTGCATTCTATTTGGTAATTTGGGGCGGAATCTACCTCGTAGGCAAAGTGCTGAAAGCCGAGCGTTTCGGATTTGTTCTCTCCCCACTTTATTTCATGTACAAAACAACAGCCCTCAACGAATGGATTGACTCGCTCGCTGGGAAGAGAAGGGGGGTGTGGAGGACTCTTGGCAACGCAGGAATAGCTGTTGGAGTCGGCCTGATGGCCTACGCGATCTATCTACTCAGCTCCAACCTGTTCAACTTGCTCTTTCGCGTTGAAGCCGCCACATCAATTCAACCCGTGATTCCTGTTCCAGGGCTGACGATAAGCTGGGAAAGTTTCCCTTACATCGTCATAGCCATTTCACTGGTGCTAGCAACACACGAGTTGGCGCATGGAATCGCGACGCGAGTCGACAACGTCCCCTTGAAATCCGCCGGCGTTTTTGTTGCAGTCGTCCTCTTCGGAGGCTTCGTTGAACCTGATGAAGAAGGGCTGGAGAAGGCACCAAATCAAACCAAGATGAGAGTCTATGCCGCAGGGTCATTTACCAACGCCGCGATCGGGTTAGTGGCCCTGCTGCTCTTCGCCAACTTCGCTGCAACAATCGCTCCGTTCTACACGACCAACAATGCCGGCGTTGAAGTGCAGGGTCTGATCCCGGGATATCCGGCGCAAAAGGCAGGCCTACGCCCCGGAGATGTTATCACCGGAATTAACGGGGGACCCATCCATGGAGTAACTGACCTGCAGCATGCAATGTCGGGAGTCTCCCCTGGCACGGGAGTTACTATTTCGACGCCGCGCGGGGATTTTCAAGTAACCACAGACGCCGACCCTAATAATTCCTCTCGCGCAATCCTAGGCGTGTCCCCGATCCGAGACCTCATCACTTACAGCGGCCGATTGCCGCTGCTACCCGAGAATCTTCCGTATCATCTCTTTCGAGTCGAGTTCTGGGTGTCAATAGTGTTCGTTAGCGTCGCTATCATCAACATGCTGCCCCTCTACATGTTCGATGGCGACCGATTCTTGGATTGTTTGCTGAAAGCCTTAGGGATAGGACGGACAAAGGAAATACGAATCACCGTGAGCGCAGCATCCTTGGCTATCCTAGGTCTGAACTTCGCATTGTCAATCCTGCGCTTCGGATTCATCAAGCTGTAAGAGATAGACAGCGATTGGCAACCTGTTCCGGATGCGGGTCAACCCCAACCTACTATCGAAGAGAACACGAAGGAGTCGACCTCTGCAGGAAATGCTTCCTCGATAGTATTGAGACGAAAGTGCGTCGAACAATAACGAAACGGCAGATGCTGAAACCCCACGATATGGTTGCCGTTGCGCTCTCAGGAGGAAAAGATAGCATAACTCTCCTACGGATTCTCTGGAAACTCGAGCGACGCTTTCCTCCCGCTCGACTGGTTGCATTGACCGTGGACGAAGGAATCTCCGGCTACAGAGCAGAGGCGATCTCCATTTCAAGAGAGGTTTGTGAAGAGCTGGAAATCGAACATGTCGTAGTCTCCTTTGAGGAGCTTTTCGGAGTCACAATGGATGGCGTAGCTTCCAGACCAAACGACCTGCAGCCATGCTCATACTGCGGAGTCCTGAGAAGAAAAGCACTCAATGATTGTGCAAGAAGACTCGGCGCCACAAAGCTTGCAACGGCACACAACCTAGACGACGAAGCACAGACGGCCTTGCTCAACATGATGCATGGCGATATCGAGCGAATCCTACAGACACCCCAAGGCAGTACGAAGATTCCCGCAAGCTTCATTCCGAGAATCAAGCCACTGGCTGAGGTGCCAGAGAGGGAGACCACACTATATGCGTACGCCTCAGGCGTGAGGTTTCAAACCACGCCGTGCCCACACGGACACGATGCATTGAGAGGCGACATCCGAGTCATGCTCAACAGGCTGGAGTTGAAGCACACGGGACTAAAGTATACGGTTGCTAGGTCGGTTGAGAGGATCTCTACAGCTGTCGCGAGACCTGGGGAGCGTCGTGCTTTTCGAACCTGCAAGAGCTGTGGCGATCCGACACCTAACGATGTCTGCGAAGGTTGCCTAATGCTCAGAACTCTCAAGACCGCCTGACGTGCCCTACAAGGATACCCCACTCACAGGTCGGAGCCGATAATGTGTTCTCGGATGGGCGATCATTCTTGTTGTTAGTTATTCGTCGTGACAACAGTTAAAGGATAGCCGGCTCAAGCTTGAAATGGCGGTGGTGGGGGATCGAGGAGCTAGCCGTTCCTTGTCACCCGAAATCGGCTACACGCGGGGATCCGTTAACTCGAGGGAGAGGCATATCGTTCCTCTCATAGGCTCCAGTTGCCAACGATGAAATCCTGCCCTACCGGGCCGGTGGAGGAAGGAGCTCTTTCGAAGGGAAGAGTTCACTTCTTTACGGCCGAACCCGGCGAGACTCGGAAGAGGGCAGTCGTAAGGTCGACATGCTGGCGCTGATAGGATCACAGGGTATAGAAAGCATCTGGAAAACCGTGGAAGGAAACTATGCCCATCACTTGGGGATGCCGCCACCGTCTTAACTCTCAGAAGCAGCCCCGTCCGAGACGCTTACCTTATATCAATCTCGCATCTACGTTCAGCGAACCTTTGAAAAAGAAAGTGAACTCACCAGGTGCGGAGTGTTCAGTATGAGCAAGGAAGCGAAAAAACTCGCTGAGGTCAAAGCTTTCAACAAATGGAGCCTCAGTGACATCGAGGTCGCGGATGTCAGTCTCCAGAGGTACTTGAGCACGAGGGCGATGTTTGTACCTCACAGCAGCGGCCGCCATGAACACCAGAAGTTCAGAAAATCCACAGTCAACATAGTAGAACGCTTGGTAAACAATATGATGCGTCACGGCAAGGTCGGAGGTAAGAAAGCAAAGGCGGTCAGCATCGTTCGGAATGCCTTCGAGATTATCGAGCTGAAGACCAAGAAGAACCCTGTCGAGGTGCTCGTGAATGCGGTGCAGAATGTTGCTCCCGCAGAGGATGTGACGCGCGTTGCTTACGGTGGAATAGTCTACCCAATCTCAATTGATATTGCTCCGCAAAGACGCATAGATCTGACAATGCGGTTCATAACTGACGGCGCGCGACAAGCAGCTTACAGCAATCCGAGAACCATAGACGAATGTCTGGCAGAAGAGTTAATCTTTGCCGCAGCTCGCGACAACCGCAGCTACGCCGTTCGTAAACGTGATGAGATGGAACGCGTCGCACTGGCCTCACGATAGAGAAACGGACGCGAACACTCGTCGTGGGGTCTTCTTCCTGTTTCAGAGTTGCATGTTTGGAGTAGATTTCTCGCTCTAGGCGAGTGTCCTGACAAGAGTTCGGGGGATTCCTCGATTCTAGTTTCGAAACAGCCGGGATACTGTCGAACCCTTAAATAGATGATACGATTCTAAACTACGAAATCAAAACCGGAACGGATGGATGATTAGTGTCTGCATCAAAGAAGCCCCACTTGAACCTGATCATCATTGGTCACGTTGACCACGGAAAGAGCACAATGACCGGTCACTTGCTATTCGCGACCGGCAACATCGACGAGAAGACCATAAAGAAATATGCTGACGAGTCAAACAAGCTGGGCGTAGGAGAGACCTTCAAATTCGCTTGGGTCCTCGACACACTCAAAGAGGAAAGAGAGAGAGGCGTCACAATAGATCTGAGATTTGAGAAGTTTGAGACGCCGAAGATTTTCTTCACAATTATCGACGCGCCGGGGCATCGAGACTTCATAAAGAACATGATCACCGGTACGAGTCAAGCAGATGCCGCAATACTCGTCGTGTCAGGCAAGAAGGGCGAGTTCGAGGTTGGTGTCGGCCCTGGTGGCCAGACGCGTGAGCACGCATATCTGGCCAGAACCTTAGGAGTAGCTCAACTCGCGGTCGCCATCAACAAGATGGACGACGCATCTGTCAATTGGAGTCAGGAACGTTTCGAAGAGTGCAAGAAGGAAGTTAGTGACCTGCTGAGGGTTGTGGGATACGACCCATCCAAGATCACAATCATTCCAGTCTCGGGATGGACTGGCGACAACCTGGTCAAGCCCAGCGAGAAGATGCCATGGTACAAGGGCCCCTCGCTACTCGCCACCTTGGACACGTTCACGGAGCCACCGAAACCGACCGAAAAGCCACTGCGCATTCCTGTCCAAGACGTCTACACGATCACTGGAGTTGGAACCGTTCCTGTCGGAAGAGTCGAGACGGGCATACTGAAAACAGGTGATAGCCTAGTCTTCATGCCCTCTGGCGTGAAAGGCGAGTGCAAAGACATCGAGACGCACCACGAGAAGATTCCCGAGGCAATTCCAGGCGACAACATCGGATTCAACGTGCGAGGAATCACGAAGACGGACGTTCACAGAGGAGATGTCGTCGGAAAGAGTGATGCACCACCGACCGTAGCGAAGGAATTCATAGGCAGAATCATAGTCGTCTTCCACCCAACAGCGATCGCAGCGGGCTACACCCCAGTGATGCACGCCCACACCGCCACAATGGCAGTCACTTTCACGGAGCTGGTACAGAAGATCGACGCCAGATCAGGCCAAATCGTCGAGGAGAAGCCATCATTCCTCAAGACAGGTGACGCTGCACTCGTCAAGCTGCGCCCGGTAAGGCCGCTCTCACTCGAGTCCTACTCGGAAATCCCGCAACTGGGAAGATTCGCAATCCGCGACATGGGCAGCACAGTCGCAGTCGGCATCGTTCAGCAAATCACAGAGAAGGCATAAGCGGAAACTCCGAACCTTTTTAAAGACCTCATCCATTCTTGCCTTGTTTCCGGTTAGCGTGGAGGATAGACCACAATGGTCAACAAGGCACGTATCAGGCTCTCGGGCACGAACCCACAGGGACTAGACTCAATCTGCGGTGAAATCACAAAGATCGCCGAAAAGACCGGCGTGAAACTCCGCGGCCCGATACCGCTCCCCACAAAAAGACTGGATGTCCCCACGCGCAAGAGTCCCTGTGGACAAGGCACCCACACATGGGACAAGTGGGAGATGCGGATCCATAAACGCCTCATCGATGTGGATCCGAACGAGAGATTTCTCAAGCGCTTGATGCGCATACGGACGCCCGAGGACGTTTTTATCGAAATCGAACTGCTCTAGTCTCGCTCGACGCTGTCACGCTATCGAATCCCAAGTCGTACCATTCTGGCCTCAGCTTGTCACGATAGCGCAAGACTTTAACTGAAGAAAACAGATCGCACGTGCTGGAGGAACGCGGGGGTCCCAGAGCCAGGTCAACAAGCCTCTGGCTAGATGGGCGGGTCGCGTCCTGACCACGCGCGCCAAACTCAAGACCAAGCCCACAGCGCGGGTGAGTCATCCCGTGGCGTAGGCCTTCGTGGGTTCGAATCCCACCCCCCGCACTCTGAGCTCCACCC
>JBEKGZ010000041.1:0-11722 GCA_050012535.1 Bathyarchaeia archaeon | reverse complement strand
AGGCTGCTTGGTGCGGTTGCAATCCGCTCTCGACTCAAGATGATGTAGCCGCTGCTCTAGCAAGAGAGGGTGTGTCGGTGTTTGCTTGGCGAGGACTCTCTACGTCCGAGTATTACTGGTGTGTTAGTCAGGTACTGGACTGCAGGCCTCAGATCACTTTGGACGACGGAGCCGATTTGGTCTTCACGCTTCATAAGGAACGACCCAATCAGATAAGCGGAATCGTTGGGGGAACTGAGGAAACGACGACAGGCGTTCATCGCCTGCGCGCGATGTCAGATCAAGGCATGCTCAGGTATCCGATAGTGGCTGTCAACGACGCGAAGGTTAAGTCAGATTTTGATAACGTCTACGGAACAGGTCAGTCGTCTCTGGACGGGATTCTGAGAGCCACAAATCTCCTATTGAGTGGGAAGAGTTTCGTGGTTGCAGGGTATGGCCACTGCGGACGTGGGGTCGCAAACCGGGCCAGGGGAATGGGAGCCAACGTGATTGTCTGCGAAGTTGACCCTCTGAATGCCCTTAGAGCGGCGATGGATGGTTTTCGAGTGATGTCGATGACTGAGGCCTCCGCTATAGGAGATGTCTTTGTTACAGCGACTGGTTGCAAGGACGTCATCACGGAGAAGCATATGAAGCGCATGAAGGACGGAGCTATCCTTTGCAACACGGGTCACTTTAACGTCGAGATCTCCGTGGGAGACCTTGCTGGTCTAGCGAAAAGAAAACGGGAAATGAGGCCAAATAACGTGGAGTACTTGCTTCGTGACGGCCGCAGACTTTACCTACTCGCGGAAGGAAGACTCGTCAACTTAGGCGCGGCGGAGGGACATCCTTCGGAGGTGATGGACATGAGCTTCGCGACGCAGTTCTTGTCGCTGGTCTACCTCGCAGAGAAGGGCAGAGACCTCCAACCGGGAGTCTACCCGGTTCCAGAGAACTACGAGAGACAGATCGCAAAGATGAAGCTGGAGACGATGGGAATGACCATCGATAGTCTGACAACCGGCCAAGATCGTTATTTGCACGAGTACCGAGAAGGCACCTAGCTAGAATGCCAGCGTTATAGCGTGACTTTGACTCTACCCTCTTCGGATCCTCTCACGACAACGAGGACGACACTCTCGCCGGCTTTTCGTGTTCTTATTTCTCTCTGCAAGCCTTCCATAGAATCTAGTTGCTTGTCGCCAATTCCCACAATCACATCGCCTGACTGCAGCTCTGCACGTTCGGCCGGACTTTCCGGGATGATCTGCATGACGACGACTCCTGAATCAACGGCCAAGTTGAACCTTCGCGCGACTTCCCTAGAAACATCAAGACCAATGACTCCTAACCAAGGCCGGGTGACTCTGCCGTATTTGACGATATCGTCAAGGACGGCTTTGGCAGTATTGATTGGGATCGCGAATCCAATACCTTGGGCGCCGGGAATATTCGCCGTGTTAATCCCGACGACCTTTCCTGTCAAGTCGAGCAACGGGCCACCGCTATTGCCGGGGTTAATAGACGCGTCTGTCTGGATCAAGTCCTCGTACACTCTTTCCGCCAAGATGTGACGGTTGAGTGCGCTGACGACTCCCACGGTGACTGAGGGCCCCCCTGCCAACCCGAATGGGTTCCCGATTGCAATGACTGTCTGACCCACCCGTAATTCACTTGAATTGCCCAGCTCGGCCACAGGCAGATCGCGCGTGTCGATCTTTACGACGGCGAGATCGTTGGCAGGATCCGATCCGATGAGCTTTCCTTCGAAAGCTCTACCGTCAGTCAACGCAACCTCGATCTCTCGCGACCCGGCTGTGATATGATGATTGGTAAGTATGTGCCCCTTCTCATCGATAATGAATCCGGAACCGATTCCCCGAGCCGGGTGCACATGAAGAAACGCATCCCTCTCGAAACGAATAGTGCTAATGTTGGTGACACAGGCCTCAACTTTTCCTATCGCCGCAACTACGTCCTCGTCCCTCGACACTGGCAACTCCTCGTCCGCCCCCTTCCGTCTCCGCTCAAAAAAGTTGCCGAAAGATGACCGGATCGAGCCGCCTCTGCACAATCTCACGGCTCTTAACTGAGCAGTACCCATACATCGCCCGACATGCCCGTGAACGACTCCTATGGTCGGATTTCGCTCAATCTCGCCCCTCTTGCACTATGTTTGGGCTTTTCAGACCCTAATTGCTGATCAGGACACATCTCACCGCTTGAGGGGGGGTCCGCGCAGCTTCAAGCGGAGGGGTATATTCTCCTTTTGGACAAGGCTTTTATACCGCTATTCGGAGCCTATTATGCCTTCCGACCAAATGGCCGCCTTTCCGTTCCCGACTGCGTTGTGAAGGTGCGTTTTGGCGACTGGTGGCGTGGGCACGCCGAAGTATGGAGAGTGGAGAAGAAATGGCTGCAACGACCAAGAAGATTGGAAAGATAACGAACTGCCCCGAATGCGGGAGCGACAACCTCGTCGAAGACTTTGATCTTGGCGAGGTAATCTGTCAACACTGCGGCCTCGTTCTGAGTGAACATGCGATCAATCGTGGACCAGAGTGGCGCGCTTTTACGAAGGAAGAGAGAGATGAGAGGGGACGTGTGGGCCTCCCGACTTCCTTTTCTATTCACGATAAAGGCTTGTCTACGGTCATTGATAGAGTGAATAGAGATGCCTATGGGCGTCAGCTGCCATTGGCAACTCGCCTGGAAATGCTCAGGCTTCGTAAGTGGCAGATTAGGACCCGAGTTCATTCATCCGCTGATCGGAACCTCGCTCAGGCAATGGCTGACCTCGACAGATTAACTGACAAGCTTCACATTCCCAACCCGATAAAAGAAAGAGCCGCCATCATCTACCGGAAAGCCCTCGAAAGCGGACTTGTTAGGGGAAGATCGATCGCGGCGATCGCAGCAGCTTCCCTCTACGCCGCATGCCGACTTTCAGAGACACCAAGGACACTGAAAGATCTGGCAGGAGCAACACGCATACGGAAGAAAGATGTCGCTCGATGCTATCGACTCCTCGTCAGAGAACTTGACCTCAGGATGCCTGTCGAAGATCCAGTAAAATGCGTCTCAAAGATAGCGACCAAAGTCGACATCAGCATGCCGACCCAAAGACGAGCCATGGACATCATCAACGAAGCTCGAAGGAAAGGGATTGTTGCAGGTAAAGACCCTATGGGCCTAGCCGCTGCAGCGCTCTACGTCGCATGCGTACTTGAGCAGGAGAAGAAGACTCAGAAGGAGATCGCTGAGGTCGCAAACGTGACTGAAGTCACTGTTCGCAATAGATACAAGGGCCTCAAGGAATCCCTCAAGCTGAACGTATAGTTGTGCAGTTCGTTATCGTCCCTTTTTTTTCACTGTGACTTTGCTCTGCTTGACGCGAGCGTATCCTCGCAAGGATGGCATTCTCGCGTAACCCAAACATAACTTCCCAAGTCTCGTTAGCCGAGATGATCGGGTGAATAGTGATACCTTCGTCGCTCAGTACGTTCATCTCGTCACGACCTTTTTCGTAGTTGATTCTTGGCACGAACAGATCCGTTATTCGTACTCGCTTTGTCTTCAGGATCCCAACGAGCTTCCCCGTCTCCGTGCCAAAACCACCGAGCCCACCGACCGGTCCGACGTCCAGCTTTATGCCAATAGTGCCGGTCATGACTTTAGAGGCATGGCATCTTATCTCTGCAAGCTCTGATACGAGAGCAACGAACATGGTTAGGCCCGCGCTCGGGCCGGAGACTCCTTGACCCGGCGCGCCCTCTGATAGACTCCTCATCTGGAAGTGGACGTGCACTTGGTCCAGTTCAATCCTAGCCGCGTTCCACAACCATCCTTTGACCGCTTCAACAGCATTCTCTGCACTCTGCATAACCGAACGATCTGGAACTGCGGACTGGCCTAAGACGACCGCTGTTGCTTGACCAGTGACTGACACTTGACGTTCTCCAAGCATCAAGGGCCTGACACTGCATTGCACTGCCATGATTCCACCGACGCCATGAGAGGTTGTGTATAGGCCATATGCGACACCAGGCGTTGGCTCCGGTAGAATCAACGATTCTGTTAGCTCTCGAGCGTGTCGGTCTTCCGGAGTCTCAAGTGAGTTAAGCGCCCACTCGAAGTGCCGCAGGGTCAGCCTGTATGTGTCGGGTTGGACTCGATTGAGAAACGACGGATCCCTCTTGATTTCAGGGAGCAACTGCTCGACTCTCGCCAGGTCTGTTCGAAATCGCACTAGCACCGTTCTTTTCTTTTCTTGGTCTGTGGCTACCCGGACTTCGTTGGCCGCGCCGACCTCTGAAACCCATAACCTATGCGCTTCTGTAATGGTTTCGGCGACACCTCGCGGGCTCAGTATGCGCTCGCGTCTGAACATGCGGGTGATCTTTTTTGCCTCAACCTCCGGAGCCAAGTATGGTCTGATCCTTTGAAGGTGTATCTCGACAACCTCATTCCATTCGTTGTCATTTTGGGGAGGTGGTACAGTGTAGACGTGGGGCTCGAATCTATCCCTCGTCGCCCTGTCGATGAGCTCCTCCTTGTTTGAGGTTGCGATCACAACGATTCTGTCCTTTGATGTCAGCTCGCTCAGCTCAGATTTGATTTGGGCAAGAAGTTTGTTGCTTGTCGCATCTCCTCCCCAGAAGATCGCGTCGGCCTCGTCTAGGAAGAGAATGCACGGGCTGCGTTGTCTCGCAAGTCCGAATAGTTCTTTGATTCGTCGTTCGGGCTCACCATGGTACGAGGCGCCGCTCATCAATTCGCCTCCCCTGACTTTGATGAACGCGACGTTGTTCTCTGCGGCCGCCACCAGCGCTAGCAGAGTTTTCCCTGTTCCTGGGGGGCCGAGTAAAAGGAATCGGCAGTTAGAATCGTATCCCAGTTCTGCCATGTTTGGATTGAACGCCAATGAGATTTCGTTCAGAATGCGATCCTTGATCTCGTGAAGTCCGCCGATTTGCTGTCGGGTCTCCCTTGGGCGGATCAAGTAAACTGCATCCATGACTTCTCGGGATTTCTCCTGCTCAGAGTACAGTTTCATATTCTTAGATGCGGCAATAAACTCCTCAATCTTTACTCTGTGTCTACTGACCGGGAGGCGTGGGACCGCGAAGGCGAGGTTCTTCCTCAGCGTCTCTAGGATCGGAGTCTCTCTGGCTTTCTTAACTTCTCTGAAGACGGATCTGATGTCATTCGGAGTTATGGAACCCCTGCGACGTATTGTCACCTCACGCTCCAGTACTTCGAGAATCTCCATCGGAGGGACCCCTTTCCAACCCTCGTGCTGCAAGGAGTCCTCAACTAGTGCGAGGAGCATCTCGCGAGTTACTTCTGCATCCAAGTCGATACGCATCATCCGCCTTCGAATATCCTCGCGAGTTTGCTCGTACGTGTTAGTGGCAACCACCACAAGCGTCCTAGATGATCCCGACGTGATCTTGTCGAGCCAGCGATTCAGCTCATCCTGGACACGTGTATCCTCCATCTCAGTACCGGTCTCACCCCTGACTTTCTTGCCGAGACTTTGAAACTCGTCGATGTACACGACCGAGGGTGTAGAAGCGGCCTGATCCAATATCTTGCCAAGTTGCTTTGTGCTTCGCCCGTAGAACTCAGAATAGACATCGGAACCCCTGACTATGACGGGAGAGACTAGGACCCCGTTCGAGTGCCCCTCGAGCAACATCTGTTTCAGCGAAACCATTGTCAGAAATGTCTTGCCAGTTCCGCTCTGGCCGCTTAGACAGAAGGCCTTCGGCAACTCCTCTTTTGTGAATATCTTTTCGAGAACCGGATGCCTGAGCACATGCAGCCGAAATGCGTCTAGTAATAGGTTGAACTCCTTCTCTCTACCGATCAGATTGCGAGGGGAGTATGTCTCGGGCGGATATTGGCGGTCTAGACGTTCTTTGAGGCGACTAAATCGTCTAGGCGAAACTCGGGCCCTCTTCCACCTGTTGAATTCTCTGTCCACGAAGGTGAGGGGCAGATAGAATGCTAGACGGAGCCACCTATGTTTCGCCCACCAAGGGACTCGCGCTCCGAACAAATACTGAATCGTCCGCTCTTCTTCTGCCAAGGGTGCTTGCTGTGAATGCATTTAGGTCAATCCTCGAACGACGGATTCAGGTCGAACGATTTTTGGAGAAGAAGCTTGAAGCAGTAGGCGATCACTGCTATTCCCGCAGTGAATCCTAATACGTACAGATCCCAGAGATTGAGCATGTCGACTTGCGCGAGAAACATGAATTTCAGGACTAGGAGTAGGATGAACTGTCCGCTCATCGCTGCTGCAATTACGAGAAATGCGGTTAGGAGGAGCTTGTAGAGCACCTCACTTGAAAGGTAGAGTAGGTTCCCTCTGTCGAATCTTGACATGGAGGATTTGTCTCGTCGCGCATCGTTCTCAAATCTGATCCACTTGTAGCCTACCGCAACGAACTGGATTCCGAGCACGGCATATAGCAGCTTGACCCAAAACGGAAAAGCAGCTCCGAAACGAGTTGTCCAGCTTGCGAAATCATTCCATCCGGTGCTGTGAGCACCTGCAACGATCGGTTCCGGGGCACTGAGTCAAATCGATCGTTAGAACCAACTGACCCGAGGAGAAATAGTATGAAGCAATTTCCCTTCTCGTCGCATTGCGCTGGTCAGCGACGATGGCCACGTTGTACTCTGTAGGAAAGTTGAAAGTCAGCGTGATCGAGTAGCGGCCTTGAGTATGACATGTCATGTTGAAGCCGTTCGCAGGGTAATGCGAACCTAAGGGGAGCTGGATCGCAGTTAGGTTTCCAGTGATCTCGACTGATTGGAGTGATTCTCTGTTACTGGATACTGAAAGCCAATCGTCGGTGCGCAGATCTATCGACGTGGATCGTTCTATCGGGCTCGTCTCGGCATGAGCAAGGCCCGTCGTCATTACTGTCGCAAGTATGACCAGGATGAATATGCCGAGTAATCTCCAGCATCGTGCCGTTGTAGTTTGACTTGCCTCGTGAGCGCCCATTGGGATTGTCTGCGACTCTTCGGGTTTGAGGGCGCGTAGCCAACCCTTACTGTGGCATATTAACGTTCCCACAGTGGTACACTAACGTACCTGAGCGTTGTGCCCATCCCTTGACCCATCGCCCGCCGCGCCCAACGCCTCAACCTCCAGAACAACTCTCCCGCTGTAACCGCAATTGGGACAGAGATACAATGGGGGAAGAAGCCACCCGTCCATTCCGGTTGACTTGTATATGTTCGGACTTTGGCATTGTGGACATACGATAGTGGATGGGGTGGATGGGCGGTGACGCTTTAGTTCTTTCAGTACCTCGATGAAGCGGTTCATCTTAGCGTTCCCCCCGAACAGTCCTTCAGTGTATCTCGATGCTTGTCTCAGGAAAGCCCTGCTGTACTAGCACCTTGCGAACTTTGTCTCGATGATCGCCCTGAAGGAGTATCAAGTTGTCTTTCGCGGTTCCGCCGCAAGCACAATAGCTCTTGAGCTTTCCGGCAAGACCAGCTAGGTCGACACTTTTGGCGTCAATCCCCTCGATTACAGTAGTGGGCTTGCCCCACTTCCTTGTTTCGAGGCGGACCTTCACAAGCTGTTGTTCCATGCTAATGGTGCCGCATACGCAAAGATCCTTTGGGAGACCACAGGTCGAGCAGACTTCCGCCATTATGAGACTCTAAAGCTCCTTGAATTGCTGATGAGGCGTTAGCAACGAGATTGTATTTAAAGTTACTCACATACGCTTGACGAGCACTCATCCCGTTTGACATCACGAAATGAGCCCCGCGCTCAAGACCCTAGCACACCAAACTTTTTCCGAATCGATCTGCGGATGATGAGAGGACACCCCTTGCCAGCGAACCTTACGGCTGAAGCGAAGGCCAAGTGGAACAAGGCTCAACAGGCGAGGACGACCAAAGAAAAGATTCCCGCACTGCAGGAATTCCTATCAGCGATCCCGAAGCACAAAGGAAACGAGCGCCTCCGTGCGCAGACAAAGCGAAAGATCGCCCTGCTCAAAGCCGAAATGTCGGCCAAGCATAAGCGAGGGGGCGGGCGAGCCGCGGAGCGGAGCCTCCAGAAAGCTGGGGCGGCACAGATTGCGATTATTGGTCTGACGAAAGTTGGACGCAGCAGTCTCCTAACCGCAGTCACTGCTGCCAGGCCGGTTGTCGCAGAATATCCGTACACAACGAAAGAAGACGTGCCCGGAATGCTACAGTTCGAAGACGTGCAGTTTCAACTCGTCGAGCTTCCAGCTCTGGTGCCTGGAAGCGAAGGGAGATTTGCGTTTCAGGAAGGTTCGGCTGACCTAGTCCGCACGTGTGATGGCCTGATCATCATGATCGACTTGAGTGCTGACGCTGCCGAGCAACTTGGAGTGATACTGGGCGAGCTGGGGCGCTCGCAGGTAAGCACTCAGAAGTCGGAATCGAACGTTACCATTTTGAAGACGCGATCTGAGGGCATACAGCTTTTCGCCGCGGGCCGCCTCATGGGTTGCACCCGCGACCAAATCTCATCACTGCTGAAGAGTTACGGGGTTTCAAACGCAATAGTCCGCACGACGGGAGACGTGACGCTTGACGATATCGAGGATGTTATCCTCGAAACCAACCTAATCTACAAACCCACAATCGTGCTTGCCAACAAGTCAGACTTGAGAGATGCTACCGCAAGGGCCCCACGACTTCTCGATAGCATTGGCTCGAAGCTGCCCGTGCTCGTTGTCTCCTGCCTGACTCGATCAGGGTTGTCTGAGCTTGGAAAGCGACTGTTCGAGGCTTTGGACATTGCCCGAGTCTACACGAAGGAGCCTAATGCCACGCATCCGTCGCCTGACCCATTCATCATCAAGAAAGGGACGACCGTCGGTGAGTTGAGCCATCAGATACACAGTGTTCTCTTTCGTCATTTCAAGTATGCAAGGGTCTGGGGAAAGAGCGCAAGCTATGATGGAGAACGTGTCGGGATCGGCCACATACTCTCCGACGGAGATATAGTACAGATACACGCGTGAACGGACTTCAGCACGTAATAGTGTACTAGATCGTCGAGCGGCGGCGCCTCTTGATGTTCTTCACTCGCCAGAATCCGCTGGCGTCGCGATAGTACTCGAAAGATTCCATTGACATGATTTCGCCTTACGTTACAATACGTCAATTCATGACTTATTCCTTGGATCACCTGTGGTTGGTTATTGCATGTCGAAGGAAGTGAAAAACGCTAGGTCGACCCGCACATATGCGTCAACGTCGCAGATATCGCATGGTTGGGATTCGCAGGCGAGACTCAACAACGAGGCGTTTGCCGGACCCGAGTTCGATGGATTGACTGCGTTTTCCCTTATATCTGAGGCTCACTATGTCTGTGATTTGGTCACGGTTTGGCATGGTGTCGCATCGCTGCCAGACACCTATCTTCTGAGCATCCCCAGGATGCCTGCCACGATCCCGAGGATTCCCCCCACAATGAATCCTCCACCCATTATGAAACTCAGCGCGGCGAATGGGAATGTTATGATCGCTCCGATCGGGCCTCGCCTCATCACCATCATGATGCCACCGGCGATTACGGTGAGCCCCGAGATGAGGCCTATTAGGACCGCAATAGGCTGCCCAAGACCTGATGAACCGCCTAACCAGAAGAAGACATTGGACCACCCGGTTGGAGGTCCCCAGAAAGTCGGGGAAAGCAGTGCTACCGAGTTTATGAGTATCAGAATTCCTCCTATCATCGCTAACACAAATCCCCATATGGCTCTTCTTTCTGGAATCAAACGTCTGGGGGCATAGGCGACGACTGGGGGAGCAGCGACGACGACTGGGGGAGCAGCGACGACGACTGGGGGAGCATAGGCGACGACTGGGGGAGCAGCGACGACGACTCCAGTTCTGACTGGCGTTATTGGTCTGCGCATGCGTTGTGCATTCGCTGGAACGACGTACTTCAGTCCGCTAGGACCTGTAGGCGCTCGACGAGATGATAGAAAGTACGCCAGGAGACCGAGAACTACTCCCGCCAAAGCCGCTAATAGAATGAGCAGCACCGTTAACCATGGGATTCCCGGCGGAATTGGCTTTTCTATTCTAAGTGTGAAGAACTGCAGACTGCAGGGCGCCGTTGTCGTGTCTCTCGTGCACGCTGGCCCGCATGTGCCGTTTGAGCCTATTATGAGGAGATGATAGGTGCCGTTGATCGCGTCTGCGCCGACGTTGATTCGCATTATTGAACTTGCGGTTCCTCCAGGCGGGGGCTTCGGCGCCGGAGGGGTAAAAGTGGCGGTAACGTGCGGGGGCAAGCCAGTTACGTTGAGTGTCACATTCTGATTGAATACCCCGGTGGAAGTGACTGTTACGATCGCTGTTTTGGAGTCCGTCACATTGATTGTGAGAGAGTTCGGAGATACACAGACGCCGAAGTTGGCCGGGAGCTTCAACACGTTTAGCGTGACGATGACCTGCTTCTGCATTGGTGGGGACGACGTGTCAGTTCCCGTTATGGTCAGGGTGTAGTTTCCAATAGGGGACGACGCTGGCACCGCGACGGTGAGGGTCGATTGTGCGGTGCCGCTAGCCGGCGGTTGGGGTGACTGTGGACTGAAATTGGCTGTCGCTCCTGGAGGCAGCCCGGTGACTCCGAGGGTTACGGGCAGGTTGAATCCACTGAATGATCTTACGGTAATTGTGTATGTCGTAGAGTCTCCTTGATAGACTGTCCGCGAAGTCGGATTGGCTTCAAGCTCAAATTGGCCGGCCGGGAATGCATGCGTGAACTTGTTGCCGTAGAATTGGTATGTGGCGTAGTACCCGTTGTCGCCGATAGCAGCGACGGTCTGCTGCTGCGGGTGGAACGCTAAGCCTTCAACAATTCCTTGACCGTATTCAAAGTAAAAGGCAAGGATCGCGTATTGGTTGCCGTAAGGACCAAAGACCTTGGTGTCTGTAAGAATCCGAACATCATTGATCTTGCCCGAAGGTATAGAGGAGACGGCAATCCCCATGGATTCTGTGAAGACTTTGATCTCGTTCGGGCGTGAGCCGGGATTGTAGTATTGGCTCGGGTAGTCGGGCTCGAATCTATCAGCTGAAGCTCCGTATTTCGTTAAGTCGTATTTCCTAGGCGGATTGTAGGCATAGGCGTTTGAGATCCTATCGGTGGGTTGGACACCCGAAACTGTCACATATCCTGGGAACGTTGAGTTTAGGTCCCAAATCGCACGATCGGTGAAGATTACCTCATGGCCCGCGTTGACGTGACTTCTGATATCGTCTGCAATTTGGGTTGGAATGTGACCGTTCCAGCCGTTGCAGTCAATAACGATCATCGTGTAGTCGAATATCATGCTCGGGTTTGCCGTAAGATTGGCATGAGTGGTGAGGGTGTACGGGATCTTCATCGCGTCAAGAGTCGTGTCAGTTGTTCCCCAAGGAGGTTCGCCTTTGACAACCAAGATCTTTGTTGGTTCAGTGACCCGGAAGATGTTGTTGAGTGTTTGCTGCGTGGTGAGTGTGCCGACGGTGACGTGTCTGAAGTCGGGCTTGTTCTTCACCTGAGCCACTTTGGCCGAGTCGCTGGGGTAGACAAGAAATGGGCCACCGTAGAAGGCTGCGGGTGACGCAGTCATGTTAGTCGACAAAGTCACGTTCGGCGGTTCTATCACTCTGAAGAGCACAATCGGGTTCGGGTCACGGAGCAGGGCGTGAACAAATCCGAAGACCA
>JBEKGZ010000040.1:0-12315 GCA_050012535.1 Bathyarchaeia archaeon | reverse complement strand
CCTTACTTCATGATATGCGGCATTTAGGAAACGGGGAATGGCATTGACGAAGCTTTCGTTTTCAAGTCAGCCTTGGCTTCAGCTGCTATCGCGAGAACAGATCGAAACGATTCACCTGAAGTCGCTGAAGATCTTGGAAGAAATCGGCGTAATGATACAGAGTGACGCCGCATTGAAGATGGTTGCTGAGGCCGGAGTAGATGTTGACTGGACCAAGAAGATCGCTCGCATCCCACAGCATCTGGTGAAGGAGTCTCTGGTCAAGGCTCCGTCAACGATCAGACTGTACAGTCGCGACGGAAGACATGATTTGCTCCTCGAAGAGAACCATGTCCACTATGATCCGGGCTCTGCAGCGCTCTATCTGCTTGATTCGCAAACCTCTCAAATTAGAAAACCAGTATCAAGGGATCTCGCGGATTTTGTGCGACTCACTGATGGGTTGGAACACATACAGGCTCAGAGTACGGCGCTCGTGGTCTCGGATGTTCCCGATACTATTGTTGACCGATATCGACTATACATTGTGCTGAAGAACTCGCCCAAGACGATAGTCACAGGCACATTCGGCATAGACGCCCTGTATGATATGAAAGACATGCTGGCAGCAATCCGCGGAGACGAGAAGGAGCTAGCGCGGAAACCCATGGCGATCTTCGACCTCTGTCCCTCAGCTCCGCTGAAATGGGGAGAGTTCATTGCTCAGAATCTGCTGGATTGTGCGAAATACGGCATTCCGGCAGAGATCCTGCCGATGCCGCAGCTTGGTGCAACTGGACCTGTAACGCTTGCTGGCTCCTTGGTCCAGCTGAATGCGGAATTCCTGAGCGGCCTCGTTATGTCACAACTCGCCAAGCCTGGTGCGCCGGTGATCTATGGTGGGTCGCCGACAACCTTTGACATGCGCTACCTTACGGCTCGTTTGGGCGCTATGGAGACGATCATGATGGGTTGCGCCTATGCACAGATCGGAAAATACTACGGCCTACCAACCCACATGTATCTAGGTTTGAGCGACGCAAAGCTAGTTGATGCACAATCCGGATTCGAGTCTGGACTGGGCATAACGCTAGGCGCACTTGCGGGAATCAACGTGATATCCGGGCCAGGAATGCTTGATTTTGAAAATTGCCAGAGTTTCGAAAAGCTAGTGATGGACGACACTATCTGCGGAATGGCCTTGAGACTCATCAAAGGCATCGACGTCAACGATCAGACTCTCGCGGTTGATATCATCAGAAAGGTGGGCGTTGGAGGGCACTATCTCGCCCAGAGACACACGATGGAATGGCTCAACAAGGAAATCTTCAACCCATCAGACTTGGTCGACAGACAGGAGCTAAGCGTATGGAAGAAGCTGGGATCAAAGGATACGGTCCAGAGAGCCCGAGAGATAGCTCAAAGAATACTCAGAGAACATAAGCCCGAACCACTCCCAGCAGATGCTGAACGAAGTCTGGATGATGTGACGAGAAAGATCATGAAAAAGCACGGGGTAGACAGACTGCCTCTCGGTCCAGCTTAGGAACGCACAAATCGCCGGCATTCCTAAAGGATCATCACGCTCGTTTGAAGGACGGCAGGACTTCGTTCTCGAAGAGGTCTAGGCTCGGCAATAGATCCTCGATGTGTAACATGAAGTAGGATGCACCGGAGTCGATGAATCGCTGAAGGAAGGAGATGCAGTCCGAAGGGGTACCGACGAAACGTTCCTCAGGTGCCAAACTTGGAGGGGCTTCTCGTTCTTTTCGATGGGCTTCCTCCTCGTTTTTCCCGAGTATCAGCTCAAGCGTTACGGACTTCACGATGTCGTCGATTCTCCTTCCGACAGATTGGCAGTGCCTCTCCAAGGCAGCCAGCTTCTTCTGGAACGTTTGGAGGCCTGTGGATAACCCTGAGAAGTTGCAGGCGTCTGCGTACTTGGCAACCACTTTGAGAGTTAGCGCTTCCCCACCTCCCCCTATCCAGAGAGGCGGCCCCCTAAGCTGCACTGGTTCCGGTCGGCACACGGCCTCCATGACATTGTAATACCTCCCTTGGAACGTGACTGGTCTCCCGCTCCACATCAGCTTGATTATTGCAGCCGCCTCACCTAGGCGCCGTATTCTCTCCGCTGCCGAGCCGAAGGGATAGCCGTAGGATCTGTATTCATCCTCCTTCCATCCGGCTCCAATCCCTAATTCAAGGCGGCCTGCGGATATTGCGTCTAATGTGGCCGCCATCTTGGCAACGAGCGCTGGGTTTCGGTAGCCGTTGCAGAGGAAGAAGGCCCCGAGATGGATTCTTGAGGTTTCACGCGATAGAGCCGAAAGCGTCGTCCAGCATTCGAATACCGCGGAGTTTGGTCCCCAAGTGAGGTGATCCATTAACCAAGCTGAGTCGAAGCCCGCGCTCTCACAGGCACGAAACAGTTCTGCCAGTCCCCAGTAGTCTGGGGAGGCGGACATCTGAGGAGCCTCGTTCAGCACTGCGCCGAACTTAATCTTGCTCAGTTTCTTAACGCCCACCAAATCCTCGGCAGACCGGAATATATGTTGTAGATCAGCGACAACTCGGGTGCAGTATAGCGTCTCCGGTAGTGATAACGGCAGAGCTGCCAATGGCTAGCGAGTTGACTTAGCCGTTAGTTCCAAAATCTTAAGCGCGATTTGCTTCACGCCTGCTTGTGTGGACTAACTATGCCTCTTGGAATTCCTGACGCCATGAGTGAGGAGCACGAAGAGCTTCATACCGAGTTGGCAAAGGGAACGAAAATACAGGGCAAGGTAGGCGGGGCGGCGAGACGTGTTGCGGAGGTTCTCCACCCACACATCGAAAGAGAGAACGAGCTGGCTCTCCCCGTCATAGGTGTGACAAGGGAGCTGGCGGTAGGCGAAACATCGCCAGACTTCGCGAAAGCGCTGCAGTTGGCTGACGAATTCAAAGGTGTATATGGCGAGATCGTGCCGACCTAGCAATTCGGTATCTTGAGGTTCGCAAAACATAAGTGGCTCTCAATCTGGCTAGGAAATCGACGGAGATGCTCTGAATGAGTGATGCTTTCGTCAAGGTTGGTTCCTTGAACGATTTTCCTGCCGGATCAATGAAGAAAGTTCAAGTGCACGACAAGGACGTGCTCGTGGCGAATCTGTCCGGCCAGATCTACGCAATGGGTGACTCGTGTACACACAGGCATTGTTCCTTGAGCGAGGGAACGATCGAGGGCACTACTGTCATATGCCCCTGTCACGAGGGGCGATTTGACCTCACGACAGGCAAGGTCATCGCTTCACCGCCTAAGAGCGACGAACCTACCTATGAGGTGAAATTGCAGGGCTCGGATGTACTGATCAAGGAGAGATAGAATTCGCTCGGACGTTCGTCTTCGCACTTTTGATGATCACAGCTCAGTCGAGCCTTCTTCTCGGCCGCTCTCGCTTCTTCGTCGTGACTCGCTTCATCTTGTTGGAGAGCTCGTCGAATACCTCCGGGAGGCTCCATCCTAACGCGCCGAATGAAGTCGTCTTCCTAGGAGTGACCAACTCGACTTCAACCTCGTACCTGTGTCTTCGCCCTGCTCCATGACGAATAATTCGTAACTCTTCGTTCTCCTCATGAGGCCGATCGCCTTGTGGATATGTTCCGTGGGCGACACTATGATGGGCTGAGTAAGGAGTTCGTTGACACTCAAGGAGTCAATTCGGCTGATCATTCGAATTTCACTCTGGTCCTACCGTCCTGATCATTCTGCCTAGCCAACTATGTCGTCAGTTCTTTTTCATGTACTCTACGGTTCTTTCATAGAGTCTCTGAAAGTGCCGCGCGAACTCGTTGTTCTCCTTCTCCTTTCTTACAGCCATGACCCACGGTTCGAGTTTCTTCCAATTCGAGACTATATGTGATCCAAGCCGGTCGTCTATGATGGCTAGATCGACAAACCTCTTCTCCACTAAGAACCCAATTTGCTCGAAGAAGGAAGTGACCTCATGAGGGTATTCACTCGCTTCGAAACTGGTCGCTTCCTGATCTTTGTACTTGTCGTAGTCTTGGAATCGGAATTCATTCTCGATCCATCTGAGTGCCTTGTGGAGTCGGTCCCCTTCCGCCCATTCGAACAGTTTCATGGAGACGTCAAGATTTCTGTGCATCTCCATATGCCTCAGCTGGATGACCACGAAAACCACTCCGAGAATCACACCTATCGTCGATATTATCGCCGCATCGTCTGATATTGAAGGCAAAAGTCTCAGCTGCCCCTTCGTCTCGCCCTTCTCTCTCTACCCAGAAGCTCGATCCAGATCCCATCGGGATCTTTCACGAAGGCCAGTCTATAGCCGCCCTCTGAGAAAGGTTCCACCGCTTTCGTGGCGCCATTAGCCAACATTTCCTCATACTTTCCGTCGACATCCCGCTCCCAGAACGCCAAGTGGTCGAGTTCGGAGCCGCTCCTGAATCGTTCATGGTACTTCGCTCTAGGCGGGTAGTAATTCAGCTCAAGTACTTGACGGGACCGCGGATCTCTGAGTTGCACGAATATTCCTCCCGCCTTCATCTTTCCACGGCCTGCCTTCTTCAGTCGCATCACTTTCGTGTAGAATGCCAGCGATCGTCTAAGATCTCGGACCCTTATGCCAGTGTAAGTGAACGGCATCGCCTGTCAACTGTCTTCCGATAGAAGCACTTGTGGTATATTGATGAATTCCTTCTTACGCATTCAGATGCCGGGGTTACCTTACCTTATTGATGAGCAAAATAGATCCCGATGGAATCTTGGGCTACCGCATCGACTCTGCCGAAACCAAACCTGACTAACTGGATCACCTCATCCACATGGCATTGTGTCAAGTCAGGTTCGCCCAAGCCGTCGATCCTCTCAGCCGTCGGCATAACAACCGTAGCTTTGCAGTTGTGCTCCTCCGGTAACCAATGGACTAGCGGCGCGTTCACCTTCCTTGCTTCGGCGTACGTTTCACTGTGAAACTCAGCCGTAACTGATTCAGACGCTTGAACGATTTTCATGTTGAATAGCTCCATGAGCCTTACTACAGTCCCAGGTTTCAGATTGCCTAGATCCGCTTTGGAGAGAAGGAGGTGACACGTGCCATCCTGCGCAACAATTGTGAGTTCCCTCGCACCCATCTCCGGATGCTCGGGATGAGCTGGAATCTTGACTGTTCGGCTACTCTTTACACCGGATATTGTGGCGACGACCGGTCTGTCGATAAAGAAGAACCTGCGAGCGGTTGGGTCGATGATCTTACGGTTCGCGGCGTAGACGTTCTCCCAGCTTATCGTGGCATCTACCGGGCGTGGTCCAACTTCGTACACGACGCCTCTGATGGCTTGAGGAGTGATGCCTCGCCGTCTCAGAGCCATCAAGGTTCCAAGCCGAGGATCACTCAAGTCGCTGTACGTACCCTCTTCAAGTGCACGCATCATCTTCGATTTGCTGAGATCCATTCCGACGAGGTGCAAGCGGCCGTAGTGTATTGCATCCGGATATGTCCAGCCCAAGTGCTTGTACAGGTATTTCTGACGTTCCATGTTCGTCAGATGCTCTTTGCCTCGAATCACATGTGAGATACCCATCAAGTGATCGTCGACCCCACACGCCATGTTGTACAGCGGCCACACGCGGTACTTGCTACCGACACGAGGATGGGGATACTTCACCGGATCTATGACGCGTAGCGCAGGCCAATCCCGCACGGCCGGGTTCGGATGATCCAGCTCTGTCTTGACGCGAAGAACCACCTCGCCCTCATCATACTCGCCTTCGAGCATTCCTTTCCAACGAGTTAGATTCTCTTCTGGAGTGAGCGCACGACAGGGACAAGCTCTTCCTGACTCGATGAGCTGCTTGAAATCCTCAGAGGCACATTCGCAGACGTATGCGTCTCCTTTCCGGATCAGCTCTTCCGCATATTGGTAGTACAGCTCCAAGCGGTCGCTCTGACAGTACTCCTCGTCCCAAGCGCATTCGAGCCATCTCAGATCCGTGCGTATTAGATCGTAGAACTGCAAAGCAGCCTTCTTCAGTCGAGGGTCTGTATCCTCAAAACGTAGAATGAATTTCCCACTGTACTTCCGGGCATAGTCATGACTGAGAATGACCGCTCGTGCGTTTCCCAGATGCAAGACCGAATCCGGATTCGGCGAGAACCGCGTCACGATCTTAGGGTACTTGTCAACGTTCGCCAGCGGTGGAAGGCCTCGCTCTGTTTTCGGTTTCTCCTTCGCCAGCTCCTCCGGCCAGTTCTGCTGTATGACCTTCTCTTGATCAGCGAGGCTCATCGTGTTAACTTGATCTAAGACCCCAGCGACTAGCGTGCGGACCTCTGCTGCTTTCTGCCTCAGCTCTGGATGAGCGCCGAGAAGTCTTCCGATGACTGCTCCAGTCTCGGCTTTGCCTCCGTGCCTAATGGCATTCAGCAGTGCGGCTTTCCTAGCTTCGAGCTGCAGTGCTTCTGAGGATGTCACTTTGTCCGCCAAGCCTACTCGACTACGCCAGTCACTTCCGCGACACGCTCTGCAGCTTCCTTTGTAAGACCTTTCTCGCCTAAAATCGTGTAACGATCCGGCCTTATCTTGTGCGCAATCGTCAACGCTTTGATTACATACTTGTCATCGATTCCAAGTTCACGCGCACATGTCGGAGCCCCGATTCTGCGCAGGACATCTCGAATGAGCTGCCAGTTTGCTCCGTGGAGGTACGCGCACATGATCGTTCCGACACCGACCTGTTCTCCGTGAAGGGCCGGGTGCGGTGCGGTCACATCGAGTGCGTGACTAAACAGATGCTCGGCACCGCTGCAAGGTCTACTACTGCCGGCGATGCTCATCGCGACGCCGCAGCTGACAAGCGCCTCAACAACTGTCCTGATTCCTGTCTCGCTCATGGCTTTCATGATATGTGCGTTTCTCATCACAAGCCTCGCACTCATCAGCGCCAAGTCTGCGGCGTAATCGCCGTAGTATTCGTTCTTTATTCGGTGTGCGAGCCTCCAGTCCCTGACAGACGTGTACTTGCCCACGACATCGCCGCAACCGCTCGCGAGCATTCGAAATGGTGCACGACCTATGACGCCCACGTCGGCCAATATAGCAATGGGTGCCTGTGCCATGAAAGAGTAAGGTTTGCTGTATCCTTTCATTGAGACGACCGGGCTAGCGATTCCGTCGTGAGACGCAGCCGTCGGAATACTCAGAAATGGTATGCCCTTGTTGGCGGAGCTAAGTTTTGCGACATCGATGTCTCTTCCTCCGCCGACACCGGCCACAACGCTGGGCTTGAACTTCTCGATCTCTCGTTCAACCTGACGGACCTGGGGGAGCGATGAGGCTTCCACGAGCACTTCCTGGACCTTGAATCCGGAACTCTTCAACGACTCGCGTACGGGTGCCGCGCCTATCGATTGGACAACGGAATCCGTCACAATAAGCACGGATCCCGAGAAACCCAGTCGACTACACGTTTCCCCTACCTTGCCGAGCACGTCGTCGCCCACTATCACTTCCCGTGGAAGTTGCATGTAGTGGAATTCTTGAGGCAAGGAGACTCGACCTAGACCAGGAATACTAATGATACGATCGCAGCCACAAGTACTACTGGAAAGAGCGTCGCAAATGTGAGCCTTGCGGTTCTAAGGACGAAGCGCATCAACTGGCTGAAAGATGATAATCCCAGTGTTTTCACTTGAACTTCAGAACAACTAAACGATGCTTCCACTGGCTCGATGTTCTTCCTAGCCTCATCTGCAGCCGCCCGCACAGAAGCGACTATGCCTTCTGGATCAGTTGCTTCTCCTATCGGGTGGTAACCAAATCTCGAAGAGGCTATCCCGTTGACCATGTGAGTGTCCGAAGTCATTACCTCCCCATCAGCGACGCCCATCTGCTTCAGGCTACTGAGTATTCTCTCTCTCAGACCCGAAGCCATGTTATTGCTGTCAAAGATGACGTACGCAAAGGATTTGCCGCCCATCTCGATCCAGAAGACATCGATCCCTCCAGGACCCATACCTTCCTTCAAGGATACCTCTGTTAACATGATATGGGCCACGCCCACGGAAGCAGAACGCAACTTCACGCCTCTCGTCGACTTCACCGCGAGCTTGGCTGCCTGAGCAAGATCGTTGAGCTTGTCCTGGGTCATTACAGTCACGTGACCCAAGCTATTGTGTGCATCAACAAGTGCTACGTCTTTGAAAAGGTGCCTTGCACTCTTGCGCAGTAGCTCGCCAATCTCAAAATCTATGTCCTCGGTATCGTGCGGCGCAGTCGTCATTGTCACCAGCGCTGACTTGCCGAAGACCTGACAGGTTGCAGTTGCACTTCCAGCCGCGGACCGGAGAATTGGACCGACGCCTGAACTTGATGGCGTGTGAGCCAACATTGATTGAATCTTGTCGATGACTTTGGCGCTCTCTTGCTGACTGACGAGATTGCGCTCGTGCCCTGAGACTCCGTGTGCAACGGCAGCAACACCTCCGACCGTCGACTCGACGACACGCTTAATCATGTACGGAAGTGCACTGCTTCCGATGTTCAGAAAGGGACCTGGATGGAAGTCTGGCACGATCAAGGTCCCCTTCACCTTTCCAGAGGTCCTTGATCTAAATGTCAGAATGGACAGATTGATCGAGCTATTGACGCCAAAGACTTGCAAGTAGTTCTCGAACCTAGAGAAATCTCCATCCAGCCAGTCTCTCAGGAAAGCCCTGAACACGAGCAATGGCGAAACACCGAGCGTACGGATTCCTCGCCTCTCAACGTAAATCAAGAAGGCAAAGGAGAACACAAACGACACAGCAACCGCCAAGACGAGACTCACAACGAGACCAGAAGGAAAGGTAGTGAGAACAAACGCCAGACCGACCGAACATGCCAAGGGATCAGAGACTGCAAGCACCACACGTCTCGCCAAGCTGACAGTCGACATTGAGAACACAGCTATCGACCGCAGCGGCAACATGACAAATAGGCCCAGGCAGAAAGCGCTCAAAGGAAACGAGAAGACTCCGAAGAACTTGCTCACCCCCGCACCGATAACGATCACAATGATCCACACAATGCTGCCGAAGAGGGACAACGCCAGAACGCGTCTCGGAAAGAACAGCGGGTCTCCGTTGACGACGAAACGAGACGAGAAGAGAGCGGAGAGAAGAGTTGGGACAAGAAACACGAGCAGGCCTGCTGACAGGCCCCTGACGAACCCGAGCCGTGTGGGGTCGCCTATTGAGAACGCAACTGTGGTCCCAAGTAGGTCTAGGACGAACAGCGAGACGAGTATGATACTGGTTGAGGGGAAAGCAATGCGCCGAATGGCGTTATAGTACGGCGTAGCCTTCTTGATGCGCAGATAGTTGTCGCTGGACACTAGAGAGCCCCGTGTCCTTCAAGCAGCCTTCATTATGCTGCGTACAACTCGGCGCAGGACTTCAGGTGAGGCTTTCTCGACCAGAGTGCCTGTGACGATGACCCTTGCCCCAGCCTTCACGATCTGTCTTGCGACTTTGGGAGATCGAATGCCTCCGCCCACAACCAGTGGGATCTCGATGTGCTCGCTTACAGCGGCCACCATCTCGAGCGAGATCGGTCGTTCGACACCGGAACCTGCCTCTAGATAGAAGAAGCGTTTGCCCATGAACTGAGCTGCCATGCCATAGATTACGGCCAGCGATGGCTTCTCGAAGGGGATTGGATTGGCTTGGCCCACGAATGCTGCTGCAGCACCTCTGTCGCCGACGATAACGTAACCCATAGGGATCGGTTCAAGGCCGTAGCGTTTCACGAGAGGTGCGCCGAGAGCCTGTGCATGCGTTATGTAGTATGGATTCATAGAATTCATGAGGCTCATGAAAAAGATCGCGTCGGCCTCTCTGCTTATTCCGACAAGATCATTCGGGAAGATTATGACCGGAAGCTTGGTCTGCTTCTTTATTGCACTGATGACCTCGTCGGTATGATAGACCGATACGGCAGTTGAGCCTCCAATCATGATCGCCGCGGAGCCGCTCTTTTCTATCGCCTTTGCCAAGGCCTTGGCGGATGATCTGGTCACTTTCTCGGGATCGAGCAACGTCAGGTGAATTGCGCCTTGTTTGTTGATGCTATCGATCAGGTATTGCTCGACCCTGCCTAGCATATGAGACATTCCTCACTAAGCTGCCGTACACTCAGAACAGAGAATCGTTATTAAAAGTGCCCCCGCCAACACGTGTTTACCTAAGGACATGTTCCTAACAACGATGGGATCCTAGGGGAATGTCATGCAGACTAGTGCGTCCTCAAGAGGTGGCAAGACGTCCGGTCTCTTTGAGATCGCTAGAGTCCCGAATTGCTTCATGATGGGCCTTGCTGTCCTTGTAGGCGAATTCATGACGCTGGGTCCAGCGATGCCAGTATATTCCGCAGTGATCGGGTTCCTTGTAGGTTTCACCCTCGTTGCCGGTTCAATGGCGGTGAACGATATCCTCGACACGGAGATCGACCAGATAAACACCCCAAGCAGACCTATCCCCTCAGGGCGCGTATCCAAAACTGAAGCCGCAGCTTTCGCTGCGCTCACACTCGGCGTAGGCCTATCTCTTGCATTTGCGTTGAGCGCTGTCAACCTTCTCATTGCGATCTTGGCAGTGACGCTCATGTTCTATTACAACAGGTTCGGAAAAAAGACCGGCCTTCCAGGAAATGCTGCCGTCAGCGCCAACCTTGCAATACCATTCATCTTTGGCGGAGCTGTAGGAGGCATCAGTAGCATCCTGTACGTGTTTGCGTTGATCGCGTTTCTGGCGGGAATGGGTCGCGAAGTCGTCAAGGGCATGGCTGACGTTGTGGGAGACTCCAAGCGAAGTGTCAGGACGCTTGCAGTCTCAAAGGGACTTGGCACTGCTTCGAAGACTGGCGCACTCTTCTTTGTCGTGGCGGTTCTTCTGAGCGCGATTCCCATCGTGCTGAGGATGGTTTCTTGGCCATACGTGCCAATAGTTCTGGCCTGTGACCTAGGTTTCTTGTATTCGGCATACTCAATCGTCATGGACCATTCGCCGAAGAATGCGGTAAGATCCAAGAACCAGGCCTTGCTCTGGATGCTCCTAGGGCTTATCGCGTTCATCGCAGGCGGATTTGCCGTTGGCTAGAACGAACCATACCTGTCACCGCAATAGGATTCAATAGGCTTCACCTTGGCCCACTTCAACTTCCTTGTACCACTTGACTCTCTCACCAATCAGACTCCTAGCCGTCCATCTGAGCCCTTTCTTTTCAGTCACGAGGGAGCTACGGATAGTCTCGACTTTCCGAGTCAAGTCCTTCACTCCGGCGGTGCTGGGTGCATCTTCGTCGACGAATCTCCTGATCTTGTCGAGACTGCCCATAATTGTCCTGTACAGACCCCAGTTTCGCGCACACAGGTTTGCTAGGTAGTCCAAGTTTATGATCTCTCGGTCGTCCCTGTGTCCGAGTTCATGATCTTCCAGAATCGCCACCACGTCCTTCGCATCCTTTGCCTCAAGTTTCACGTTTTGAAGTTTGGTCAGCAAAAGATCGGTGATCGGTATCGTTAAATCATCCAGCGTTAGACGCCGTCTAAAGTCCAAGGTGTGTTCCATCTCGAACTTGTCAAGGAACACATCAACGTTCTTCTGTTTTCCCAACCCAAACAAATCTATGTCATGATATTCCCGCAGATGTGTGCTGTGTAGTCCGTGACAGTGAAACCGAATCGCCAATCCTCCGATCAGCCTCAAAGTCACCCCGCAGTCCCCGGCGCTTCTTACAATCCTCTCTGCTTCTTCAGCAGACTCGATTCCTTCCGTGCTACCCAAGAAACTCCCCTAAGGATTTCGGATTCATAGCGTTCGCAAGTACAAACCACTCGACACCAGAGACTTAGATGCCTTCTTTCTTCCTCATAAGCCCAACTTGGAACATAGAGCATGGCCACAAGGTCGCATATGAGGCTTGGCGACTTCCGGAACAGAGAAGGACAGAAAACTCAGGCGCTCTGCTCACCAACTCCTTCCTTGTAAGGTGGTCATCATCACCATAAGGCTAAGAAGCGTGAGATCCTAACGAGCCCGGTTCCTCGCATTAAAGAGATGAAGTTGAAGGATTCTGGGTAGTCATGGACATAATCAGTGCCATCATCCTAGCAATCATAGAAGGAGCAACCGAGTTCCTGCCGGTCTCCTCAACTGGCCACATAATTCTGGCGGCAGTCATCTTGAATGTTGCGCAGACTAATTTTGTCAAAAGCTTCGAACTATCGCTCGAATTCGGTTCAATTCTCTCCGTAGTGATTTCCTATTGGAGACTCCTTCTTGATTGGGGGGT
>JBEKGZ010000039.1:0-12545 GCA_050012535.1 Bathyarchaeia archaeon | reverse complement strand
AGAAGAGGTACCCTAACAGACCAATGCCTAGAGATCATTCGTGGATTCTGGAAAGGGGAACCGCTCAATTTCAAGGGAACAGACTTCACGGTAAAGAATGCCAAGATCGGAACGATCCCTAAGCAACCTCCACCAATTTGGATTGGAGGCAACTCTCACTCGGCGATTCGCCGGGCTACCGGATATGATGCTTGGTTCCCTACAGATCCGAGTGTGGAAGAGATCAGTAAAAGAAGAGCGGAGCTCATGCGATTGGTGAAAACAGGCAAGAAGCCCATGACGGCTGCTCACATATATCTGGTAGTCGATGGTACAGTCGCAGAAGCCGAGCGGTCAGCAACCTTTCTTAGCGAGCAAACCGGTGAAACACTCGACGAGATCAAGAAATGGGCGATCATCGGGGACGCTGAGACGGCGAAGAGAAGGATAAGCAACTACGTAGAGGCGGGAGTTAGCTACTTCGTATTCAGCCTACCCTATACCCCAAGCTACGAGGCTTCGCTTGAAAGGGTCTCCCGCCTTGTCAGCGAACTATAACTTCAGTGACAGAACTCAGGATCCGTGGGCAGTCGAGCGTCGAGTCCATGCACGTGATGGTCGAGCCAGAGCGATCCATCATTCAAAATGCAATTATGCAACTGCCCTCGTTGAATTAGGTTGGTGACATGTTTGCGCATAATGCACACCTGCCTGAATGTGATGGATATGGATAAGTCGATCGCGTTTTACCGTGACCGTCTGGAGCTTAAACTGACGCGTAGGGTTGAGATCAAAGAGAACAATGCTGAGATCGCTTTCGTGGAAGACCCGTACGGAAACGCAATTGAGTTGACTCATTGGCGTGACAAGAAGCAGCTCGTCGAAGGAGACAATTTCGATCATGTCGCATTTGGAGTCAAGGATCTCAAAGGCACAATTGAGAGGCTCCGATCACATGGCACAACGATAGCCATGGAACCCTTCAAACTGAGCGGCGGAGCTCACGAGATAGCATTCATCAAGGATCCAGACGGAAACTGGCTCGAATTGATTGAAGAATAACTCGCTGGCATTTGGCATCCACACGAACCAAGAAAGCTCACGCTCTGGTTCATTTGTTCCTAGATATCGGGTGACGCAGTATAGTTCTCAACTTCTCAGGCTTGGCTCGCCGCGGGTCTCCCAGGTAGATCTCGTGGTGTTTTCCATTCACACTAAATCCGTTCTCGCGAGCAAATTCATGCATCTTCACAATGGTGCGTGTTTCTTCAGAATAGGGTCCGATGTGCATGATCTGCATCGAGAGTCCCTCATGAAAGCTCTCAAGCCGGATCTTGGGCAGAGCTGGATTTTCCCTCTTCTTTCTGACTTGCTCTAGTGCATCTTGAAACATTTCCCTAGTGATGTGCTGGGGCTGCATGACCATCATGGTCCATTTCCACGGTTCCTTCCTGTTGAAATCGAATTCTCCCGATTCAGTCCACCAGAGCCCTTCCAGCGCCATCACTGGATAGTCGATGGGGTTCTTCTTGCGTAGTCTCGACATGAACTTCAGAGTGAACGAGGCGCCATACAGTGCGCCGATCGCATTCTGGTATTCCTGAGATGTTCCAGGTGTTTCATCGGGTCGTATCTCGCCGTCGATCATCGCGAAATTGAAGTTGGGCACATCTACGATCTCGACTTTGCGAGCAGACGGAGCATAAAGATACCTCAATTCCTTCTTAAGGTCCAGCTTCTTCATCTGAGCAACAAACCATCTCTGCCCTTATGAGACTGTTTGCATTAAACGATATCGCGTCAGATTTGATGGCTGTCCTCATGTTCGGCGCCACTTCGCCCATATCGAGATAGTTGCTGAAGGATTTCCTCTGGATCATTTGTCGGTGGGTAGCACGTCTTTCCAATGCAAACATAGGCGCGCGGCTGTGGTTCGGCAGTGAATCCTAGTCTGTTCAGACGTTCACGATCTGTCTCTGGATCTAGAGGGATCACTATCTTTCGCGGATCATATGCTCGAAGGCTCGTTTCAAGCAGCTGACGACTTCTTGGTTCTTGCAGCGGGCCAACTATGGCAATGCGCGTTGGTTCGTTGAGAAAGAGATCGAGCGCCAGCCCATACGTTGATGCCATGTAACCGTGTCTCGTGTATTCCGCGCTCAGCATCTTGAGTGTTGATTTGGCTCTCTCATGGTATGTTTCGTCTCCAGTAACATGATAGAGCTTCATCAGAAGTATGCTGGCTAAGCTGTTCTCATCTAACGGCTTCTGAGGCCGATTCAAGTATCCGGGCGAGCCAGGGCTCGAAACAGTGTCGTAGTATCCTCCATTCCTCGCGTCGAGAAGTGTTGCGTCCATGTACCGGATCAGCCTCTGAGCACGCTCGAGATACTTCTTATCCCCGGTGGTTTCATGTGCTTTGATCAACGCGTGGCTGAAAGCAACCTGATCGACGAGAAGGCCGCTCAAGCGCGTTTTCTCATCCGGCACGTAATGACATATGGCGCCCGTATCATGATCGACGGATTCGTCAATGATTCTCTCCATTGACTTCAGAGCGAACGCGGTCAGAGTTCGATCGTCTAATAGTTGAGCCGCCTCCAAATATGCGTGGATCATCAATCCGTTCCAGTTGGTGTAGATGGTTCTATCGACGTGTGGGGCCTTTGCGTTTGCGCGATTGCTTCTGGAAAGCCTGTAGTACTCTTCATCAGCATCCTGACTTCCATAGAAGCCTCCTGCCTGCTGGTCAGTGAGCGTCGTGTTCACGTAGGTGACAATTTCGCCCGCGATTTTTCTGTACTCTTCTCTGCCTGTGGCTTGGTAAGCATGGAGGTAGACAGCAAGTAACCTAGCGTTGTCCTCGCACATCTTCTCGTAATGTGGGATCTTCCAATCACGACTGGTTGAGTAGCGGAAGAACCCGCCTTCGATGCTATCGTAGATTCCTCCGTTGGCCATGCGGTCAAGAGTCTTCGTTACGATGGTCCGTAATCCTTTGTCGCCGCTATGCCAGTGTTGGGCCAGAGCCAACTCTAGTGCATCAGCATGCGGGAACTTTGGCTCATCGCCGAAGCCCCCATAAAGTGGATCGAAATTGGCAACAAGAGAACCCAGAATATTGTCGATGAGCTCGTTCGAGAGCTCGATGGCTAATGAATCAGCAGCCTGCTCAATCGGCTTTCTTGCATAGGCCAACTTGTTGTGCAGGTAGTGTTGTTTGACATCGCGGAGGATCGTTTTCATCTGGTCTGGCGGTATGTATGTTCCTCCGGTTATGACATCGCCTGTCGGCGTGAGGAAGGCCGTGGTTGGCCACCCACCCATGTTGTATCTTCTATTGATGTCAGGACGTCGATCATTATCCACCCTTATCGGAACGTAGTCTCGGTTGATGGTTCGTATTACTCCGGGGTCTGAATAGGTCGTTTTGTCCTGGACGTGGCACCAATGGCACCAAACCGCGCTGATCGCGAGAAGCACCGGTTTGTTTTCGGTCTTTGCTTTCTCGAAAGCTTCCGGGCCGTACTCAAACCAGTTTATCTTCGTCGTTGCTTGTGAGATCTCGTTCAATATTCAGACCATCTGGGCTTCATTCATCTGTCAGTTTCGTCCCTGAGCGAATCTCTCCGATTTGCTCTCGCGTTATTGATGAGAGCCACGCGTTGGCTCCATCCGCGTGAATGTTGTCTTCAAAACGTGCTGCTCGTATGTAATTGATCTTCCAACCTTCCCTGAAGGTTGCTCTGATCTCTCCTCGGGTCACGTGTCTTGGTCCTAGTAAATCAGTTTCGTGGTCGCTGAAACACAGCATGTAGTATCTGCCGCCGAAACGAAGCACAGACGCAATCGTGAGAACGTATAGAGGGCGCTCTTCATCGGAGAAGATGTGGAACAGGCCTGTATCTATGACGTTGTCGAAGGTTCTTCCGAGATCCTCGAGTTCAAGCGCGTCCCGAACGAGAAATCTCACTTTGAGGCGGCGTTCCTGAGCTTTCTTCTTCGCTTTGGCGATCGCCTTGGGTGATGAATCGACACCCCATGTTTCATATCCAAGGCTGGCGAGATAGAGGGCGTTCTCCCCGGTGCCGCATCCTAGGTCGAGAACGGATTCTGAGAATTGCTTCGCTTTTGCTAAGTGCACTATCTCCCCCTGTGGGCGACCTATGTCCCAAGGAGGTACTTGGTCATCCTCATACGCAAGGTCGAAGAAGCTCAATGGCCAAGTGCTCAGCTTTGACCTGATTTCCTGTAGGCTAGGAATAAGGCAATGACTCCTAGAAATACGCCCAAGGCTGCTACTAGCGCCAGGATGCCAATTGGCTGTACCACGAAATTGATCTTCGGATGAACGATACCCGGGATGTCTTTTGCTGCTGTCCCTTTCGCTATCTCATCTAACATAGTTGTCCCGCCAACGTAGCCTGCATATCCGAGCAGCCCTGTTCCTACAACTGTGCCGACTTCAAGTAACACCAAATGTAGCCACGCAAGGATATTGTTGACAGTTCCTCCGGTTGCCTTGGGGATCACATAGTAGAGGGACGCGAACGTCGCGAACCCCAAGACGCCTACGATGAGGAACAGTAGAAAACCCAAGAATCCCCAAGTTCCCACCGAACCCCCTGCAATCATTCGCGAGATTCGAGTATCAAGCGCAATAGGGAACAGAAGCCAAGCGATCGCTATCAAGGCGTTGACCAAGGCTACTGCGCCAAACCTTTTTGACCATATCTCGGGCGAGGAAGACATCATATTCACCAATCGTTGGTGGGCGATAGTTCGCCCCCATCTATCAACAGTGATCCATTTCATTGTCAAGTCTGACGCGTTCTTGCTTGGCTGATGAAACGCCAGACTTGTCTTAGGCTTACAAACACAACTTGCCACACGTGATGTCGACCCAGAGTAATCGAATTCTAGAAGGCTCTTCCATGACCCCGGTTAGACCCAAAATTACTTGTTTGAGACTCGTTCTTTATTGCCAATGAAAATAGCTGGTTTTCCGAGTCCGAGACCGATGAGTCAGTTCACCTGAGATACGCGCGTTTCTTCTATTTTGCATTAGAGTCCGTGCTCAGGGAATCGGCCTGACCATCTTATGCGCAAAGTACTCTCCCGCTCGATATGAACTCCGGACTAATGGACCGGAGGCAACGTAGAGGAACCCCAACCCCTCCGCCACTTTCTGATAACGTCCGAATCTTTCAGGTGTAACGTATTCCACCACGGGAAGATTTCGTGGTGAAGGTCTGAGGTACTGACCCAGTGTTAGGAAATCCGTTCCGACAGCTCGAAGGTCACGGAACGTCTGCAGAACGTCCTCTTCCTGCTCGCCTAGTCCGAGCATAAGCGACGACTTCGTGAAGACTCGTCCATTCAGTCGTTTCACGCGTTCAAGGACCTTGAGCGACTGATGATAGCTGGCTCTAGGATCCCTGACCTTTGGCGTCAGCGGCTCCGTCGTCTCCACGTTGTGACCAATCACATGAGGGCCTGATTGAACAACGGTCTGCAGTTTCACGAGGTCTCCTCCAAAGTCCGGAATCAACGTCTCTAAGCATGCATTCGGAGAGAGAGCCTTTGTCATAGAAATCGTCTGCGCGAAATGGGCCGCCCCACCATCGGGCAGATCGTCACGATCAACGGAAGTCAGAACAACATATTTCAGTTCGAGATCCTTGACCGCTCGTGCAACGTTGGCAGGCTCCTCCGCATCAAGGGCACCGTTCGGTCTGCCGCTCTTCACGTTACAGAATCGGCAAGCGCGTGTGCAGAGTTCACCCATTATCATGAAAGTCGCTGTGCCGCCTCCCCAGCACTCGCCAACGTTCGGGCAGTGAGCTTCCTCGCATACCGTGTGCAGTGAATACCGTTTCATCAGTTCCTTGAGTCGTGCATGAGTCAGTCCGAGAGGGGCCTTTGCCCTCACCCAATCAGGCTTAGACGATGAGCTCATCACGGTACGCGTGTCACCACGCCATCCCGCGAACTATAAAGATTCTCAGACCGCGGGATATTCTGTGCCCATCACGATTCAAGTACTGTCGCGATCATCATAAGTGAGAGAAGGCAAGACATGATGGCTGGTTTCGACGATGATTGAGATTCTTGGAGTTTCAGGCAGTCCTCGCAAAGGGGGCAACACGGATCAGTGCCTACAGGAAGCGCTACGAGCCTGTTCCCGAAACTGCAGGACCGAATTGGTCAACCTGGCAAACCTGAAGATAGCTGAGTGCAACGCCTGTTACCGATGCAAGAAAGAGGGAACGAGAGAACTTCCCTGTCCAGCACATGAGGATGACATGACCCCCCTATATGCGAAGCTGACCTCTGCAGACGGATTCTTGTTCGCAAGTCCCGTGTACTATGGTTCTGTAACCGGCATCATGAAGGTGTTCATGGACAGATTCCTTCCCTTCTACGATGAATCAGGATCGAGAAGCGAACTGAAGGGCACGTTGCGGTTCAAGCCCGCAGGGGCGATCGCTGTAGGTGGAGGCAGAAATGACGGGATCGAAGCAACTCTATTCGCGCTCCACAGATTCTTCCTCTTCAACGATATGCTGGTCGTAGGTACGGCCGGATACTCTGACTCAGCCTCGAATCTTGGAGGAACGGTTTGTTCTGACAGCAAGCCTGATGCGCTTGCACGAGACGTTCTTGGGAAGAACACTCTAACAGCATTAGGAAACAAGGTTTCGCTCATGGCAGAGAGACTTGCCGCACTACGATGACAATATAGTAGAAACGGAAGCCCCTTCTGCAGGTGTCCCAGATCGTGCTCCCTGCAAGAGAAATCGACCATCAGGGGATGCGCTCGACTAACAAAAACTATTAGTTGAGAAACTGATCATCAATGAGTAGATTCTAAGATGTGCGGCATCTTCGGTTGCGCCTTGCGAGAAGGAAACGCTGCGCCCATTATACACGCTGCCTTGAAGAGGCTCGAATATCGAGGCTATGACTCTGTTGGCGAGGCTACGATATCCGACGGAAGGCTCTACGTGAAGAAAGATCGAGGGAAGATCGACGATGTTCACAAGATCCATAATCTAGATGATTTGCCGGGAAACATTGGTATCGGGCACACAAGGTGGGCTACGCATGGTGCCCCACTGCAAGTCAACGCGCATCCGCATCTGGATTGTAAAGGGCAAATTGCCGTGATCCACAATGGTATAATAGAGAACTTCGCAGAGCTAAGGTTGGAACTAGAGGCGCGTGGTCACGTTCTCAAGTCCAAGACCGACACGGAAATCATAGCCCATCTAATCGAGGATGGTTTGAGCCTAGGCGGCCTCAGTTTTCCGGATGCAGTCTTGGAAGCCGTGAAGAAACTCGAAGGCTCCTACTCTGTCGCCGCTATATCGACAAAGGAACCTGACAAGATCGTGTGCGCCAGGAACGAAAGTCCCCTCGTCATTGGAGTAGCAGGTGAAGGACTCTATTGTGCATCTGACATACCGGCACTCCTACCACTAACCAAGAAGACAGTCATAGTGGAAAACGGCGAACTCGTCACGCTTTCGCCAGAGGATTTCGAAATCAGGAAAATCTCTGATTCAAGCATTGTTGAGCGCAAGCCGAAGATTATCGACTGGTCCCCCGAAATGGCCGTTAAGGGCGGCTACCCGCATTTCATGCTGAAGGAGATTCACGAACAGCCGCAGACTCTTCGAAACACGCTCAGACTACAGGAGCACTACCTTGATTTGATGGGGACCTTCTTGGAACGTGCACGCGAAGTCTTCCTTGTAGCTTGTGGCACCTCATACCACGCATGTATGGCTGGTTCATACATGTTCTCCAAGCTCGCCTTCTTGGGAACCTACCCTGCGATCGCATCAGAATGTGTCGAACAGCACGGAAAGTCAATTGGCATTGATAGCACGATTTTGGCAGTAAGCCAATCTGGAGAAACTAGCGACACGCTGGCCGCCATAATGACAGCAAGGGAGAGAGCAGCAACAATCTTGGGCCTGACGAACGTTGTTGATTCGACCTTGACACGAGTCTCGCGGGTCTATATCGATCAGCAATCGGGTCCAGAGATTGGAGTGGCAGCAACAAAGACGTTCACATCTCAGGTCTCGGTACTGGCTCAATTAGCTTTGAGAGTGGCCAAAAAGAGAGGCAAAGTCTCACAAGATGAAATGGACTATTTGAGCGAGAGGCTGAAGAGCCTGCCAGATGATGCCGAAACAATTATTCGGACACAAGAGGAAAAAGTTAGGCGCGTCGCAAAGAAGTACAAAGATGCGAAAGCATTCCTTTTCTTGGGCCGCGGAATAAGCACCGCCACCGCATACGAAGGCCGACTCAAGCTAATGGAGATAGCCTATGTGCCCGCAATAGCGCTGCCCGCAGGGGAAAGCAAACATGGTCCCATAGGCCTGGTGGAACCCGGATTCCCTGTCGTGATCGTTTGTCCGAAAGACGAAACTCACAAGACGGTAATCGGAAACATAATGGAGATGAAAGCAAGAGGAGCCTCTGTAATCGCAGTCGTGGAGGAAGGAGATCAGGAAATCGAGAGGTTAGCTGACGACTTCATTGAAGTTCCCAAGGATATCGGAGAAGTCCTATCGCCAATCCTCTTTGTCATCCCTCTGCAGCTTTTCGCATACTACATGGCTGTGGAGAAGGGATATGATCCGGATATGCCAAGAAACCTAGCGAAGTCCGTCACAGTCAAGTAGTGAGACCAGATCGAAGGCGTCTAGTCGCTCTCGCCCGATGTGATGGGTTTGGTGAGGTTCAGCAAAGCTGAAGAACGTTTCTTGATGAGGAATGAGCTGGGAAGATTAGCGACGGTATCTCCCGACGGGACGCCTCACGTTGTCCCAGTGTGCTACATCTATCGGGGCAGCAGCTTCTTGGTTGCCACCGACTATGTAACAAGGAAATACCGCAATCTCCTGACGAACAACAAAGTGGCCTTCGTGGTGGATGTCTACAAGCCCGGTCGTGGCATACGCGGTGTCTTCATCCAAGGGATATCGACGACACTAGAAACTGGACCTGAGTTTCGAGAAGCATATGCTTTCTTCTACAAGAGGTTCAGTTGGGTACGAGCGGATCCCTGGAAAGAAGGAGAGGCACCTTTCGTTAGAATTGAACCCACTCACAAGTCGAGCTGGTAACCGGCAAGGTCGACAAGCATCCGGTGGAGAGTACCGGATGCACCATCAATCTGCATAGCCCTGTTCGGTGTGAGGGATCAGGAGGCGCCTATTTCTTCTCTGAAAGCCTTCGCAAGGCTTCTTCCCCAATCGTCAATGGGCTCCATCCTTCCGTCGAAGAATCTGAGCACAGGTGGTTCGAAAACGAACTTCAGACCTTTGACTAAGCTTCGGTGTTTGTACAGCCAGTTTATCCTGTCAATAGCGTATTCTATGTGCGATACCGTGTAGACCCTTCTTGGCAATGCGATCCTCGTGAGTTCTATGTCAGCCATTACTTCCTTGCCTTGCCTGTCTCTGTCCATTGAAACGGTTCCTCTTTCCATGCTCCTTATCCCGGAGGCTATGTAGAGAGCGGCTGCCAGTGACCCTGCCGGATATTGGGATTGAGGAACTTGGGGCAAGAACTTCATCGCATCCAAGTGACACGCCAACCCGCCCGGGGGCGTAACAACCGGGATTCCCGTTTCGACGAGTCTTCCAACAAAGTACTTGATCTGTTCCACTGAACAACCCGCAACTGCCGGATCAACCATCTCCCTAATTCCGACGGTCATTGCACCGATTTCTCGCATGGACATCCCGCCATAAGTGTAGAAACCTTCGTAGACTGGAAGCCACGGTCTGATCTTGTCGAACAGTGCCTTGTTGTTTGTAGCCATCATACCTCCTCTGACGGATGTGTTCTTTCTGCCGCTCATGTAGTATATGTCTGCGAGGCTGCAGATCTCTCGTACAATGTCGGCAACTGTATTGTTCGCGTATCCCTTCTCTCGTTGTCTTATCAGGTATGCATTCTCGCAGATCAGACTGCCGTCCAAGATAAGAAGTAGGCCGTGTTTGTCACAGATCTCTCTTATTTGTCTGAGATTTGCCATGGAGAACGGTTGTCCGCCGATCAGGTTTGTGGTTGCCTCCATTCGGACAAACGCAACTTTCGCCTTCCCGTACTTCTCTATCACCTTCCTCAGTTTGTCCGGGTCCATGTTTCCTTTGAAAAGGTTCGAGCTTTCCGTCTTCAGGGCGTCGTCGTAGTAGATCTCTAGGCATGTGGCGCCTATGAGTTCAATGTGAGCTTTAGTGGTCGTGAAGTGGTAGTTAGTCGGGATGGCGTCGCCTGACTTCGCGAAGACTTTCGCCAGCAGGTGCTCAGCGGCTCTGCCTTGGTGCACATTCATTACGTACTTGTATCCAAGGACATCTTCGACCGCTTTCGCAAATTCATAGAATGTCATGCTGCCGGCGTAAGCGTCATCGGCGTTTAGCATGCCAGCAAACTGGTTATCGCTCATCGCGTTTACGCCACTGTCCGTTAGCATGTCAAGAAACACGTCCTTTGTCTTGAGCAGGAACGTATTGTAGCCGGCCTCCGCTATCGCTCGAAGGCGTTCCTCAACCGGGACCAGAGAGATTCTCTGCACCATTCGAGTCTTGTGCATCTCGACAGGTAATTCCTTGCCTGAAGAGAACTTTATCGACATTAACGGCACCAAGAATGACTCATGCGCCCGAACGAATATAACGTCTCTTCCAATTGCACTGGACGAATGTTCGGTGGGTCTTAGAAAAGCCCAAATGTTGTCCAAGCAGACAGCTTAAGCCATGACAGACCCTGAACAGTTGGATATTGACGATCTCGACCGAAGGGTACTCTCAATCCTGTGTGACGATTCCAGAGTTTCTTGTCGAAAGATAGCTCAACGATGCAAAGTCTCGGTGGGAACAGTCCTCACTCGGATCAAACGCTTGGAACGGGCCAAGGTAGTAAAAGGATACACGGCCGTTCTGGATCACGAGAAGCTGGGTTATCAATTAACCGCGATTGCTGAAATCACGGTGTCCAAAGGCAAATTCCTAGAAATGGAACAAGCCATCAGTAAGCATCCAAATGTCTGCGCGGCCTACGATATCACTGGAACGACGGACGTTTTCGTTATTGCAAAGTTTCGAACGCGTGATGAGCTGGGAAAGTTCACCAAAACCATGCTGGCCATGCCCTTTGTTGACCGAATGAACACGCATCTCGTCCTGACCACGATAGAAGAGGACTTTCGACTACTCTGAACTCACCAAACAGCGAGAGAGGACGAGGCCTCCGAATGCGAAGCACATCATCGGGCTCGGCCCCGATGTTTGTCTGCAACTGCCGCCTAGCCAGAAGCTGAATACGCAGTAAGGTCAGATGACGAAACCAAAGGCGGTCGCGAATCTCTCAACTGCTCTGAACTGATTCAGGAACTCGATTCCTTTCTGCGTAAGTTTGTAGAATCGGTCGTCGCTCTCGACAACTTCCTCTATCACGCCAAGCGTCTTGAGTTCATCCAGATGTTTCAAAAGTCGGTCATGGGACAGGTTGGCACCATACAATATGCGGGTGGGTTTCGCATGATTCTCTTCGTGCTGGATGACTCGCATAATGTCAACGTAGATCTTCATCTGTGAACGGTACTTTGGAGTCTTCTGCGTCATTGGTTGCGAGTCACCCGGAGAAGCATCGCGAGAAACGAGACGAAGCCTGAGAGCTGTAATAGATGACCGATCACGAAGAGAAGTGGACTAATTAGCTGTAGAATGAACAAAAGGTGGCTAAGCGCCAGCAGTAGGAAGGCCAGAAACACGAGAAAGGCATTCCGGTCCTTCGTGGCCGAATAGTTCGTGCCAGTTTGGACGGCGACGTAGAAAACTAGGAAGAGGAGCAGGATCTCCGAGACCGGATGATATTCGAGAGGACCAAACAGCCTCCCCACGATGCCCGGCGCCACTTGTAGAGTTACGAAACCAAACAGGGAAGCAAGCAGAACCGGGGATGTCGAGATGTTCAGCGTTCTTGTTTGGGAAACGTAGGCGTATATGAGAATGGAATATCCGAGGAGTTGCGCGAAGAAGTAGATCGAGTATCCAATCGCCGTGAAAGCTATCGTTCCTCTGAGCGTGCGCGCCGCAACCCCAATGAAACCTGCTAGGGAATCGATTAAGAGTCCAGCCGACAAGACTCCAAAACTGAAGTGGACGTACCATAGTGTCCTCTGTTTCGTCAGCCTGTATCCTTTCAGAGCCTGAAAGGCTATGGCAAGAGCGTTCCATGAGGCTGTCGAAGCCTACGAACCAGAGGGGACCAACCAGATTCTTTCACCTCTATTCGTGTCAGGCGGCCAATGAGTCTATTCTACCTTATGGACGATACGTACAGCGCGGCACACGCGATTCGGCATATGTGTCCTCCTAGATCGCTCCTTCTGTTTTGAGTCTTTCCACATCCTTCGTCGAGTATCGAAGTCCCCGGAGTATCTCAAGCGTATGCTGGCCGAGTTTCGGCGGAGCCGATCCTGCAATCAGTGGATTGTGCGAAATCCGGATCGGCGTTGCGATTTGATTCAATTT